>CACZAY010000151.1 GCA_902779265.1 uncultured Bacteroidales bacterium | reverse complement strand
CCTGTTTCGACAGTCCGGCCAATTCCTTTCGTTCCTTTTCCGACGACTGAATCTTGTTCAACATGATTTCGGCCGTTTCGGTGTCGCGGTGCAGGTAGTTGTCCAATTCGCGCTTCAGGAAGTCGCTGACGAACTTCTGGATTGTAATCGAATCGGGGTTGGGGGTGATTCGCGTCGAACCGAGTTTCGTCTTGGTCTGTGCCTCGAAGACCGGCTCTTGCACCTTGATTGAGATGGCAGCCACCATGCCGTTGCGGATGTCGCTGTATTCGAAGTTCTTGGCTACGTAGAATTCTTTGATTACGCGGGCTGCGCTCTCCTTGAATGCGGCCAGATGGGTGCCGCCGAGTGAGGTGTATTGGCCGTTGACGAAGCTGTAATACTCTTCGCCGTAGGAGTTGCCGTGCGTCAGCACCACTTCGATGTCTTCGCCGATGAGGTGTATCGGCGTATAGAGCGGATTTGAATCCATGCGAGCGTTGAGAAGGTCGGCCAATCCGTTCTTGCTCATGAACTTTTTGCCGTTCAGTGTGAGCAGCAGGCCGGTGTTCAAGTAGCTGTAGTTGCTCAGCAACGTCTCGACGAACTCCATGCGGAACTTGTAGTTCTCGAAGATTTGTGCATCGGGAATGAATTCCACGTATGTGCCGTTCTGCTCGTCGGTCGGTTCGATGTCGCGCTCCTCGATTTTCTTTGCCGCCTTGTAGATGATTTCCTTCTTTTGCCCCTCACGACACGCGCGTACGAAGAAATAGGTGGACAGCGCATTCACGGCTTTCAGTCCGACGCCATTCAGTCCGACACTCTTTTTGAACACCGACGTGTCATATTTTCCGCCCGTGTTGATTTCCGATACGCAGGCATCCAACTTGCCCAACGGAATGCCTCGGCCGTAGTCTCGCACCGAAACTCTGCCTTCGTCGTTGATTGTCACGTCGATGCGTTTGCCGAATCCCATCGCATATTCGTCGATAGAATTGTCGATGACCTCCTTCAGAAGGATGTAGATGCCATCGTCAGCGTGACTTCCGTCGCCTTGCTTGCCGATGTACATGCCCGGACGGCGGCGGATGTGCTCTGTCCACTCCAAATGTTGGATTTTGTCTTCATCATATTGCGCAATGGCTTCGGCTTGAGCCATCTGTTCATCCAGAGTCTGTTCTTCCTTTGGCATTTCGTTTCGGGGTTAAGGGTTAGTTTGCGAAAAAAGCTCCATTCACGGCAGTGATGGAGATGATATGGAGGGGAGAAGAGGATGCTTGATTACATCCTCTCCGGTACCTCGATGCCCAGCAGACGCATGGCGGTCTTGATGACGCGAGCCACGCAGGCTGAAAGAATAAGGCGGAGGCGGCGCTTCTGTGCGTCCTCCTCTTTGAGAATCGGCGTGTCGTGATAGAACTGGTTGTACTCCTTGGCCAGATCGTAGGCATAGTTCGCAATCTGTGCAGGCGAATATTCCTTGCCGGCACGCAGCACGACACCCTCGAAATCAACCAGTTTCTGAATCAATGTCTGTTCCTTCTCGCTGATTTCAACATTGTTGTCCAATTCGCATTGTCCGACACCAATCTTGTCTTGTGCCTTTCGCAGCACCGACTTGATGCGGGCGTGGGTATATTGGATGAACGGGCCGGTATTGCCGTTGAAGTCGATGCTTTCGGCCGGGTTGAACACCATGTTGTTGATTGGATTGACCTTGAGCAGGAAGTACTTCAAGGCACCAAGACCGATGATGCGATAGACGTTCTGCTTCTCTTCGTCGGTCATGTCGGCCAATCGCTCAGAGCTGACATCCTTGGCATCGTTGATCATCGAAGCCATCAGGTCGTCGGCATCGACAACAGTACCTTCACGGCTCTTCATGCGGCCGTTTGGCAACTCGACCATGCCGTAGCTGAAGTGGACGAGGTCTTTGCCCCACTTGAATCCCAGACGGTCGAGGAGGAGCGAGAGCACCTGGAAGTGGTAGTTCTGCTCGTTGCCGACCACGTAGATCATCTTGTCAATAGGGAAGTCCTGATAGCGCAGCTTGGCCGTGCCGATGTCCTGTGTCATATAGACCGATGTGCCGTCCTTACGGAGCAGGAGTTTCTGGTCGAGCCCCTCGGCGGTGAAGTCGGCCCAGACAGAGCCGTCCTCCTTACGGAAGAACTTGCCGTCCTTGAGACCCTCCAGGACGAGGTCCTTGCCCTCCAGATAGGTGTTCGATTCGTAGTAGATCTTGTCGAAGCCGACGCCCATCATCTTGTAGGTCTCGTCGAATCCGGCATAGACCCATTCGTTCATCTTGGCCCAAAGACTGCGTACTTCAGGGTCGGCAGCCTCCCACTTGCGGAGCATTGCACGTGCCTCCTGCATCAGCGGCGACTTGGCTTCGGCAGCGGCCTTGCGCAGTTCTGCCTGCTTCTCCGGGTCGGCGTCGGTGATGGTCTGGATTTCCGGGTCGTTGGCCAAGATTTCCTTCACTTCCTCCTTGAAGTGCTTGTCGAAAGCCACGTAGCAGTCGCCGATGAGGTGGTCGCCCTTCTTGCCGGCGCTTTCGGGCGTTGCGCCATTGAACCACTTCTGCCAGGCCAGCATGGACTTGCAGATGTGGATGCCACGGTCGTTGACGATGTTGGTCTTGACGACCTTGTTGCCACATGCCTCCATAATCTGGCTGAGTGACCATCCGAGCAGGATGTTGCGCAGGTGGCCGAGGTGGAGCGGCTTATTGGTGTTGGGCGACGAATATTCAATCATGACCAATGGCGACTTCTCCGTCACTGGTTGGATGCCGTAGTTATCGTTGCTATAGATTGCCTGCAGCTTGTCCAACCACGACGATGCGTTGATTGAGAGGTTCAGGAAGCCCTTCACTACGTTGTATTTGCCGACGATGGCCTCGTTTGCCACGAGCCATTCGCCGATTTCCTTTCCTAATTCTTCGGGATTTTTCTTGCCGGTCTGCTTCATGAAGGGGAATACCATCACGGTCAGATGCCCCTCGAACTCCTTGCGTGTAGGTGAGACCTGAATCTGCTTTTCTGCCACTTCGACGTCGTACAGAGCCTTCACTGCCGCAGCCACGCCAGCTGCCAATTGCTGTTCAATTTCCATTATTTCTTTAAAAAAGATTACATACTATATTTAAATATGGCGCAAAGATAACAAAATTAGTGGTAAGTTGAACAAATTAGCAAAAAAAAGTGTATCTTTGCGCGCAAATTACAAAGAAAAATGACCGAAAACGAAGTTCTATCGATACAAAAGGAGGTTGTGGATGTCTGCCGGCTGGTTTATGACCCCGAAATTCCAGTCAATATTTATGACCTCGGACTCATATACGCTATTGACGTTGAAGATGGCGGCCACGTTCACATCAAAATGACATTGACAGCCCCGTCCTGTCCCGAAGCCGACTTCCTGATGGAGGATTTGCGCATGAAGGTCGAAGGCCTGCGCGAAGTCTCGTCCTGTGAGGTCGAATTGGTCTTCGAGCCGGAATGGAACCAAGATATGATGACCGAAGAGGCAAAACTTGAGCTTGGTTTTTTATGACCAATGTCCCTTGCTGCCGCGACCTGTTTTCCCGATGAGTAAAAAGACCTATTTTATTTCAGACATGCACCTGGGTGCCCAGACGTTCGACAATCCGTTGGATTACGAGCGACGTGTGGTGCGCTTTCTGGACAGCATTAAGGCCGATTGTGATGCCCTCTACCTGCTGGGCGATGTCATCGACTATTGGTTCGAGTACAAGTATGTTGTGCCTCGCGGATTCACGCGATTCTTAGGAAAACTGGGAGAATTTACCGACCTTGGCATCGAGGTCCATTGGTTCACGGGCAACCACGATATCTGGATTTTTGACTATATACAGAAGGAGACGGGCGCGCACGTGCATTATACGGGTGGAATTTTCGAAATCCAAGGAAAAAAGTGCTATCTGGCGCATGGTGACGGTTTGGGACATGATTCCGTAGCCTTCAAGTTTATGACCCGTTTCTTCCACAGTCGCACCTGCCAACGCCTGTACCGGTGGATTCATCCCGACTTGGCTACCGCATTTGCGCATCGTTGGAGTACGCACAGCCGCCTGACAGGCGGCAAGTTCCCCGAGTTTCTGGGCGAGGATCGCGAATATCAGGTACTCTTTGCCAAGAAATATATGAAAGAGGTTGCCGTGCCCGATTATTTCATCTTCGGCCACAGGCATATCATGCTCGACCTGATGTTGTCGCGACAGACGCGTCTCATCATCTTGGGCGACTGGATCCAATATTTCAGTTTCGCCGTGATGGAAGACGGACAGTTGTCGCTGGAGCAGTTCGAGGTCGATGACTCGGCCTTTGAAGAGGAACACCGCGATGGCGTGTCTATCTGTTTTTGAATTGAGACATTGGCCAATGCCGTGTCTCCGCACAACTAAAATGACGGCAGATTGCACTTTTTGCACTAAAAATTGACGTTTTCCCCTGTATTTTAGTCCAGATTTGTTCTAAAAGTCTGAAATTTTATGCTGTGCAACATAAAATTGAGCAAAAATGCGCAAATTTGCACAAAATATCGCAGATTTTTGCACAAAAATTTGGAGGAAAGAAATAATGGCCGTATCTTTGCACCAGCAAAAAGAAACAAAGTAATACGGTTCACATTCTATAAAATAGCCCAAGTGTTTGTTATTAGTTAAATGTTTTTTAAGTAAGTGATTTACGGATAATAAAAGAGTTCATTAATCATCGGATTGGATAAGGTTAAAAACTGAATGTTTTTGTTAGTAATGTTTTTTCAGGGGAAGCGGGTGTCGTGAGACACTCGCTTTTTCGTTTACAATACGATGTCATTTGTTGACTTATTTCTCGATATTTTAGCAGATTGGTCAGAGAATAGCGCAGGTAGTGACTCAAAGTCAGGGAAAGTGCAGTTTTGTGAGAAAATGAATTTTTATGAGCTTTTTATGATTTCTAGCGATTTTGGTCAATGGTGGTGCAGCCTTGCCCGCGTGCGCGCGTATATATATAAATGTAGAAGAAGCATCGGCCAAGAAGAGCGCCGCCAGTCGGAAAGGGTGTCATGAACGGATCGTTTGGCGGAAGAAATCTGGGATATTTGCCAAGAAAAGTAGAGAGAAATGTCTGTTTTTTATGCTGTGCAACATGTTTTGAATAAAAATAACAAATAATTG
>CACZAY010000150.1 GCA_902779265.1 uncultured Bacteroidales bacterium | reverse complement strand
ACCGAATCGACGGCCGTCAGGGTGCGGAAGGTATCCTCCTGGAAGTCCTGGTGACCAGGCGTATCGAGGATGTTGATTTTGTACTCCTTATCGGCCAATGTATAGTCGAACGACATGACCGACGTGGCGACTGAAATGCCGCGCTGACGTTCAATTTCCATGAAGTCCGACGCGGCAGTTTTCTTGATCTTGTTGCTCTTTACGGCACCCGCTACGTGAATTGCGCCGCCGAAAAGCAGCAGTTTCTCGGTCAACGAGGTCTTACCCGCATCCGGGTGGGCGATGACGGCGAACGTGCGCCGCTTGTTGATTTCGTCGAAAAGTTGTGACATATTTTGATTTTTACTATTTACAAATTGATGATTTCTTTAGCTACGCGATTTTTTGGCCGATGGCATATACTCCCTTCCCCTACACAACGGGGTCCTCGCAGCGAATAGAAAGATTGATAATCTTTTAGCGAGAAGACGAAGCTTTAGCTGAGGGGCAGAGGGTCGGGGTTAGGGTCTGCTCCTCCCCACGGGGAGGTCGGGAGGGGGTCAGACTTCTTCCTCCTCTTCAAAGGAACTTGCTGATTTGGGCGATGGCAACTTCGGTTTCTTTGCCGATGGGTTTCTTCTGCAGACGGAGCAGGAGCACGCCGTAGAGTGCCGTGAAGCAGGTTTCGATTTCACCGACAGGCTCTGTGCCCTCCTTGCTGCGCAGTTCGACGATGTAGGGCAGCGTGCTGTAGAAGGCCGACGTGTAGATGGCATCCTTCTCGCTCTTGAGCAGCATCAGATGCAGGTCGGTCAAGTCGAGCAACGTGTTGATGTTGATTTGCAGATGACCCTTTTCGCGCTTTCCCTCGGCCAACATCATTGCAGCGAGGTCGCAGTACCACTGGCGGATGGCGGCAATCTTCTCGTCGTCCATACCCTCGATGCCACGGAAGCGGTCGGCCAATGGCGCAATCTTGTCGGCATCGCAGTCGTGCGCGCGCAACAGATCCTCCAACTGCCACATGTAGAGCAGGTATTCGGCTATATTGTCATGTTTCTTTTGTAGTGCGATAAGCATAATTCAGGAAAAAGAGAGACCCCCTCCCGCCCTCCCCGTGGGGAGGAGATTATTCAGAAACAGAGGTCACATTATTGTATTGTTATTTCATTTTTTGCCGATGCCCATTGGCCATAAACCCAGCAATTAGAAACACTGGGGAGAGGGTCTGCCTCCTCCCCTCGGGGAGGCCGGGAGGGGGTCGGAGTTCCCTTAATCAAAGAATCCGCCCTCAGCCTCCGGCTCGGCGCTCTGCGTCTTTTCGGCGCCGGCGCATGGGTCATAATCCTCGGGATATTCAAATTCCTCCTCCTCGTTGTAGGGCAGACGCGGGTCTTCATAGACGCGCTTGATGAATCGGCCGAAAATCGGGAGAGCCATCGACGCACCCTGACCATATTTCATGCGGTCGAAGTGGACGCTGCGCTCGTCGCCGCCGGCCCAAGTGCCTGCAATCAGACTGGGCGTGAAGGCCATGAACCAGCCGTCGCTGTTGTCGTTGGTCGTACCCGTCTTGCCGCCCATCGGTGCTGTGATGCCGTAGCGGAAACGGATGCGCATACCGGTGCCCTCGTCGATGACGGAACGCAGGATGGGCAGCATCTTCAGGTAGGCGTCGTAGGAGAAGACCTCCTTGCGGCGTGGCGTGAATCGGGCGACCTCAATGCCGTTGTTGTCGGCAATGGAAGTCACGTAGAGCGGCGAAACTCGTTGGCCATGACCCGGAAATGCGCTATAGGCCGTCACCATCTCCTCGACCGACAAGTCGCACACGCCCAGACAGAGCGAGAGCACTGGGTCAAGATGGTTGCGGATGCCCATCGAATGCAACATGCGCACGAAGGCTTCGGGCGACAGTTTCGACATCACGCGGGCGGAAATCCAGTTGTTGGAGTTCATCAGGCCCCACTTGAGCGTCACCATTTCGCCGATGCACTCGTGGCCGGCATCGCGCGGTGTCCAGGGTCGGCCATTGGCATCGTACAGCACCGGCTGGGCGTTCAGCTCCTCGTCGCACGGGGTGCGTCCCTCCTCCATGGCCAATGTGTAGAGCAGCGGCTTGATGGTCGAACCTACCTGACGGCGGCCGGATGTCACCATGTCGTACTGGAAATAGTTGAAGTCGGGACCGCCGACGTACGCCTTGACGTAGCCATCGACATCCATGCACATGAATCCGGCACGCAGGAAGTACTTGTGCCAGCGGATTGAGTCCAATGGCGTGAGCACGGTGTCCTTCTCGCCCTCCCAAGTGAAAATCTTCATGTCGGTGGGCGTGCGGAAGGCCGATTCGATGGAGTCGCGCGAGCATCCGTTGCGCAACATTCCGTTGTAGCGCTCGCTCTGGCGCATGGCGCGGTAAAGGGCACGTTCGACCTCTTCGGTTGTCATGTCCTTGCTGAACGGCGCATTGGGCTGACCCTTCTTCTCGTCGAAGAATTTCGGTTGCAGGCTATCGCGCAGCTGTTCGATGACGGCCTCTTCGGCATAGCGCTGCATACGGCTGTCAATCGAGGTGTAGATGCGCAGGCCGTCGGTCGTGAGACTGTAGTTCGAACCGTCGTACTTGTGGTTCTTGTTGCACCAGCCGTAGAGCGGATCGGTCTCCCACGCGATGCTGTCATCGACGAACTGCTGCTGCATCCACGAGGCGGTGTAGCGGCTGCGGTCGGGCTTCTTGGCGCGCATCACCTTGCGCAGATATTCGCGCAGGTAGGGAGCGAGGCCCTTCTTGTGGTCGGCCGTGTGGGCAAGGCGGTAGTGCTTTCCGTCCAATGTCACATTGGGCAACAACGGGAGCACCTTCAGCGAATCATACTCGGTGTCGGAGATGAATCCGGCCTTCACCATCTGCTGCAAGACCACGGAGCGACGGTTCAACGTACGATCCGAACGGCGCACCGGATTATACATCGCTGGATTCTGCAACATACCGATCAGCATGGCGGCCTCTTCGATTTTGAGGTCCTTCGGCAGCTTGTCGAAATAGATGTAGGCCGCAGAACGGATACCCACGGCGTTGTAGCAGAAATCGAACTTGTTGAGGTACATGTTGATGAGCTCCTCTTTGGTGTAGAGTGTCTCCAACTTGACGGCAATCACCCATTCGACCGGTTTCTGCATGGCGCGCGACCAGAATCCGCCCGAGGCATCGTCGGTGTAGAGCAGCTTGGCCAACTGCTGCGTGATGGTCGAGCCACCACCCTTGTTCTGCCGCAGCACGATGCTCTTGATGAGCGCGCGGTAGATGGCCTGGATGTCGATACCAGAATGCTCTTCAAAGCGCTCATCCTCGGTGGCGACCAGAGCCTGCACCAGATATGGCGACAGTGAATTGTAGGCCGAATAGACGCGGTTTTCGTTGACCTGCGTGAAACGTCCCAACTCGACCGAGTCGCACGAATAGACGATGGTGGCGAACTTGCTTTTCGGGTTTTCAAGTTCTTCGATGGCCGGCAAATAGCCGATTTTTCCCGATGCGATGCTGTCGAACAAGAGATAGACGGCTCCGCAGCACAGGAAAAACAGAATCCAGAGGATGATGATGATTTTGCGCATAAGAGGTTTTGATATTAAGGGTTTTGAATGGCTTGAAAGAGGAGAGAAAGAGGAGTGAAAGGGACGAATGCTCAAATTAAAACATGAAATTAAAATTGAATCATCGGAAAACGTCTGCCGATGGCGACAAACGTCCCTTTCTCTACCCTTTCTCTCCTCTTTGACTCCTCTTCGCTACCAGGATTTCCGCAGGCCGTGACCCGCGAAAACCTTTACTGAAGCGCTGCGATGCACTCCTTCACGCGACGCATGGCCTCGACAATCTTGTCTTCGCTGGTCGCGTAGCTGAAGCGGATGCAGTCGGGAGCACCGAACGAGTCGCCCGAGACGCCGGCCACAAGTCCCTTCTCGAGGATGTACATGGCCAAGTCGTCACCATTGGCGATAACCTTGCCGTCGGCCGTCTTCTTGCCATAGAGCGAATTGACTTCGGGGAAGACGTAGAATGCGCCCTGAGGCTTCTTGGTGAGCTTGAAGCCCGGAATCTGCTGCACGAGGTCGAAGATGAGGTCACGACGACGCTCGAATGCCTGACGCATGGTCTCGACGCACTCCTGCGAACCGGTGTAGGCAGCCTCGGCAGCCTTCTGTGCGATGCTCGAACAGCCGCTGGTGTATTGGCCCTGAAGCTTGGTCACGGCCTTGGCAATCCAGAGCGGAGCTGCGCAGAAGCCGATACGCCAACCGGTCATTGCGTATGCCTTCGACACGCCGTTGATGATGACTACGCGGTCTTTCATCTCGGGGAACGACGCGATGGTCGTGAGCTTGCCGCAGTATGAAATGTGCTCGTAGATTTCATCGGCGATGACGATAATGCGTGGGTACTTGGCCAATACCGCTGCGATGGCGGCCAGTTCCTCCTTGCTGTAGATGGCACCCGTCGGGTTCGATGGCGAGCAGAGCAGCACGGCCTTCGTCCGTGGCGTGATGAGGCTCTCCAGCTGGGCAGCGGTGATCTTGAAGTCCTGATCCTGACCGCACAGGAATGGCACGTTGACGCCCTCGGCCAACTTCACCATCTCGAAGTACGAAACCCAGGCCGGAGTCGGGATGATGACCTCGTCGCCCTTATCGACAATCGACAGGATGACGTTGCAGATCTCCTGCTTTGCACCGTTGCCCACAACGATCTGTGCCGGAGCAAACTCGACGCCGTTCTCGCGCTTCAGCTTCTCGCTGATGGCCTGGCGCAGCGACATGTAGCCTGGCACCGGCGTGTAGAACGAGAAGTTGCCATCGACGGCCTGCTTTGCAGCCTCCTTGATGTGGTCCGGCGTGTTGAAGTCGGGTTCGCCGACGCTCAAGTTGATGACATCGAGGCCTTGGGCTTTCAGTGCCTGGCTCTTCTGAGACATGGCCAATGTGGCCGACGGAGAGAGTGCCAAAAGGCGGGCTGATAATTGTTCCATTTTCCTTTACAACCTTAAAATTTTAACAATGATTATTTGAGATTAAATTTATTTCAATAGATTACGACTTTATGGCCGATGATGCACGGCTGTCCCTTTCGGGGTTGGCCAATGCGACGGCCGCACAAGTCGCGTAGCGCTGCGCCATCGGCCATATCGCTGCTCACCTCGCCGATGCCGGACGTTGCCTCGACCACGACGAACTTGACCGGAGCCGTGCACTTGTTGTAGGTGCCGGTGAAGACGACCGCGCCGCTGTAAGTACCCTTCTTGGTCGGAGCACCGCTCACGGTGACGGTCTGGTTCTCAAGGTCGATCGTCGTCGTCATGCCCAATCCGCTCAGGATGGTACCCGACTTCGTGATGCTTGCCGCATTCCGGGCCTTGATGACCAATGGCTCGATTTCCTGCCCCAACTCAAGCGTGTCTGTCAGCTGGGTTCCATCGGCCGAAACCACGTAGCGCGCCAAGTAGGCATCGGGCAGATAGTAGCCCAAGTGTGGCGGCTGGTTGTAGCCGACGTTCTGCCAGGCGATGCCCATGCGATAGACATGGTCGGTCATCAGACAAGGCACGGGATATTGTGTCGTCTCGACCGTCGTATAGATGTCGAGCAGCGACGGGTCGCTGTCCTCCCAGCAGATGATTTCCTCGCGCCAGTCGCCCCAGATGTCGGCAATCAGACATGGCGTCGCCTTCGTCGTGTTGCACGTGCGTGGAGTGCCACCGTAG
>CACZAY010000149.1 GCA_902779265.1 uncultured Bacteroidales bacterium | reverse complement strand
ATGGCACGGTTGCGGCCAATGGCACAGGCGAGACGGGATGGCACAGATAGACCGAACGCTCGCCGACCTCCGCACGGATGGCATCGGCCGCCTCACGGGAATGCGAGACAACGACATCGGCCACACGGCAAAGCGTCCGGCGCATGGAGCGCGTCATCCAGTTTGTGCCCTCGTGCGGCGTGAGGTTGTGCTGAATCCAGACGATGCGTTTACGGCGCAGTCTGATTACGGCCAATGCCACACGCGCCAACAGATATTGCACGAGCGGCAGATGCATCACGCCCACGTTTTCCAGCCAGTTGAGGAAAAAGACATCGGCCCTGAACGCATACCAAAGCAGAGAAAGCGTGCCCAAAATGGTCGGCCGACGGCGGCTGTAGAGCACGTCGAAATGAGCCGCCTCAAGCGCACGCTTGAAGTTCTTGGGATATGGATTTCCGAACGGTATCCGCCCCTCCGATGGGAAAAAATAGGCCCGCAATTCCGTAGAAAAATATTAAATACTAAATATTAAATGACTTTGAGAGGCCTCCAATTCTCAACAAATTAGAAATTCTCTCAATTCTCAAATTCTTGATTTATTCCGGCACTAAAGCAAAAAACTCGTTGCGGTCAGAAGAAACTCTTATTTCTTAACTCAACCTTATAGCACCAGAAACTTGAAACTTCCACCCTTCTTGCCACCCTCCTCGATGGCGTCGATGTAATAGACACCGGGGCGGATGCGTTGGCCGTCGTTGCCACGCAAGTCCCATCGCATGATGGCACCGTCGCTCACCTGCCGGAAGACGACGTGGTGGGTCATGTCGCTGATAGTGACGGTCGAGCCGTTCTTGAAGCCGAGGATGCTCAACTCGCCCGTGAAGTCCTTGCGCACGGGGTTCGGATAGCAATAGACCGATTCATTGTCGGCCACATCCTTCAGCACGTCGGTCTGATAGGCGCAGATGCCGCCGTCGGTGCCGATGTAGAGCGTGCCCGTCGCATCGTCCATTACCAGACCGGCCACGCGGTTGCTGAAGAGCGGCGAATTGTCGGTCGTGAAGTGCTCCAGTTGCGTCATTCCGTCGGCCGAAAGCAGATAAAGTCCGGCATCGTCGGTGCCAATCCACTTGCGGTTGGACGCATCGACCACAATGCATCGGCAACTGACCTCGGCCAGAAGGTAGTCGGCCAGATTCGTGCCGTCGTTACGCGGAATCTTGATGCGGCGCACCGTGCCCGGATTCGTGATTGCGTCGTATTGGTCGTCGATCACAAAGGGGCCGATGGAGGTCAGCAGCCACATGAGGCCCTCCTGGTCCTCGGCGATGTCGTGGAAATAGGTGGGCGAATAGGAGTTGCCATCCTGGTCGGTGATTGTGGTGAACATCGAACAGGCGTCGTCGGCCAACTTCTCGGGCGTGCCGTTGTCGTGGTACATGCACACTGCACTGCTGTTGATGTGGAACGTGCGCACCATCCATTTGATGTGGTTCACGTTGACGGTCGATTGCACAAGGCGGCCGATGATGCCATAATATCCGTTGCTGAAGCCCGTGAAGCCCGGCGTCGGATAGGTGTAGAATGTGCCGTCGGGAGCGATGCAACGCAGCGTGGTGGCCGTCTCCTTGTCGCCGTTGGTGAACCACAGGTAGCCGTCGTCGTCCATGAGGAGCGCACCGACGCGGGTGTAGATTGTCTTCTGGAAATCATCGGCCGACAACAACGCCGTCATGCCCGCCGAGTCGAGATGCGCGTTCCAGTAGCCCGTCAGCGAGTCGCCGTCAAAGCGGTAGATGCCGCCCTCGAGCGACGAGGCGTAGATGCGGTTGGGGTCGGACGGGTCGGGCACGATGTCGGTCAGCTTGTGGAAGCGGGCGTTCTCGTCGATTTTCTTCAGCATTGGGGTGATGCGCGACGATGTGATGTTGCGCCACGTGCCGCTCTCCGTGTCGAGCACCGAAATGACCGGTGTGCCCCACTGATAATTCACGTAGTCGTTGTAGGTGCTCTGTGCGGCATACAGCCGTCCGTGTGCGAACGCCATCTGCGCCGCCTGCTGCACCTGCGCGCCGTTCACATCCTGCATCGAGTTCATGATTGCGGCCAATGCCTCGTCGTTCACATGCCCGGCCACCACCTTGCGGCACCGAGACAGGGCTGCGGCATCGGCCTCAAATGCGTCGTAGAGCGTCGTGCGGACAACCTCATCGGCCATATCGACACAAAAACCGCCGAAACCCGTGCTGACGTAGAGCGTGTCGCCGCTCATGCCGATGCCAGCAATCGAACGGTCGCCCGTGATGGTGTGATTCGCGTAGTCGGGCAGATTGTGCACCGCCCCGTCGGACAGCATGATGTCGATGTTGCCGTCGCTATAGACGATGGCCAATTTCCCGCGCGACGGACACGCTGCGATGTCGGCTATGGTGTTGCCATTCAGTCCGTCGGTGCGCGTCAAGGTGCGAGCATTGTTCACGTCCGATGCATCGGCCACAACCAGCGTATTGCCGTTCAACATATAGTAGCTGTCGGCCAATGCCTCAATCCGCCAATAGCTCCCGACCGTCGGATAGACTGTCCAGTCGCCTGCCGCAGCCATCATGGCCGATGCGATTGCCATCGTCGATATGCTCAAATAAAATGATTTCATTTTTTTATTCAAGAATTTGAGAATTAAGGAATTACTTTATCATCCGCGAGATTCGTGACTTCTCCTCCCCTCGGGGAGGCTGGGAGGGGGTCGGAGTTGTTATCCCACCACCACCGGAAAATTCTCCACTTCATGGCCGATGGGAGCCCCCATGACGACGGGGATGCCCGACGGGGATGCAATCCAGCGGATGTTGTCCCACAGCTTGACCGGCATGAGCGGATCCTCGTCGCAGCCCGTAAAATGGCCACACACCAGAGCGCGCACCTTGTCCAACACGCCCATCAAGCGCAGCTGCTGCATCATGCGATCGATTTTGTAGGGCGACTCCGAAATGTCCTCCACAAAGAGGATTTTCCCCTTATAATCGTAGTCGTAGGGCGTCCCGTGCAGACCCGACAGCACACTCAGATTGCCGCCCACGAAGGCCACCTCATCGGCCAAGATCTGCGCGTCGGGATGCTCGGCGTTCCAGTCGCGCACGAAAAGTCCGTTGTGTCGCGGCGGAAATTGTCCGTGCTTCTCGTAGTAGGCAACGACCTCGCGCAAAGTCCGCGTAGTGCGGTGCGTCGGTTCTTCGCCAAGGTGCTTCATCATCGGCGCATGCAGACTTTTCACGCCAGCCTTATGCCACAGCGCGTGCAGGGCCGTGATGTCGCTGTAGCCCACAATCGGCTTTTTCGCCTCGCGTACCAGATCGAGCGGAATCATGTCCAATATCTGCATACAGCCATAGCCGCCACGCGTCGCCCAAAGCAGATCGACGTCCGGGTCGCGTAGTGCCTCGACGATGTCCGACGCGCGCTCTTCGGGTGTGCCGGCAAATCGGCCATAACTCTCCAAGGCATTTGTGGCCAATGTCACATCGTGCCCCCAACTGCGCAACGTGGCCATTCCGACCTCCACTACGCGACTTTTTATGCTGCCCGCAGGCGAAACGATACGTATCTTCATTGCTTTAATGTTTCAATTCTTCTTTCCAATCACTTCGGCACCGACTTCAGACTATGATAGAAGTTCACCGGATTGAACACGTGCCAGAAGCCCACCCACGGCCGATTTCCATTGGCCATGCACCGCCGCAACACCCGCCAGCCATAGCCGATGCCGTAGCGCCACGCCCCGAGCAGGTAGTTCAGCACCGACAGCTGATAGCGTCCCAATCCGGCATCGCGCAGATAGGCATTTACGCGCAGACGGGCCTCGCCGTTGCTCTCAAACCGGTCGCGCGACAGGTTGCTCGTCAAGCTCCCGTCGCTCACCGTCACGCAGTACATCTCGCTCTCGTCGAGCAGCACGCGAGCGGCCTCCACGCCGACCTGAACGGAAAACATTGCATCGTTGGCCGATGGAATTTCCTCGAACCAGATGCGACGTCCGACGACCAACGCGCGCCGAATCATCTTGCCCCACGGATTGGTGTGCATGGCGCACAGCGGCCACAACGTCTTTTCGCGCTCACAGCGGCGAATCAGCCGTTTCACCTGCCGGTCGCGATAGGCGCGCCGTCCGCTGTCGCTGTAGGCGCTCGTCACATCGAAGAAGACCACATCGGCCGTGTCATTGACGTGTTTCTGCCACAACCGTGCGGCATCGGCCGTGAAATAGTCATCGGCATCGGCAAAGATGAGCCATCGGCCACAAGCATGACGCAGACCCTCGTTGCGCGCGGCTCCAGCAGTGTGACGGTCGATGCAATAGAGTTGGAAGTCGAACTCGTCGTGCAGTTTTTCGACCTCAGCCAACGCTTCGGCCCCGCTCGCGTCATCGACCACAATCACTTCGGGCTGCAACGACCACGGCACACTGACCAACAGCCGCGACAACAGCCGTGGCGTCTCGTGGTGCGGAATGATGATGCTGAAATTCGGTTCCATGCGCGCGTGATTACATGTTTAACGTATCTGTGCGCGATTTATTGCCTGTTTCATCGATTATTTGTCGGGGTGGGAGTGTTCTCGGCCAATGCCATCGATGGCATTTTTGGAAAGCTGGACTGCCCATTTCCTGCAAATAATGCCATCGGCCCATGTTTTTATTTATTTTTTCGGGAAAACTTGCAGCGATAAAAAATTTTCCCTATCTTTGCGGCCGAGTTTTTGACCAAGCTAAGCTATTAAGGTATGAAAAAACTGGTTTTTGCCACTAATAATCAACACAAACTTGAGGAAGTTCGTGCTCTCCTGCTTGAGGCAGGTCCCGATGTCGCGTCTCGTTACGAGATTCTGTCTTTGGCCGATATAGGGTGCAATGTGGACATCCCCGAAAACGGTATGACCTTTGCCGACAACGCCCTGCAAAAGGCTGAGTATGTGAAGGTTCACTACAATATTGATTGTTTTGCCGATGATAGCGGTCTTGAGGTGCGCGCCCTCGGTATGGAGCCGGGTGTCCGCTCGGCGCGCTATGCCAGCGAAGAGGGTTTCGACCACAACAGCGAGGCCAACACCGACAAGCTGCTGCGCAATATGGTCCATGTCAAGGAGCGTCAGGCGCAGTTCCGCACCGTCATCGTCCTCCTCATGGATGGCAAGCGCGAGGAGTTTGA
>CACZAY010000148.1 GCA_902779265.1 uncultured Bacteroidales bacterium | reverse complement strand
CGCTGGAAAATCATGCTCGGCAGCTGGTCAACGCCATCCAGATGGGCCACACACGCGCCGTAGCGTTCGCCTCGGTTGTAGTTGGTCGATTTTCCGGCCACCGATTCCCATTGGCCATAACTTGCCGCACTGCCGCAGCCCTGGCCTCGGTTCGGATTGTACCAGACGGTCTGCATGGCCGCGCCTGTCTCGCCGTTGAAGATGGTGAGGAACTCCTCGCCGCTGGTGACGTGGCCGTTGCCGTTACGCAGGTCGGAGGCATTGGTCGTGATGTTCCGAATGTCGTCCGATGCGCCGACGGTCGATACGTATGCGCCATTGGCATCGGTCGTTCCGGGAGCCGTCTTCAGCACGAATTCGGCCTTGCCGTCGCCGTCGAAATCATAGACGAGGAACGGGCTGTAGTGCGCGCCGGAGCGGATATTCTTACCCATCCTGATGCGCCAGAGCTGCTTGCCGAAGTCGTCGCCCGCAATCTCGTAGCAGTCGTAAATCGTCTCGTCGGTCTTGCCCGAATACGAGTTGTCGAGCGAGGTTGACGGATTCCACTTCAGAATCAGTTCGTATTGGCCGTCGCCATCCACATCGGCCACCGAGGCGTCGTTGGGGTAATAGCTTGCGGTCGATGTCGCTTCGGGACGGTTCATCGGCAGCTGCAACATCTGCGCGTGGGGCGACACGATTCCGCTGGTGAGGCTGTCGATGACGTTGCCGTCGGCGTCATGGGTCAGGACCTGATAGCGTGCGCTGCGCTTCTTGTCGAGATAGAACGAGGCATTGGCCGTCGTAAAACTCTGGGTTGTAAATTCTGTGTCCGATGTCGCATTGGCAAACGACCTCAACGTGTAGGTGTAGCCGCGCTGGACATCTGTGGGCAGGATTCGCCACTGAACTGCATTGCCCCCGCTGGTCGTGATGACCGCAAGTCCGCGGTCCAGGCTCTCCGACGTCTGGACATTGGCCCACAGCTGCGCCATCATCGTCGGAATGCCCCCCAGGAGGAGGCCGAGAGAAAGGATTTTTTTCGTCATAATTCGTTGTTGCTTTATGGTGTCTTGTGCTGTGGTCTGTTTTATGGCCTATGCCGTTGCCTCGTCCTTCTCACGGTGCGAGATGAACTTCTTGGCCGATAGCAGCGACTCGCGGCTGATGAGCCCGCGATTCTTCAGGAACGTGCTGACCCGGCGGAAGATACGTACGAATCCGATCTTGTAGGCATCCCAGTCGAAAAGTGTCGAGTCGTTGATGGCTCGCCAGGTCAGGAAGGCGCCTATCGGGGCCAACACCATCGTCGAAAACCAGATGCCCAGCCATGCCGCCCACTCGAACGACTTGGCACGCTCGTGGCCGAAATTGTCGATGATGTAATAGATGATGAAGAATATCACGCTCACAATCACCGGAACGCCCAGGCCTCCCTTGCGGATGATGGCTCCCAGCGGTGCCCCAATCAGGAAGAACAGCAGGCAGGCAATCGACAGTGTGAACTTCTCGTGAATCTTGATTTCGTGCAGGGCCCGCACCTTATATTCCTGCGCCTGCATCTCCTTGCGCGCATCAAAACTGCGCACGACAGCCTGACTGTGCGACTGAGCCTCCTTGGTCACGCGGATCATCTGCTGCGGCTGGAGCGAGGCGTAGATCGAGTCGAGATTGATGGGAGCCCTATTGGCCAATGCCACCTGCTCGAAAAACAGCGTATCATTGCGCTTGTCCTCGCGCACGTTGCTGAAATAGGTGCGGTGCAGCTGTCGGCCATAGACCACATTGATGCTGTCGATGCGGCTGTCCAGACTATCGACCGAGGCCACCAGTGCATCCAGCTTCTTGCCCACGTGCGTCGCGCCGATCTGCGCCTCGTCCATACGCTCCAGCTCGCTGTCGAACGGGATGAAGATCTCCTTCAACTTGAAGCTCTCGCGGCGGTACTGCGGATGCTTCGGGTCAGGACGGCGCTGCTTGCTGTTCGACTTGAAGGTGCCGACCTGTTCGCCGCTCCACAGGGTGAGCTGCAAGTGCTTGTTGTCGGCCATACCCTTCAGACGTGCACTGTCGGCCACCGTCACCGTCGCATCCTCGATGTTCGAACCC
Source organism: uncultured Bacteroidales bacterium (assembly GCA_902779265.1). Lineage (GTDB taxonomy): Bacteria > Bacteroidota > Bacteroidia > Bacteroidales > UBA3663 > Liminaster. The sequence continues at coordinate 3,120 of CACZAY010000148.1, read as the reverse complement.
GTGAAATAATAGATGGTCACGTCATACAGCACGCCCGTCTCGTAGTTCTTGTCACGCACGTAGATGTTGTACGTGTCGCCAGAGCCTACCACCATCTTGTAGAAGATGCCCTTCGGAATCTCCATCTCGGGCGACTTGTGCTTGATGCCGATGAGCAGGCTGTAGAACTTTTTCTCCGACCACGGCAGCACATCGTTCTGAAAGAAAAATGCGCCCACCGCAATAATCGAGATGAATACGATGAGCGGGCGCATGATACGCAAGAGCGAGATGCCCGAGGCCTTCATGGCCAATAGCTCCAGACTGTCGCCCAGATTTCCGAAAGTCATCAGCGAGGCCAGCAGGATGGCCAATGGCAACGCCAACGGGAACATCGAGAGCGAGGCATAGCCGAACAACTCGACCATCACACCCATGTCCAGACCCTTGCCCACGAAATCATCCACATAACGCCACAGGAACTGCATCATGAAGATGAACAGGCAGATTGCGAACGTCATGAAGAACAGCGGCAGAAAAGTCTGCAACATGAAGGTGGAGATACGCTTGATTCGGAACATCGAAAAGTTTAATGAGGTTTTGAGGTGGCAAGGTTTTGAAGTTATGAGGTTAAGTTACAATACATGGGCAAACTATCTTGTATTCCAAGTAAGAGCCTTACAAGCGAAGCAACCTTACAACCTAAAAACCTTATAACCTAAAAATCTATTCGACCAACAGCAGGTCGGCACCTTCGAGCACGTTGTCGCCCTTCTGCACATAGACGGCCTTGACGACGCCATCCTTGCCGCAGTTGATGTTGTTCTCCATCTTCATGGCTTCGAGCACGATGGCGACATCGGCCGCCTTCACACTCTGGCCCACGGTGACGTTGACGGCCAACACAGTGCCAGGCAGCGGCGACTTGGTCGAACCGGCGGCACCGGCAGCGGGAGCGGCCGACGGGCGTGCAGCAGGCGCAGCCGATGGAGCTGCAGCAGCTGGACGGGCGATGACCGGCTTCGGCTTCTCGGCCTTCGGAGCCTCTTCCAGCTCGACGGTATATGCCTTGCCGTTCACATCGACCTCGACATTCTGTCCATTCACATCCTTGACGGCAACCTCGTAGGCGTTGCCGTTGATCTTCATCTTATATGTTTTCATTATCTTGCATTTGTTGGTGCAACGCCGCGTTTAGAAACGTCGCACGGGGGAATGTTTCTGATTCTGACCTGCGCCACGCCATGCTGATGTGGTGTCGGCTAATGTCAATACATCGCTCTCGGCATCGTGCATACCGTCTTCGTGCAGGAAGAGTGCCACTCCGATGGCGGCGGCCAACTCATCATCGGCCACAACCTCGCCACTTGCGGCATCGGCCACCTTCACCACACGCTTGCTGCGCTTCTCGGTGATGATTTCCAGCTGCTGCTGGCGGTGGAACAGCTTCTTGATGCGCAGGGCGATGGCGGCAATGCCCGTATAGCCGTACTTGAAGCAGAGGAACAGGACAAGCAGGGCCGTAAAGACCACGCCCATCGAGATGATTGCCATCATCCAGCCAATCGGGTCGTGTGCACTGAAATTTTCAGCATTGCTGGCCAATGCCGGGGTGACGGCACTGACCAACAACATTGCGGATAGAGTTATCTTCTTCATTGACAGTCGGTTTTACAGCGGCAGGTTGTCGTGCTTCTTCGCAGGATTCTCTACGCGCTTGTTACGCAACTTTTCGAGAGCGCGGATGACGCGGAAACGGGTGTTGCGAGGCTCGATGACATCGTCGATATAGCCCTTGTGAGCTGCATCGTACGGGTTGCAGAAGAGGTCTTCGTACTCCTTCTTCTTCTCGGCCACGACAGCGGCCTTGGCCTCTGGAGTCTCGGCAGCCTTCAGTTCCTTGCCGTAGAGCACCTCGACGGCACCGCCCGAACCCATTACGGCGATTTCGGCCGATGGCCAAGCGTAGTTCACATCGCCACGCAACTGCTTGCAGCTCATCACGATGTGGCTACCGCCATAGCTCTTACGCAGGGTAACGGTCACCTTCGGCACGGTACTCTCGCCGTAGGCATAGAGCAACTTGGCTCCGTGGTCAATCACACCGTTGTACTCCTGACCGGTACCTGGCAGGAAGCCTGGCACATCGACGAGGGTAACCAATGGAATGTTGAAGGCGTCGCAGAAGCGGACGAAACGGGCAGCCTTACGCGATGCATTGCTGTCAAGACATCCGGCCATAACCTTTGGCTGGTTGGCCACGACGCCGACTGCCTGACCGTTCATGCGGGCAAAGCCGACGATGATGTTTTTGGCCCAATTGGCGTGAACCTCAAAGAGTTCGCCGTTATCGACGATGGCGGCAATGGCCTGATACATATCGTATGGCTGGTTGGCGCTCTCAGGAATGAGCTCGTTCAAACTGTCCTCCTTGCGGTCAATAGGATCGGTGCACTCTACGCGAGGTGCCTCCTCCATATTGTTCTGTGGCAAGTAGCTGAGCAACTGACGGATCATGGCGATTGCCTCTTCCTCGTTCTCGGCAGCGAAGTGAGCCACGCCCGACTTGCTGCTGTGAACCATGGCGCCACCCAACGACTCCTGGTCAACTACCTCGCCCAATACCTCCTTCACCACCTTTGGACCGGTGAGGAACATGTACGACGTGTTCTTGACCATCATCACGAAGTCGGTCAATGCTGGGCTATAGACCGAACCGCCGGCACATGGACCCATGATGCAACTGATCTGTGGAATGACACCACTGGCCAGGATGTTGCGCTCGAAAATCTCGCCGAAGCCGGCCATTGAGGCGATACCCTCCTGAATACGTGCGCCGCCCGAATCATTGAGGCCAATGACCGGTGCGCCTACCTTCATCGCCATGTCCATGATCTTGCAGATCTTCTCGGCCATAGTAACGCTGAGCGAACCGCCCGACACGGTGAAATCCTGGGCAAAAAGGAAGACCAGACGACCACCGATGGTAGCCGAACCGGTCACTACGCCATCGCCGAACGGATGGCTCTTGTCTGTACCGAAATTGGTACAACGATGAATCAGGAACATGTCATACTCCTCGAACGAGCCTGGATCAACCAGCATCTCGATACGCTCGCGGGCAGTCATCTTGCCCTTCTC
>CACZAY010000147.1 GCA_902779265.1 uncultured Bacteroidales bacterium | reverse complement strand
CCTGTTACGTAGCAGTTCGAAATGAACAGCGTTGCAGCACCGTTCATGTCGACACCGAGGATGCCGCATACGTTCTGGGCTGTGCCGGTGACTGTGCCTTCGTTGCCGATGCCCGAGATGTAGACGTTGCCAGCGCCATTGGTGCCGCCAATTGCACCGCAGAATGCATTACCGGTGATAGAGCATGTGCTATCGAGAACAAAGTCCTTGATGACGGCACCGGCGCCATTCCAATAGTCGGTCATGGCTTTGTCCGATGGTACGAGCATCACGCCCATGTTGCTCTGCATGGCAACGGTTGTGCTCACGGCACCCTTCACGTCCGAGTAGAAGCTGTTCCATCCCGGGTCAAAACGCAGGTAGGAATCGACCTCGGGACCATTGTTCGGACGGTTGATGTTAGGCTCGCCCTCAAATGAACGCTCGGCAAAGTAACGTTTTACGAAGAGCGAGTCAATCTCCGTGCCATATTCCAGATTGTAGGCACGTGTGGCCTCCAGTCCGGCATAGTATGGGGCGCTGAAACGCTCCAGAATGCGGCTGTAGAGAGTCGTGTTCGGCTTCTTGCGGATGATTTCGGCCATGTTGTCCAATGGCACGAGCACCTTGTCCGTGCGGTGAATAAAGCCATTAGGCAGGCGGATGTTGCCCTCGGCGATGTATGTGTCGCCTACGGTGGCATCGCCAGTCTGACGGCTTATGCGATTATTATAAAGGAAGTTGATGTCTTCATTCGTGATGCGCTTGCTCTGCAGGAAGGGCTCGATGAAGAAGAGCATTGGCTGGGCCGACATGTCTTTCATGCAGACAATCGGCTTGCCGTTCTCACGGTAGTAGGTCCAGTTGATGTTGTTGTCGGGCATTTCGGCCGGCTGGATGATGGGCACCGTGTCGTAGATGGAGCCCGAGCCGGCGCGTCTCATGGCGTTGCCCGCAGTGGCCTCGTTCTGACCGCTGGTGCTGGACAGGTTCAAGACTTGCAGCGAGTTGTCGAGCATTGAGCCGTAGAAGAGCATTTTCTTCTGGGCCAATGTCAATTCCTCGTAGCTTTTCACGCCCCACGGATTGCTCTTGAAGAACTCTTCGTAAGCTTTGTCATCGGCAGCAAGCAGCGTCTTGAGCGCCACTCCCGAAAGGGCATCGACGTAGTTCAGGTCATTGGCCAACCTCGCATAGGTGTTGAATCCGTTGTCCTCCAGATACGTCATCAGGTTCGATCCAAAGTTGGGTGGCAGCTTCTCGTCCAGGTCGTAAGTGTCCTTGCACGAGCTGCACCAACCGGCCGCAATAAGTGCGGCAATCAACGTGAATTTTGGTGTTGTTTTCATTGGTCGGTTATGGATGTTTTTCTTGTGTTTCTCGTTAAGAGTTCTTTGAAAATCGCGGCAAAGGTATGTAATAATAATAAAACAAACCGCTGTGTTTAGAAACAAAAACTATCAAATTTGATACACACGTAAAAAAGTGTCGAAAATTCAAAAAAAATGTTACATGCTTGATTGACTGCGTTTGACGTCGTTGTGGCCGCGTTTTGTTTCGTTTTTTGTGGCCAATGAGGTGAATACTTTCAAAAATGAAACATTGTTTTTCGTGTTTGAAACAAGCCATTGGCCATAAAAATTATAATGAATACATTTGCGCAGCTTAAAACAAAAGGACTATGAGATATTTTCATTTTCTTCCACTGCTTCTGACTGTGACAGCTTGTATGAATCAGACCAATCAGTACACGACCCCGCAATTCGAGTCGTTCGCCTATCGTGGCAATGATGCGCGCTATGACCTGCCGTTCGACAGCGAGACGCACTATCTGAATCCTGTCATTTCGGGTACGAATCCCGATCCTGCCATCTGCCGCAAGGGGGATGATTACTTCATGGCCAACAGTTCGTTCGTCTATTGGCCGGGCATTCCGATCTGGCACAGCAAGGATCTCATCGACTGGGATTTCTGCGGCTATGTCATCGACCGTCCGTCGCAGGCTTTCTTCTGTGAGGGTTCGCACATCGCAGGCGGCGTCTTTGCTCCCGATATTAAATATTGTGAAAAGAACCAGACGTTCTATCTCATCGTGACCATCGTGACCGGTTCGGGCAACGTCATCTTCAAGACGCAAGACCCGCGCAAGGGGTGGAGCGAGCCGATTCCGGTGCCCGAGGTGCATGGCATCGACCCGTCGTTCCTCTTCGACACGGACGGCAAGTGCTATATCGTGAACAACGACGAGCCGGCCTATCCCGCCGAATACAGTGGACACCGCGCCATCTGGGGCCGCGAATATGACTTGAATACCGACAAGGTGTGCGGCGAGCCGGTCGTGCTCATCGACAAGGGCATCCGTCCTGCCGACAAGCCCATCTGGATTGAGGGACCGCATCTGTATCACATCGGCCAACAATATTTCCTGATGGATGCCGAGGGTGGTACAGGAGACGGACACTCGGAGGTCGTGCTCTCGGGCCGCACGCCGCTGGGCAAGTTCACACCATCGGCCCAGAATCCAATCCTGACGCAGCGCACCCAGCCGCATGACCGTCCGAACGCCATCAGCTGTGCGGGCCATGCCGATCTGGTCTATGCGGGTCAGACTTCGGCCAATGGCGCATTCTCGCCCGACGACTGGTGGAGCGTCTTCCTGGCCTGTACGACCTATGACGGCGACCAGCTCTACAATACGGGCCGCAGCACGTTCCTCCTGCCTGTCTCGTGGCAGAAAGACCGTGTGAGTGGGGGACTCCAGCCGCTCATCCTGCATCCCGACTCGATCATCCCGACCGTTTGCGCCAAGCAGGACTGGCAGCGTGAGGTGGCTGCGGCCGAGGGAATCTCATCGGCCAAGAAAATCGGAAATCTTGCCGATGGGCGTAACCTCCTGCGCGGCAATGGCAGCTATCGTGACGACTTCGACGAGGCGACGCTCTATCCGTTGTGGTTCACTTTGCGCACTCCGATGTGCGACCAGCAGGCTGCCGATGGGCGTCTCGCCGCGTGGTACAATATCGCCGACGGCCACCTCCAGCTCACCGGCCGCAACGTCAAACTCAGTGAACAAGGGCAGCCTTCGATGCTGTGCCGTTGGGTCAAGAACTCAACCTACACGGCGCAGACACGTCTGCTCTTCACGCCACAGGATACACTCGCCTTGGCCGGCCTGACGCTGTTCCAGAGCGAACGCGCCTACTACATCTTCGGCAAGCGCCTGGGCGAAAACGGCCAGACGGAGATTGTCCTCCTCAAGACCGACCGGGACCAGCAGGATAAGGTCATTGACCAATGTAACATCAATGACCAGCGTAACATCTTCGCGGCCGTCGATCTGCGTGCCGAGGTCAACGAGCATACCGTCCAGTTCAGCTTCTCTGTGGACGATGGCGCCAATTGGATTCGTGTGGCCGGTCTGCAGGACGCCGACATCCTTACGACCAACTATGCCGGCGGCTTTACAGGCAGTGTCGTCGGACTCTATTCATACAAGAAATGATAAATTAGGATTTTCTGCCTTTTTCTCACCGCATTTGTGCGGATAGGTTTTGTGACAATTTTGGGCGCGTATCTGCTTGTGCAGATGCCGTCCGATTTTTATGTTCCAGTTTGACGAATGACTGAGTGAGATTTCTTATCCTTACTATTCGTATTTGGGATTTTATGGCCGATGCATTGGCCGAAATCGACAAGATGTTTCATTTGTAATCGGTATCTAGAGTGGCTCAGAATGCGATTCGGGCAGATTCTTTCAATTATGTAACATTTAAAAACATTGGCCACAGACCGAATTGCGGGTTCAATCTGTGGCCAATGTTCTGGCTGTCGAGGTTCATCAGAAAGTGTAGCCGAGGCTGGCCATCGCACCGATGCAGTTTTCCGACATTTTGCTGTAGGTCTTGCTGTCGTCATCATCGTTGATGTGCAGGAAATTGATGGCTCCGCGCACACGGAAATTTTTCAGCCAATGCTTGTCGGCCAATGACGGATAATACTCCGACAGGTTGTAGAGATTGTACGAGAGGCCGGCCCTTGCGCCGAACATTGCGCACGTCGGCGCGTCGTTGTCGTTGTCGATGCGGTCTCTCACTGCCGTTCCAATCAGCATGCCGCCGTAGGCCTCGACATAGGGCGTGAATCCCCAGAACTCTGCCTCGGGGATGTCGCAGTCAATCACGATTTCCAGCGGAATGTGGCGCGAGTAGTATCGGCCTACCGAGTGATAGTAGCCCGTCGCGATGCCGGCCGCAAAGTTGGGGTTGAAGTGGTAGAGCAGGGTGGCGTAGAGCTGTCCGTTGGTCTCGTGGATGTCGCCCAAACTTTCCGTGATACCTGCGCCGAGCAGCAGCTCGAACTTGCTTGCGCACTTGCGTTCGTGCTTGTTGCGCTCGATCGGGATTTTGTAATCGCCGGGGTAGTATTCCTCAAATGGCTCGACCGTAGTCGCCCCGTTCGGATTGTAGTCGATGACGAAAGTTTGGGAACTATTCTCTTGCGCGAGGATGAATGTCGGTAATGCCGTGAGAATTAACAGAAACAGCTTCTTCATAATGGTGAAAGTTTTAGACGTTGGTGACTTGTTCGCTTCATCGCCGGCGTTCGGGGAAATATTTGCTTGGGATTTTCTGTGGCGATGGCCGATATAATGAAACTCTGGTGCAAATGTAGTGCAATTTTTCGGAAGTCGCGCAATTTTTCCTGCTTTTATGGCCCATGTCGTTGCTTTTTTGTTTGTAAAACCGATTGCCTTGTCATGCCAACCTGCCCAAATCCGGTACATTGGCCGATGTAACCCGCCTTTTCGCGCGCGTAAAATATTAGTTGTGTGGCCGATGGGCATTGGCCGAAAACCGGAAAGTTGTGTGGGGGTGGGAGAAACATTGGACAAAGACCTATCTCGATTTGCATAAAATCGGACCTAAGATGGACGAAAATATGATTTCACCGTTATTTTAAGAGAAATTTATCAAATCTGAAAGTTTTTGTATCAAATTTTTATGTCATTGGCCGTGAAAGAGACTATCTTTGCGCCGTCAAAACACAAAACATGAACAATGTGCAAAAGTTCTTATTTTTGTCTCATCAGCAGTTTTTGTTGAAACCTTAACCAAGTCGTTGTATTTATGGTTATATATATGTTGCCCGAATGTCAATGATTTAATGCCATTACGAGCAATTTTTCCAACTTTTGCAGAGCAAAATGTCAAATGCCTATACTTTCTCATAAACTATTTTTTTTGTTAA
>CACZAY010000146.1 GCA_902779265.1 uncultured Bacteroidales bacterium | reverse complement strand
ATCGCGTTTTATCGCCTTTTTTGTGGTTTTCTCGGCCAATTAGTGCAAAAATATTTAAAAAGTTGCACAAAAATTTGGACATACAGCATTTTTATTGTACCTTTGCACCCGATTGTTACAAAGACAATCCAGTATTCGATTTTTTTAATCAACAACTGAACCGAACAAACCTTCACCTAATTTATTTGAGAAATGGGCGATAAAAACAAAGTTACAATCTATGACCTTGCGCAACGCTTGGGCACCACTGCATCGACAGTTTCCCGTGCCCTGCAAGGTAACCCGAGAATCAGTGCCAAAACACGAGAAGCGGTAAAGAAACTGGCTCGCGAGCTGAACTATATGCCCGATCCTATTGCGCACCACTTGCGCACCGGACGCGGTAACGTATTGGGAATCATTGTTCCACGTATCGACCGAAACTTCTTCGCCAGCATCATCAGCGCCTTCCAGAAAGTTGCACAGCAGTCTGGTTTCCAGATCATCATCGCGGCCAGCAACGAACAGGCCGACGAGGAATACTCCGCACTCAAGTCACTCATCCAAAAGAAGGTCGATGGCATCGCCATCTCCCTCTCAGTAAATACCCAAAGCGCCAACGACTACATCGAGCTATGTAAGGCCCACAACATTCCGCTGGTCTTCTTTGACCGTCTGCCAATCGATTGTCAGGACTTCGATACAATTTCCAACGACAATTTCCAGATCGGCTACGACGCTGTTGTACAGTTGCACCGCCGCGGATGCCAGAAAATCGGCCATTTTGCCGGACCACAGACGCAACGCTCCTACATCGACCGTTATCGCGGCTACCGCAAGGCATTGGACGACCTGCACCTCTCTTTCCGCCAGGAATGGATCATCCCGGGCATCACCATCGAAACGGGCTACGATGCCGCACAGAAGATTCTCCAGATGGAAGACCGTCCGGACGGCATCTTCTCGGCCGGCGACTTCCCTGCCATCACCGCCATGGACACCTTCCTGAAGAAAGGTCTGCGCATCCCGCAGGACATTGCCATCATCGGTGTGGCCAATGAACCTCTCGACGCCTATCTGGCAACACCATTGGCCTCGGTCGAACTCAACCAGCAACGCATGGGCGAACAGACGGCCCACATCCTCATCGCACGCATCAAGGAGGACGAGGACAACTCGCTGGAGACCCCGACGCACATGATCATCCGTCACGACCTCATCCTGCGTGAATCGCTGATTTAAAAGGTCATGGCCAATGGAGCGCGAGGAAAACCATTGGCCGACAACCCAATCATTGACAAAGTTTAACCCAAATATTTATTAAATTTCAGAATGAAAACCAACTACCAACTGCGCTACGCTTCCCATCCCGAGGATGCAAAGCACTACGACACAGCGCGCAACCGCAAGGAGTTCCTCATCGAAACCGTTTTTGCAGCCGATGAGGTGAACATGGTTTACTCAATGTACGACCGCATGGTTGTCGGCGGCGCAATGCCCGTCAATGAGGCACTGCCTCTCGAAGCCATCGACCCACTCAAGGCTCCATACTTCCTCACCCGCCGCGAAATCGGTATCTTCAACGTAGGCGAAGGTGCCGGCGTTGTAGTCGTTGAAGGCGAAGGCGAATTTGAACTGAACTTCAAGGAGGCACTTTACATCGGCCGTGGCGACAAGAACGTCACCTTCAAGAGCAAGGATGCCAGCAAGCCAGCCAAGTTCTATTTCAACTCCTGCACGGCTCACACGACCTATCCGACCAAGAAAGTGACCAAGGCCGAGGCTGAAAAGGCCGGTGCCATCCTCAAATTGGGTTCGCTGGAAGGTTCGAACGACCGCGTCATCAACCGTATGCTTGTCAACCAAGTGCTCCCAACCTGCCAGCTGCAGATGGGCATGACCGAGTTGAAGCCAGGCTCAGTTTGGAACACCATGCCGGCACACACGCACAGCCGCCGCATGGAGGCATATTTCTATTTCGACATTCCAGAGGATCAGGCCGTCTGCCACTTCATGGGCGAACCGACCGAGACACGCGTCATCTGGATGAAGAAGGATCAGGCCGTGCTCTCACCTGAATGGTCTATCCACTCGGCTGCCGCTACCCACAACTACACCTTCATCTGGGGCATGGGCGGTGAGAACCTCGATTACAGCGATCAGGACTGGTTCAAGGAGACCGACTTGAGATAAAAAAAATGTTCAATTGTCATTCTGAGCGAAACGAAGAATCTCAAAATACACATATAGAAATATTTAGATGTTTCGCTATCGCTCAACATGACATTGTTAGAATTTTACTAACCTAAAATACTTCAACTATGGATTTTGTAACATCTATCAAGACATGCTTCAGCAAGTATGTTGACTTTTCTGGCAAGGCCAGCAGGTCTGAGTTCTGGTGGTTCTTCCTGTTCTGCCTCATTGTTGATTTCGTCTTGGGAATCACCGTATTCGCCTCATTCCTCAGTCTGGTTCTGGTTCTTCCACAATTGGCTGTTGGAGCACGTCGTCTGCATGACATCGGCAAATCCGGTTGGTGGCAGTTATTGGCCTTCATCCCAGTCATCGGCATCATCATCCTTATTATCTGGTGGGCCAAAAAGTAAAGGATTCTTCTAAAAGTTGTCATATTGAGCGAAAGCGAAATATCTAAAAATTAGAGATTCTTCACTTCGTTAGTTTCACAGACTTTTGCAAACGTTCAGAATGACAATTAATAGAACAAGCCTAAATTCCAACAATATAAATATCTACAAAAATGACTTCACTTAAAGATTTCTCATTGGAAGGCAAGAATGCGTGGATCACAGGCGCATCCTATGGTATCGGTTTCAACATTGCCAAGGCATTCGTTGCAGCCGGCATCAAGAACATCATCTTCAACGACATCAACGAAGAGGCTTTGCAGCGCGGTTTGGCCAACTACAAGGAGGCCGGCATCACCAACGTGAAGGGCTACGTCTGCAACGTGTGCGATGAAAACGCCGTTGCCGAACTCGTCAAGAAGATTCACGCAGAGGTCGGCCAGATTGACATTCTGGTCAACAATGCAGGCATCATCAAGCGCATCCCAATGCACGAGATGAAGCGCAGCGAGTTCCAGGCCGTCATCGACGTCGATCTGGTTGCCCCATACATCTGTGCCGCAGCCGTTGTTCCTGAGATGATGGAGCGTCGCGAGGGCAAGATCATCAACATCTGCTCAATGATGTCTGAGCTTGGCCGCGAAACCGTCAGCGCATACGCAGCTGCCAAGGGCGGTCTGAAGATGCTGACCCGCAATATCTGCTCGGAGTACGGCGAATACAACATCCAGTGCAACGGCATCGGCCCTGGCTACATCGCAACGCCACAGACCGCTCCATTGCGCGAAAAGCAGCCAGATGGCAGCCGTCACCCATTCGACAGTTTTATCTGCGCCAAGACCCCAGCTGGCCGCTGGTTGGAGCCAGAGGAGTTGGGTGGCCCAGCAGTCTTCCTCGCTTCGCACGCATCGGACGCAGTGAACGGCCACGTGCTCTACGTCGATGGTGGCATCCTGGCCTACATCGGCAAACAGCCTAAATAAATTCCAATGAAAATGAAGAATAATTTCATTCTATACATAGCAGCGGGACTTGGTCTCGCTGCTTGTTCGACTCCTACCCAGACCATCGAGGTAAGCAACACGCTCAACGTGGAGCGCAATGCCGAACTCGTTGCAGTTCAGGTCGATACAAATCGTCCGCACATCCTGCGCAACGCTCAGGGCAATGAGGTCGCCTATCAGGTCAAGGGCAATGGCATCATCTTCTTGGCCAATGTTCCGGCCAACGGTACCGCTGCCTACACCTGGTCGGAGGGTACACCGGCCGAAGTCAAGCCTCTCACCTCGGCCTTCTTCCTCGGAAACCGCCGCAAGGACGATTTCTGCTGGGAGAACGACAAGGCGGCCTACCGCATGTATGGTCCAGCCCTGCTCAAAGAGAATCCGTCGAGCGGCGTTGACCTGTGGCTGAAGCATTCGAGCGACTTGACGGCCGATGCCATGTACACGCAAGAGGAGAAGGAGGGCAAGCCCTATCACATCGACTACGGCTTGGGCATCGACAGCTACAAGGTGGGTCATGCAGCCGGTTGCGGCGGATTGGCCATCATCTCCAACGGCGAAATTTGGCCAGGCGGACCTTTTGCCCGCTACGAGATACTTCAGGAGGGTCCGTTGCAGTGCATCTTCAAGTTGTCGTACGACAGTGTCCAGATTGGCGACAAGAAGCTGACCGAAGAAATCACCATCACCGTCAATGCCGGAGCCAACATGAACAAGGCCGAAGTGGTGCTCAACGGCGATGCCATCGACGACCTGAGGTTGGGCGGAGCCGTCTTCCTGCACGACTCTGTACAGCATCTGGAAGTCAATGCCCACAACGCCTTCTTCACCTATTGCGAGTCGGCCAACAGCGACAAGGGAATCTACAACGTGCACCAGCAGAAGGGCATCGACGCCACACAGCTCGACTTTGGCCGCAACTATTGCGCCGTCTATGTCCCAGGTGTCGATGAGTTCGCCAAGTACGGCGATACCGAGGCTGCAACCCGTCCATACAAGGTGGGCGAAACCCTCACCTACTACTTCGGCGGAGCTTGGAGCAAGCGCGACTACGCGACCGACGAGGACTGGCATCATGCCATCGGCCAAGATGTATTCTGCATCGAAACGCCCCTCACCGTTGTTGTGAAATAAAGCCAGCAACGCACAAAGAATCCTCGTTGTCCGGAACATACGGCAGCGAGGATTTTTTATTGGCCGATACCCCTTTGAGGCGCATCTGCGGCACTTTTTTGGCCGATGTGTAATATAGTGTAACGTTTTTCTTTGGCCAATGTGGGGAATTTGCTACCTTTGCAGCGTCCGGACAGAAACGGGTCTTCGTCTCGCGAGCGGAACCCGATGTCTAACCACACAAACAACACACAAATGAAAAAGTTTTCTTTATTATTGGCATTGGCCATTACCATCTTTGTCCCAGTGTCTGCACAAAAGACCGTGATTGCAAAAGACAACCATTCCGTCAAGAAACAGATTGAACAGGATTCTGCGCTCGACGTCTACGATCAAATGCCGCAATTCAAGGGCGGAGACGTTGCACTGATGGACTTTCTCCGAACAAACATCTCCTACCCCAAGGATGCCGCCGAACAAGGCCTGCAGGGGCGTGTCGTACTTCGATTCATTGTTGAAAAAGATGGTACAATCTCCAACTGCGAAATTCTGAAAT
>CACZAY010000145.1 GCA_902779265.1 uncultured Bacteroidales bacterium | reverse complement strand
CCAATTGAAGGTAAAATGCAGACCGCACAGATGAACGTGGGCGTCATCCTCTCCGGCGGACAGGCTCCTGGCGGTCACAACGTCATCTCAGGCCTCTTTGACGGCATCAAGAAGCTGAATCCGAACAACAAGCTGTATGGTTTCCTGCTCGGTCCTGGCGGTCTGGTTGACCACAAATATATGGAATTGACGGCCGATATCATCGACGAATACCGCAACACCGGCGGCTTCGACATTATCGGCTCAGGTCGTACCAAACTGGAGAAGAAGGATCAGTTCGACAAGGGCTTGGAAATTCTCAAGCAGTTGGACATCAAGGCTTTGGTCATCATCGGCGGTGACGACTCGAACACCAACGCATGCGTATTGGCCGAATACTACAAGGCTATCAATGCCGGCGTTCAGGTCATCGGCTGTCCAAAGACCATCGACGGCGACCTGAAGAACAGCGAAATCGAGGCTTCTTTCGGCTTCGACACCGCTACAAAGGTATATTCGGAGGTCATCGGCAACATCATGCGCGACTGCAACTCGGCCAAGAAATACTGGCACTTCATCAAGCTGATGGGCCGTTCGGCATCGCACGTCACCCTCGAATGCGCATTGCAGACCCATCCTAACGTCACCCTCATCGGTGAGGAGGTCGAGGCCAAGAACCAGACATTGGACGACATCGTGACCTACATCGCTCAGGTCGTAGCCGATCGTGCCAATCAGGGCATGAACTACGGCGTGGCTTTGGTTCCAGAGGGTCTCATCGAGTTCATCCCAGCCATCAAGAAGCTCATCTCCGAGCTGAACGACATGCTCGCCGCCAATCAGGCAGAGTTCGACACTGTGGCCGATGACAAGAAGATCGACTACGTGCTTTCAAAGCTCTCGGCCGAGAATGCCGCCATCTTCAAGTCGCTGCCAATCGCCGTTTCTCGCCAGCTGGAGCAGCTGCTCGCCGAAATGGTCGGCAAGAAGCTCGCCCAGTGGAAGAAGGAGGGCAAGTACAACGGCAAGTTCGCCACTCAGCACCACTTCTTCGGTTATGAGGGTCGTTGCGCAGCTCCATCAAACTGGGATGCCGACTACTGCTACTCGCTCGGCTTCAACGCTTCGATGCTGATTGCCTCGGGCAAGACCGGCTACATGTCATCGGTCAAGAACACCTTCAAGCCTGTTGACGAATGGGTTGCCGGTGGTATCCCGATCACCATGATGATGAACATGGAGAAGCGTGCCGGCGAGATGAAGCCTGTCATCAAGAAGGCTCTCGTCGAGTTGGACGGCGCTCCGTACAAGTTCTTCGTCAGCAAGCGCGACGAGTGGGCAAGCAAGACCAGCTTCGTATATCCTGGCCCAATCCAGTACTTCGGTCCTACCGAGGTCTGCGATCGTCCGACCATCACCCTGTCGCTTGAGCACCAGAAGTAATCCACACCATAGATTACGACATAAAATATCCCGAAAGTCAGCAACGGCTTTCGGGATTTTCTTTTTTAGGTTATGGCCAATGGAACTCATACAGCAAAGCAATCCACTACGCGAGTTCCGACGGTACCAGCTTGGCCGGATTCGACCATCGAGATGGCGGTCATCTCGGCCTCCTGTGCATCATCGGCCGAAACCTGCAAGACGATGGTTTCGCCCATATCGGTAGTTATCTGGATATCAAAGAGTTGCATGGCCAATCCTTTAATTCTCAAATTCTTGACTTAGTCCATCCTTGACTTGTAATCCTCGTAACCGAATTCGCGTAGCACCTCGATCGAGCCGTCCAGATGGCGCAACGCGATGGCCGGATGCGAAATTCCGTTGAAGGTGTGCGTCTTGACCGTGGTGTAGTGCAGCATATCTTCAAGCACGACATAGTCACCGATGTGCAACGGTTGCGCGAAACGCCACGAACTCAAATAGTCGCCGCTCAGACAGCTGTTGCCGCCCAAACGATAGACGTTCGGCTCGGTCGAAGTCTCGCCCTCCAACGTCTCGGCACCGCGCACCGTCGGCCAATAGGGCATTTCAAGGCAGTCGGGCATGTGGCAGGCGAACGATACGTTCAGAATTGCGGTGCGAATGCCGTGATTTTCGACGATATCGACCACTCGCGAGATCAGCGGTCCCGTCTGCCAGCCGAAGGCCGAACCTGGTTCAAGGATAATCTTGAGCCACGGATAACGCTCGTGCAGGCCTTTCAGAATAGAAATCAGCCGATCGACATCGTAATCACGACGCGTCATAAGATGGCCGCCGCCCAAGTTGAGCCATTTCAGCTGCGGAAACCATCGGCCAAATTTATCCTCCAGATGCTGCAATGAATGTTCCAACGCCTCGGCCGACGATTCACAATGGTTGTGGCAATGGAAGCCCTCGATGCCGGCCGGAAGTTGCGCAGGAAGGGCATCGGCCAAAACTCCGAAACGGCTGCCCGGAGCACACGGATTGTAGAGTTCGGTCTCGATTTCGCTGTATTCGGGATTGACGCGCAACCCGAGGGAAACGCCATTGGCCAAGGGCGCAAAATGCTCGAACTGCGTGAGCGAATTGAACGTGATGTGGCTCGAACAGCGCACGATGGTCGGGAAATCGGCATCGGTGTAGGCCGGACTGTAGGTGTGCGCCGGAGAGCCGAACTGCTCGAACGCCAGACGCGCCTCACTCACGGAACTGGCTGTGGTGTGGCCGATGTATTCGCGGAAAATCGGGAACGTCTTCCACAGCGCATAGGCCTTGAAGGCGAGGATGATTTCAACGTCGGCAGCATCGGCCACACGCTTGATTAACTGTAGGTTACGACGCAGGAGCCGCTCTTCAAGCACGTAGCACGGCGACGGATATTTGGCGTATTCTTCGGGACGGATGTCGGACTCAATCATATTTGTCATTCGATTAAATTTCTGTCAATCAACGATTTCGTCGATGGATTTACGTTTCTTCTCTTTCATCTCATCGGCCGCGTAGCCAATCGGAATCAGGACCGCAGGCTCCTCATTGGCCGACATTGCAAACAGCTTCTTGCACATTTCGGCATCGAAGTTGCACACCCAGCACGTGGCCAGACCCTGTTCGGTGGCAGCCAGGCAGAGATGTTCCACGGCAATGGCGATGTCGATGTTGCCGTGCGCTTTGCCGTCGCCCCTCACCCATTCCTCATCGTGCCGGATCGAGGCAACAATCACCGTCGGCGCAGTGGCGAACCAGTCGCGGTTGTAGCATTGGCCAAGAGCCTTCAGCCCGCTTTCGTCGCTCACGCTGCGGAAGTGCCACGGCTGCTTGTTTACGGCCGATGGAGCCGTGCAGACACACTCCATGATGTAGTCAAGTTTTTCGGGTTCAATGCTTGTCGGCCGATAGCTGCGGCAGCTGTACCGGTTGCGAACTAATTCCAAGAAATTCATATTGTTAGCCATTATTTGTTCAACCTTTCCAAAAACTTTTCGCGCTCAACGATGAAGCGCAGATGCGAGCCTTCGCCCAACAGCGTTTCGCCGGAAAAAGCCGACACCTTGAACTCGATTTTCTTGCCGTCAACCTTCGTGACCTCTGCCGTAGCGAAGACTTTATCGCCGATTTTCGACGGCTTCAGATGTGACGATTCGATATGGCCGCCCACCGTTGTGCAACCTTCGGGCAACGCATCGGCCACAGCCAGCATCGCCGCATTTTCCATCAGCGCCAACATCGACGGAGTGGCCAGCACAGGCATATCGCCCGAGCCGACGCTGATTGCCGTAACTGTATCGTTCACAACGAGTTCACTCGTATGCTTCAATCCAATTTCAACCATTTTTCAACATAGTTAAGTTTGTCAGACAATTGTGGCCGTCGGTGCAGACTTCGGTGCAACCACGACCTTCAGATCGGGATATTTTTGGCCGATGAGGTCGCGTAGCAGGTCGGCCGTGAACTGCTCGGTCTCGTAGTGGCCGCCACACATGATGAAGATTTCGGGATGACCGAAGTAGAAATGGTAGCCGACCTCGCCCGTGAGGAAAGCATCGGCCCCGCAACGCACAGCATCGGCAATGAAATCGTCTCCTGCCCCGCCGCATAGCGCCACCGTGCGGATTTCGCGCTGGATATCGACATCGGCCGCATTGGTCACAAGCGCATCAATGTGGAACAATTGTTTCACGACCTGCGCGAAGTCGTAGGCTGTCATGGCCGATGGCAGTTGGCCGACAATTCCGCTGCCGCATTGTTTCACGAAATCGGCCGGCAAACCGTCAGTCTGGGTTATGGCCAATGGCGCAAGCGGACGCACATCGGACAAGCCCAGAACCTCGCCGATACGGCGGTTCACGCCCTGCGGCGCGTTGTCGAGATTAGTGTGCGCGCTGTAGATGGCGATGCCGTGGCGGATGGCCTCGATGATGGTCCGGCTCACGTAGTCGCGGCGCGGGTTAATCTGTTTCACGCCGTGGAACAGCAGCGGATGGTGGCTCACAATCAGGTTCGCGCCCTGCTCTGCGGCCAGTTGGACAGTCTCTTCGGTCACATCGAGCGTGGTGACGATGGCCGATGTCTCTTGTTCTGGGTCGCCCAGCTGCCATCCGGCGTTGTCGTAGTGCTCCTGCAACTGCAAGGGAGCAACCTGCTCGATGAGCGATGCGATGTCGTTGTGTGTCATAGGTGAGGATATTATTTGGATGCAAAGGTACACAAAAAAAACGGAAAATGTATCATTGGCCATAAAAATGGCAAGTGTTTCCTTGTTTCGAGGCGACATTTCGGCCAATAAATATAAAAAATGTGTCATTTTACCATTTTTTCAGTCCAGACCAAATTGCAATTCAAAACTGTCATCCGTTTCATTTATTACGGCCAATGCGCAAGATGCAACTAGCAAATCAACAAAAATGCAATCAACATGCAATCAACATGCAATCAACATGCAATTAAACAACCGATAGCGCAACTCGTTTACGTTCAATTATTTATATCGGAAGTCAAGTAACCTCTGCCGAGGAAACATAAAAAAGAGCCATCGTCCCATTTCGGACGGTGGCTTTTTCTGTGTTACTTTACCTGCGAAACTTGAGTTCATAACAATTTCTTCAAACTCCAACTACCGACTTTTCGTCCATCATGCGCCAGTTCGCACTCATGGAACACTTCATAGCCGCGCTGGGTATAGAAGAGAAGATTCTCCTCCGAGTTCGTGAAGAGAACCATCTCGCTGCCACCCCGCTTCCGGACATAGTCCTCCTGAAAAGACAGGAACTGAGTACCGATGCCTTGTCTCTGGAAGAGAGGATCGACCTCGAACATACTGAGATACCACACTCCGGGATTCGTTTTCTGGTAGTCGTGACAGGGTTTACAGGCCTCTTCGTCCATGGCGAGATAGCCGTTCACGTTCTTCCAGTTGGCCGCAAAATAGACTTTCCAACCATCATTGACGAGACTCTGCCAAAACGTAGGCGGTTGATAACCGGGAGATTCCAGGGTAGCACGGCCGACAAGTTGTCCATTTATCCGTGCCCCTAGAATATCCGCTCTGCCGAAGTTACTCTTCATCACGCAGTTCATGAAAGCATGCAGACCTCGACGCCGCTCTTCATCGTCCGGGAAATAGAGCGCTACGTAGGCATAGTCCTGATAGGCACGGGAGGCAATCTCCACGGCCGCCTTCAGTTCTTCGCGTTTCAGTTTTCCAAATTCGATATCCATATTATTCTTTACCAGTTACAGGAATGCCGCCAAAGAGAGGTGCATGCCGATGCCTCGGGCGGAAACCCGTTTCATCTTTTACCGCCATGACCGAAGGAGCCGCCAGACGCGTTTCTCCATTCCCATTGGCATATTCGTAAGAAAACACAAAACCAGCCATTGTGGCCAGAGAACCATCCTCGTTGAAAGTGAAACGGAAATTCCACTTGTGATCAGGATCTTCCTGATTATCTTTGTCGATGTAGGTCATACTTGAAGGCAACCTATCTGGGCCGATACCCATCAGCCCGATAAATGGCAGGAAAAAGTAACTGTCACCTACCGTCGGGAAACCTTGGTATATGCCCCACTGCTTATATTTATTCGGGAAATCAGCATCATAGGAATACTTATATTTATAGAAGACTGATGACTTCGTTTCATTTTCAGTTTCCTCACCATCGAAAGTCATATACTGCAACAGACCATCTTTCCAGTCAAAGGTAACCTTTAAATTCCAGTCCAGATAGAGTCGTTCCCCATCTTTAATTCTGTCAATTACTCCATACAATGAGCAAGACGACATATGGCCTTCGCTATCATAATTGAACGAGTTCTTTTCGGAAGTAGCATATCCGTCTTCTTCGTAATCCGTATCAAAAACAGTGATATAGCCTTGCTTATTGTAT
>CACZAY010000144.1 GCA_902779265.1 uncultured Bacteroidales bacterium | reverse complement strand
CAGACCAATTGCGCCAGCAAATAGCCGACGGTCTTTCCGAAGAACAGATTCGTGAGACGTGGCAGGAGCCATTGGCCAAATACAAGAGAATCCGCGAGAAATATGTTATATATTAAGCGGTTGTAGTAAAAATCAGAGACTACAAGAATGCGCAGATTTCTTTACATCTTCAAGCAATCGATGCACATCATGGCACTCATGGTGGCCTTGCTTGTGTTGTGTCTGTACATCGTCGCGCATTTCAATCTGGCCGGCATATTGGTAGAGACCAACGTACGCGAAAAATTGTGTGAGAAATTGAATGCACGCGTTGAAATGGGAAACGTCGAGGTCAATTGGCTGAACCAGATTGGCATCAACCAGATGGTCATCTTTGACCGCAACGATGACACACTTTTCTGCGCCCGCCGTGCGATGGTAGCCGTTGAAGTCATCCCTCTCCTGCAACGGAAATTGGTCGTAAATACTGTGCAGTTGGTTGATTTCAAGCTTTTTGTGACAAAAGATTCATTGGCCGCAGAACCCAACTATGCCTTCATTGTCGAGGCGCTCATGCCGAAAGCGAAAGACAACCAAGAGAGACACTTCCTGAATGACATCTCCCTACACTCATTGTTCCTCCGTCAAGGTGCAATCACCTATGATGTGAAGGACCAGGAACACAGCTCGCACACGTCACTTCCGGACTTCAACCACTTGTCTTTCAGCGACGTTAGTGCCGTCATTTCACTTGACATCAACCACAGAACCGGCATGGAGCTGTCACTGAAGCGCATGAAACTACACGAAAAGAGCGGTCTCACGCTACAGGAATTCCGTGGCCAAGCCCTGTTGGCTGGCGAACAGCTGCAGGCGCACAACCTTTCGGCGGTTCTGGTCAAGGATTTGGCCGATGGCGCATTGGCCGAAATCAAAACACATGGAGAACTGATGCTGACGCGCGATTCACTCGAAATCTACCTGCGCAGCATCGACCTTGAGGCCGCCGATTGGGGCGAAATTCACGCGCGCACGTACCTAAAGTCATTACGCGATTCGCTTGCACGTGCATGCTATGACGCGCAGTTTCTGTCCAGCCGCATCGCACGGTCCGCCATCGAAGAAATCCTGTCGGAATTCGGACTTTCATGGCCAATGGAAATCCGTCCCTATGCACAACAGGTCAATACGCTCCGTTGGGATGGTACCTTGGGCGGATTTTCATCGGACAGCATTGATTTTCAAGGAAAAATATCAACCGATGGCACGCTGGAAAGCCGATTCACGACGCGATTGAACTACAAGGCATCGGCCAATGACCCGCTCCAGGTTACACTGAACGGCAGCATCGCATCGGCCAGAATCGAACGGCACACCTACCGCGACCTGACGCTGGACGGCTCCTACAGCAACCGCCGCATCTCGGCACGGTTCGGCAGCCACGACCCGCTGTGCCGTCTGAACGGACAGGCCGACGTGCAATTCACCGACACCGCGACGCAGATTACAGCCAATGCCCGCGTCCACGACATCCATCCTCACGCGCTGCACCTGACCGAAATCTCCAACCTCGACGGACTGTCGTTCCGCGGACTCGTGAGTGTGAATGTCTCATTGGCCAATGCCTCATCCACGCACAACAAACCATCGGCCTGGAAAAGTCCGTTCATGGCCAATGAGATTCCCGTGGGATACGCGCGGATAGACTCGCTCGTCATCATGAACGGAGAGGAACAGTTGCACCTCGGCTCGCTGCGCCTCACGCACCAGAAGGAGCAGGCCGTCTCGGTCTTTGCGCTCGTCTCGCCCATCGCGAACATCGTCGGCACTCCCACATTTATCATCGGCTACGTGCCGTCACACCCACAATTTGCACGCATCATGAAGTTCCCTGGACTGTTGGCCGATGACGCTACGTTCCAGGCCGAGTGGGACACCATCGGCCATAAAGTCACCGCCGCCGTAAATGTCCCGAAATGGGTGAACGGCGAGGACACGTGTCACTTCAGAGCCAAGGGCGTCGGGCCAATGGCCAGCGGCAGCCCCTACCCCGCAAAATTCGATGCAGATGTCAACTTTGAGTACAGAAATCCGAGCCATCGGCTGGAAAGTTCATTGGCCATCACCTACGAACCCGACCCGCTGCTCGTCAAGATGCGGCCATCGACATTGGCCATAGACGGAAAAAAGTTCCAGACATCCGATGCCGTGCTGCACGAAGGCGAAGACAACAACTATATCATTGACAATCTTCGAATTACAGACAAGAATCAACAACTCGACATTTCCGGTTCGTTCGGCGAGGATGAAGGTCTGAACATGCAGGTCCACATGGACAATTGGCAGCTGGACTTCTTCCTCGGCATGTTGCGCAAGGGCTACATCAACTTCGGCGGTTATGCCTCGGGCGACCTTTTCGTCACGTCGCAGCCCAGTCTGCTGTTCCAGGCACGGTCGTTGCAGATTGATTCGCTCACCTACATCGGCACAGATCTGAACGAGGCGCAGATTTCGTTTGCCTTCGATGCCGAGCGGACGCGGCTGCACCTGTTGGCCGACATCCAGAGCGATTCCCTGCACAACAGCCATGTGGATTGTGACGTCCACCTGCATGAGGTACACGACACCATCGACCTGCGCTTCAACACCGACTCGCTGCCCATCGACTTCCTCCACTACTGGCTGGGCGGCGCATTGCAGGACCTGCACGGACACACGTCGGGCGACATACGCGTCTTCGGCGACTGCGACTCGCTGAACCTCGAGGGCCGGCCACTGCTCCAAAACGTCAATTTCACGCACGAACAGCTGGGCGGCGTGCGCTTCTACGTGACGGATACGCTTAATCTTGTGGCCAATGCCGATGCGCCGACGGGGTTCGTTGGCCTCAATAATGTCACCGTGACCGACCGCTTCGGGCAGAAGGCCGTGCTGACGCTCGACCTGGAGCACAAGCATTTCCACGAGCTGGAATATGGCGTGGACATCGACATTCCCGAGACTCAGGCGGGCTTCCTCGTCTATGACCACCCGACGCAGGAGAACGGTGCACTTTTCTGGGGAAGACTCTGGGCTACAGGACGTTGTCAGATGCACGGGAACTATTCGCACCACCGCATCAGCCTACAGATGGCTCCCGCCGGCCGATCATTCTTCAACCTCTCGCCCGGCGAGGAGAACTTCACCGAAAACGCCTATAATTTCCTCACCTTCCGCGACAAGGAGCAGTTCCGGCTGGCCGAGGAGAATGAACTGCAACGGATCATTGGCCATAAAAATACAGCCAAAGAGGCGGCCGAAGAGCCGACCTATGTCGAAATGGATCTGCTGATTCATGCCAATGAGCGTTGCCAGGTGTATGTCCAGATGGATCCATTGGCCGAAGACCGACTCATCTGCAAGGGCAACGGAGACCTCTCGCTGCACTACGACCCGTTTCACGACATGAACCTGACGGGAAACTATGACATCACGTCGGGCTCGTACACCGTGACGATGAAGGGCGATGTGATGACCAAGGCCTTCCAGATGCAGCAGGGCAGCCGGATTACCTTCCCGGGCTCACCCAGCGAGGCGGAACTCGACCTGAAGGCGGTCTACAACATCCCATCGGCCAACCTGAAAGACCTCGACGAGAGTTTCGCCTCGGTGGCCAGCTTGAGCCGCACGACGCTGCCCGTTGACTGCAAGCTGAACGTGACGGGACAGATTACCGCGCCGCAGATTGCCTTCGACCTGGAAATCAAGAATACGTCCGACGACGTTCAGGCACTCGTCCACAACATCATCGGAACACAGGAAATGCTGAACCGCGAGGTGCTTTACCTGCTGCTCTTCTCGAAATTCTATACGCCGGAATATGCCTCAACGTCGCAGAGGCAGACGGGCTCGGAACTGACATCGTTTGCCAGCTCTTCGCTCACGTCGCAGCTCAACAACCTGCTGGGCCACATGAGCGACAACTTCACGCTGGGCACGAACTTCCGCAGTGACAAGGGCGACTTCTCGGACATGGAGATGGATGTCTCGGTCTCGACGCGCCTGCTGAACGACCGCCTGCTCATGACGGGCAACCTCGGCTACCGCGATCCGGCGAACTCCATTGGCCTTAATAATACGAACAATACGTTTATCGGCGACTTTGACATGGAGTTCCTTATCAACACGCGCGGGACGGTGCGTGCCAAGGCCTACAGTCACTACAATGAGCGTGACTATTCCATCAACAGCGCGCTTACAACGCAGGGCATCGGAATCATCCTGCGCAAGGACTTCAAGAGTTTTCTGGAGTTTATAAAACGCAAACAATAGATTGCAAAAAAGGCTGTTTCTGTACAATTTGCGCAATTTGACGATGCAAAAAGGGGGAAGTTCTTCTATTTTTTTATAAATTTGCAGCGTCTCTAACGGGACAATCCCCCAAATTTTATTATTTTTTCGGAATTCGACTATTTCACACTTTGTGTAAAGTACGCACTATGTACACACCCCAACAACTTAATCTTTTGAATGGTATGGAGCTCGTGCAAATCGCGCAGCTCCTCGATCTTGACGCAACCAAATTCCAATCCCAATCCAAAGAACAAGGCATTGAGCAGATCCTCGGCACTCTGGAAGATGGTATCAAACTCATCTCTGAAAAGAGACGCGGCCGCAAGTCCAAGGAACAACAGAATACGGAAAATGCATTGGCAGCAATTGAAGAGATGTTGGCCAACAAACCTGACGGTGCAGAGCCATCGGACGACAACGGAATTGACGACAGGATGGCCGATGGCAACTACGAGCCACAGGTCGGCGAGATGATGTACGACGAGCCATACGACGAGGGAAATCCGGACATTGGCCAAGAACAGCCTTATGAAGAAGACGGCCAATACATCGAAGATGGACAGCCATACGACGAACAGGACTATTACGGGCCGGATCAATATGATGGCCAATACGATGAAAACGGACAGCCGATAGACGATGGCCAAGGATTTGACGGTGGTTATGAAAACGAAGTCAATCCCATGATGATGCAGGACGGACAGCCGCCCAGATTGAACGACAATTTCTTCAATGACTTCTTCGGCGCCGACGGCATCACCCAAAAAAGCCACAAGCAGAAGCAACTGAAGCAGCAGCAGAAACTTCAGCAGAAACTTCAGAAACAGCAACAGAAATTACAGAAACAGCAGCCTGTCGCAGCTGCACCCGTGAAAAACATCATCGTGCCGGAAGAGCCCGATATTGAGGCCAATATGACTCCCGCCATGCCACGCGAAGAGTTTGCTGGCGTTCTGACCGGCGAAGGCGTACTGGAAATCATGTCCGACGGCTTCGGTTTCCTCCGTTCATCGGACTACAATTATTTCGCCTCGCCCGACGATATCTTCGTCACCCAGCAGCAGATCAAGCTCTACAACCTGAAACAGGGCGACGTCGTACGCGGACCCATCCGTCCACCTC
>CACZAY010000143.1 GCA_902779265.1 uncultured Bacteroidales bacterium | reverse complement strand
GCGAGGATTACCGCCAGATGGTCATCGTCAAGGACATCGACTTTTACAGCCTGTGCGAGCATCACCTGCTGCCATTTTTCGGCAAGGTCCACGTCGCCTATATCCCTAACGGCTACATCGTCGGGTTGTCCAAGATTCCTCGCGTGGTCGAGGTCTTTGCCCGCCGACTTCAGGTACAGGAGCGACTCACCACCCAGATCAAGGAGTGCATCCAGGAGACGCTGCATCCGTTGGGCGTAATGGTGGTCGTCGAGGCACGCCACCTGTGTATGCAGATGCGTGGCGTCGAGTCGCAGAACGCGCTCACCACGACATCGGACTTCTGTGGCGCATTCAACGAAATCCGTACCCGCCAGGAGTTCCTCAGCCTCATCAAGGAAAAGTGAGCCGCAGGGCTCGGACGCCGGGAAATTTGAGCAGGACTGCTAGATTATCACGGCACTGTATAGAAAATGTTAAGTGAAATTGCGAGGGCAGGGGCATTGGCCATAACCGCCGATAAACCACGTCCTTGAATATGTGAAATCAGCGAAATTTTATAGCACATGACTCATCGCAGTACCCTCTCTCTCGTTTTAGGTTTGTCACTAAGCCCCGTTGTGGCCCAGCAGGCGGCAACAGCGCCATCGGCCACAAAACAGCTTTTTACGGCCAATGAAGCCTCTTCGTTCCAGAAGCTGCTCGCCCCGCGCGAGATCCAGTATTGGCCGGAGGAGGACGGCATCGTGTGCATCGACGGCAAGAACCGTTTCACGCGTGCGCTTTATGGCCGATGCGAAGCGGCGCGACTGGAGACGAGCGATGAGCCGGAGTTCGGCCTCTACATGCCGTATATGGGCGGCAACGTGCGGTTCGACATCGAGCATGTGCAGATTCGGACAACTTACGACGGAGCGAGCCGCGACTATCGCATCACGTTGCCCGACTCGTTGCGCCAGGACATTGGCCAAGAGGCCTATATCACTCTTTCGGCCTATGCGTTGCAGATTCCCAAGGTGGGCGGCATCTGGCAGATTGAGGGCCACAACGTTAAGCCCGGAGCGCGCCTGAAGATGCGTTACGGCGCCGCGACCAATGCTTCGTTCAGTCGCAATGGTGACCTGGGTGTCGATAAGCCCGACTGCTTTGATTTCACGCTCGACAAGTGCAAGGGCAACAACTATACGCTCCACACCGAGCAGTCGTATTTCGACCTCACCTACGGCAAGGGCAGCAAGCGTGGCGAGCGTCGCGTGCGCGGTCAGGGCTCGCCGTGTGTAGAGTTGGCATTGGCCAATGGCGTTGCGAAAGACGGTTCGTCGGTCCACTACATGACGGCGAGCATCCCGTTGACGCAGCCCTCGATTGTGGCCATCGGAAGTGCATCGGACACAATCTGCAACCTCCAGACGATGCTTTTCGAGAGCGAGAGCTTGGCCTGCGGGCTGGTGGGTGACTATGCGGTCGAGACGCCCGACGTGCTCATCAATCCGCTGGAGTTCGTGCTTCCGGCTGCGGCCAATGGCATCTGGGACGAGGAGAGCGGCGTGTGGCAGCATGGAGCCATCGGCTGGCGTATGCCGTTGCCCGGCTGGCGTGCGGCCTATGTGGGCGACGTGATGGGCTGGACGGAGCGTCAGCAGCGGCATTTCTCGGGCTATGCGGCATCGCAGCTTGTGAATGTCAATGTAGATAAGTCCATCCCTGTGCTTGACCCGGCGAAGAATTACGCCCGTGCGACTGAAAAACATGGCAACCCGATGTTCACGACGGGCTACATTGGCCGCAATCCAAACAATACGAAGAAGGTCAACCACTATGACATGAACCTCGTCTATATCGACGAGCTGCTGTGGCACCTGAACTGGACGGGTGATTTGGCCGAGGCGCGTGCCTATTGGCCGACCATCGTGCGTCACCTGGCTTGGGAGAAGCGTGTCTTTGACCCCGACAATGATGGCTTGTATGATGGCTACTGCTGCATCTGGGCGAGCGACGGCCTCTATTATGACGGCGGTGTGGCAACCCACAGTACGGCCTATAACCTGCGGGCCAACCGTCAGGCGGCAAGGATTGCCAAACTGCTGGGTGAAAGCCACTTGGCCGAAAAATATGAGGAGGAGGCCAACCATATCCAGCGTGCCATCGACCATCAGCTGTGGCTGGAGGAGGAGGGCGTCTGGGCCGAATGCAAGGATGCGTGGGGCCTGAAGCGGCAGCATAAGAGTCCGGCGCTGTGGACGGTCTATCATGCCATCGACAGTGAGGTGGGCACGCCGCTGCAACGCTACCGCGCGACGCAATATGTGGACAGTCGGATTCCGCGTTATGAGATTTCTATAGCCGATGCGAAGTACCCCGCCGCCCGTGTGGTGAAGGAGGGGAAGGGCACGGCCCATGCATTGGCCACAACCACATGGCAACCATACGGCTGGTCGATCAACAATGTGGCATTGGCCGAAGAGATGCACACGGCGCTGGCCTACTGGGAGGCAGGCCGTCCCGACGAAGCCTACGCGCTGTTCAAGGGAGCGCTGATGGATGGCATGTATTTGGGCGCAAGTCCGGGTAATCTGGGCCAGATTTCGTTCTATGACGCGGCGCGCGGCGAGTGCTACCGCGACTTCGGTGACCCGGTGGGCATCACGGCGCGTACGTTCGTGCAGGGACTCATCGGCATCCAGCCCGACCTGCTGCACGGTGTGCTGACGTTGCGTCCCGGTTTCCCGTCGGAGTGGGACGGCAAGGAGGTGAGTTTCTCTACGCCCGATTTCGAGCTGAGCCGTAGCTATCGCGCCGACACGGCCGTGTGGTACTTCCGCGGTCAGGGCGACTTCTTCGACCGTTATGACAGCATCGTCATCTACGCCCCTGCGAAGTCGGCATTCGCCGGCGAGCTGGCCGACAAGGAGGGCATCCGCTGGGTGGATTCTGATTCATTGGCCAATGCCTTGAAGCGCGAGGTACAGGCCATCGGCCATAATGATAAAAAGACATTGGCCAATGTCCCAAGGCGCACGGACGGCTACACTGACCCGTCGGCCATCAACTTCGACCGGCTGACGCCCGTCACGACCATCGCCAAGAAGTATAATCTGAAGGTGGCCGACATCTTCCGCCAGACCTATGCCTACAAGGGCGACAAGCGACGTCATGTCACGCTGCGGATGCCAACGCACGGCATGGGCGAATGGTGTCACCCGACCGATACGTTCCAGGTGAGCGACGCGCTGGGGCTGAAGGCAGCCTTCACGAGCCAGTGGAAGAACTTCCCCGAGAAGATTTCGTTCAAGCTGCCACGCAAGTCGGCCGACCACATCTATCTAAAGATGGTCGGCACGACCAACCCGATGCAGAGCCGTATAGCCAATGGCGTCGTCCGCGTGCGCTATACCGACGGGACGTGCGACGAACTGACGCTCGAGAATCCTGTCAACTGGTGGCCCATCGAGCAGGAACTGGTGCAGGGACTTCCAGCCTTCTTCCTCGCCGAATACGGCAACGACGTGCAGCCGCCCTACCGCATGAGCCTCCGCACGGGCAAGGTCTATCGGCCGAAGACCAACAGGCTGAACCTCGCGACCGACGGCGGCGCAGCGACCCTGTTGGAAATGCCATTGGACCCAAAGAAAACCTTGAAGTCACTCGAAGTGGAGTGTCTCTCGAACAATATCGTAATAGGCATCATCGACGCTTATTTACAGACCATTAACTGATAAAACTGGAATACTATGAAAAAGATTCTGACACGGCTTTTCCTGCTTGTCACGTGGGTTGGGGTTGTGGCCAATGTTGCTTCCGCCGATGACCGCGTGCCTGCATTTCCAGGGGCTGAGGGGTTCGGCCGATACACCACGGGCGGACGCGGGGGCGTCATCTATCATGTCACGACACTTGAAGATAACGACGAATATGGTTCTTTTCGTTATGGCTGCACGATGCACGGACCGCGCATCATCGTCTTTGACGTGTGCGGAACAATCTACCTGAAGTCGAAACTTTACATCACACGCAACGACTGCACCATCGCAGGACAGACCGCTCCGGGCGACGGCATCTGTATCGCCGATTTTCCGTTCGGCATCCGGGCCGACAATGTCATCATCCGTTATCTGCGTTTCCGCCTGGGCAACCGCCGTGTGGACCAGCATGAGGGCGATGCACTCTGTGCCATGGACCACCACGACATCATCGTGGACCATTGTTCCGTCTCTTGGTCGATAGACGAGTGCTGTTCCATCTATGGAGGCGAGAATCTCACCGTACAGTGGTGCATCGTCTCCCAGAGTCTTGTCAATGCCGGTCATAGCAAGGGTGCGCACGGCTACGGCGGCAACTGGGGCGGCTCCGGAGCCACCTATGCGCACAACCTCGTTCTGCATCACGTTTCGCGCACACCTCGACTCGCTCCGCGTCCCAGCACGCAGCTCGATGAACGCCTTGATATGCGCAATAACTTGATTTATAACTGGAAAGGAGAAGGCTGCTACGGCGGCGAGGGCATGAACGTCAATATCGTCAACAACTATTACAAGCCGGGCCCGGCCACAACGGGCAACTCCAGGACTCGCATCGCCAAGCCCAATATCCGCAGTACGGCCTACTGCAAGATCACCGCGTGGACACCCGAAGGCAAGCCCGCTGGTGGCAATGCCTGGACACCGATGTGGCACAAATGGGGCCACTACTACGTCGAGGGCAACGTCAATCCCGCCTGCCCCGAGGTTACGGCCGACAACTGGGGCGAGGGCGTCGCTGCCCACATTGACCGCACGCTGAACGACGGCACTGCGACCGATGTCACCATCGACACCATCCGCGCGCAAAAGCCATTGGCCTTCCCCTTCACCACCACTTGGTCGGCGGCCGACGCGTACAGCAAGGTCTTGGCCTATGCCGGCTGTTGCAGGAGTGTGGCCGATGGAACCCTGCGCTGGGACCGTGTGGACAGCATCATGATTGCCGACACTCGCAACGGTCAGGCTACCTTTACGGGCGATGGCCTTGGCCCAGGTTTCGTCAACTCACAGGAGGACATGCGGTGTGTGCTTCTGCCGGATTGTTGGCCAATGCTCACCGCCTCGCCCGAGGAGATTGAGCGTGCCGTGACCGATGAAGACAAGAACGGAATCCCAGACTACTACGAACAGCTTTTCTTCGGCGCGAAGGGCATTGACCCCAAGGCCCGTTGCCAGAAGCGCGGCTATGAACAGTACACCAATATGGACTATTATCTGGCGCGTCTGTGCGACAACGTGACCCGCCACATTTCTCCCGAATGTGGTTCGGGCGAGGAGGTCGGCAACTGCGAGCTCCTGGGTAAGGAAACGATAGATCTGTATAATGAAAGCGTGACGAAGGGTAATCAGGAAAGTCACGGACAGAACTATCAGAAGCTCGGTAAGGATCTAATGTCGATGGACGAGATCGCCGTCATGGACGGCGGCAAATGTCTGTTACAGATTCGAGGGGTGCGTCCCTTCTTGTCTAAGAAGTACGACATCACCAA
>CACZAY010000142.1 GCA_902779265.1 uncultured Bacteroidales bacterium | reverse complement strand
GCGAGGCCCTCCAACTTGTCCAATATTGTGGAATTTGCCATAATCATGTAAAATTTGCGAGCGCAAAGATAAGAAAAATATTTGAAAAAGTGGCGGATTTGCGGGAAATTCATTACCTTTGCGGCCGTCTTTCTTAAAATCATGTTTTTGGCCGATGTGCATTGGCCATGAAATTAAAACAACGAATTGCTATGAAAGTAGGTGACAAAGTGAGATTCCTGGATGCCATGGGAGGCGGCATCGTGACGAGCATCAGCGGCAACGACTGCATGGTCGAAGATGAAGACGGCTTCGAGATTCCGTCGCGTGTGAGCCAATGCGTCGTGGTGACCGATGAGGATGACGCGCGCGCTGCCGGTCACGCCAAGGTGCATCAGGCGCCACCGTCACAGTCGGCCATCGAGCGGGTGCGCCTCGTGACCGAGAGCGAAGACCTGAAGGCCGAAAACGGCAAACTCAAGGAACGTATCCACCAGCTGGAGGAGGAAAACGACCGACTCAAATTGGCCTTACTCAAAGCTCAATGGCCTGAAAACAAAGACCGTAAGGCCGGCACGACCGACAAGGCCAAACTGCCGCTCGAAATGCTCGTCGCATCTCGTCCGTACGAGGTCCTGCGCGGTGATATCATCGAGGTTGACCTGCACATCAACGCCCTGGTCGAGAGCACCGCCGGCATGGACAACGCCGCCATGCTGCACCACCAGATGGACATCTTCCGCCAGACGATGCAGAACTACCGCCATCGCATCGGCCAAAAAATCGTCTTCATCCACGGCAAGGGCGAGGGTGTCCTGCGAAAGGCCATCATCGACGAACTGCGGCTGCGCTACCCGACCTGCATGTGGCAGGATGCCTCGTTCCAGAACTACGGGTTCGGAGCGACGCAGGTTACTATCAAAAAATGAGCGGTGGAGTGTATTTTGGGCCAATGGACCGGCTCTCCTCCCCTTCCTAAATCTCGTCGATATTCACGTGTCCATTGAACACGGCATAGACGGTGAGCGATGACATAGACTTCATTCCCGTCTTTTCCTGAATATTTTTTCTATGCGTAATGACCGTCGTCAGGCTGATGTTCAGCTTGTCGGCGATTTCTTTATTGGTCAGGCCCTTCACCAGCCATTGCAGCACCTCGATTTCGCGCAGTGAGAGTTCCGGCTGCATCTGTGGGTTCAGTTCGGTGCGGAAGCTGCGCGAATCGGCCATAAAAGCAGTCTTGTTGTCGGCCGATGCCTGGTGCCCCATCTCGCGCAGTTTCAGAATCTGACGCACGAGGTGAGACTCGCTTTGCGTGACGTTGACCGATGGCAATCCGGCGCGCTGCGCCTGCTCTTCATTCTGTACCAGCAGAATGGCCTTGTGCCCCTGTTCGCGGAAGAACTGGGCGTGCTCGAAGAAGATGTTGGCCGACACGAAATAGTGCGCGAAATAGTACGGCGTATCGGCCATCAACGCATCGAACGATGGGAACGAACGGACAGTCACTTCCGGAAGAATCTCCTCCAAAAGTGACTGCAAACCCATACGCAAGAGCGTGTTCGGGTCGATGATTGCCAATTCGATGTCGTGTCGAATCATTTGTATTCAAACACTCCGTTTTCGGTGTGCAATGTGACGTGTGCGTGGTCGCTGGCTTCTACGCGGCCGATGATTTTTGCGTCGATGCCGAAGCTCTGCGAAATCTCGATGACCTGCTGTGCCTTGTCGGCCGGCAGATAGACCTCCAGACGATGGCCCATGTTGAACACCTTGTACATCTCCTGCCAATCGGTGCCCGACTGCTCGTGGATGGTGCGGAACAGTGGCGGGATGGGGAAGAGGTTGTCCTTCACGACGTGCAGATTCTCGATGAAGTGGAGCACCTTGGTCTGCGCACCGCCCGAACAGTGAACCATGCCGTGGATGTCGTGGCGCATGGCGTCGAGCATTTTCTTGACCACCGGAGCGTAGGTGCGTGTCGGCGACAGAACCAGTTTGCCGGCATCGAGCGGACTGCCTTCAACGGCATCTGTCAGCTTCAATTGGCCGCTATAGACCAGATCTTCCGAGACCAGATCTTCCGGCACGGCGTGGTCGTAGCTTTCAGGATATTTCTCGGCCAGATATTTGGCGAAGACGTCGTGGCGGGCCGATGTCAGACCGTTGCTGCCCATGCCGCCGTTGTATTCCTTCTCGTAGGTTGCCTTGCCGTAGGACGCGAGGCCTACAATCACGTCGCCAGCCTGGATGTTGGCATTGTTGATGACGTCGCTGCGCTTCATGCGGCAGGTCACGGTCGAATCGACGATGACGGTGCGTGCAAGGTCGCCGATGTCGGCAGTCTCGCCGCCTGTGCCATACACGCCGATGCCCATTTCGCGTAGTTCAGCCATCAGTTCGTCGTTGCCGTTGATGATGGCCGATATGACTTCGCCGGGGATGAGCATTTTATTTCGGCCAATGGTGCTCGACACGAGGATGTTATCGACCGCGCCGACGCAGATCAGATCGTCGATGTTCATAATCAGGCTGTCCTGTGCGATGCCTTTCCACACCGAGAGGTCGCCCGTCTCTTTCCAGTACATGTAGGCGAGGCTGGTCTTGGTTCCGGCACCGTCGGCATGCATGATGTTGCAGTACTCGGGATCACCGCCCAGAATGTCGGGGATGATTTTGCAGAATGCCTGCGGAAAGAGACCCTTGTCGATGTTCTTGATTGCGTTGTGGACATCCTCCTTCGAGGCCGAAACGCCGCGCATCATGTAGCGCTGATTTGAAGTTGAATCTGCCATATTGCAAATGAAAATATTATTTACGGTATTGCTTGCGAGCCTGCTCCTTCATCTGCTTCTGCTGCAGTTTCTGTGCCTCCTGGGCACGTGCAGCAAGGCCGGCGCAGCCCGACATTTCGCTCTTCTTCTTCGGATGGGCCAGATTGTACTTCATCTGCTCCAGAATCTTGGGTTCATTGAGCGAGGCGCGAATGCCATAGGTCAAAATGATACCGATCAAGGTCGAGAGGAAATAGTAGTACGACAGACCGGCCGAATAGTTGTTCAAGATGGCCAAGAACATGAGCGGCATCAGGTACATCATCGCCTTCATACCCGGCATACTCTGCTGCGACGGATTCTGCTTCTGCATCAACCACGTGTAGAAGATATTGGTCGCAGTCATCAGGATGCAGAACAGCGAGATGTGCTGGTGGAAAATCCAATCAACAACCGGAATGTAGCGGTCCCACGTGATGACGGCATCATAAGTCGAGAGGTCGTGTGCCCAGAGGAAGCTTTCGCCACGCAGCTCGATACTGGTCGGGAAGAAGTAGAACAGCGCGATGAGCACAGGCCACTGCAACAGCATCGGCACACAACCGCCCATCTGGCTGACGCCAATCTTGCCATAGAACGCCATCAACTCCTGCTGCTTCTGCATGGCATCCTCCTGGTTCGGATATTTCTCGTTTATCTTCTGGATTTCAGGCAGCTGCTGGGCGATACGCATCTTGGCCGATGCCACAAACGACTTGTACGTGAATGGCAACGTGATAAGCTTGATGAGCAGGGTCATCAAGAGGATAATCAGACCATAGTTGAGCGCATAGCTGTCCAGCCAATGGAAGAACGGCAGTACGATGAAGCGATTCACCCAGCGGACGACCGGCCAACCCAGATAGATCGTGTGTTCCATCTCGATATCCTCGCCACCCAGGCCTACCCTATCGGCCACAACCTCACTCAAATCGTTGAGCAGCGGATAGTTGTTCGGGCCGAAGAAGAAGCAGAAACGCTCCTCGGCCTGCTCCATGTCAAAATAGAGATTGGCCGCATAATCCGTCAGGTAGAGATAGCCCTCCTTGTCTTTTTCGTCTATGGCCGATGACTTCAGCTCGCCGTCACGGAACAAGTTGCGGCTGACGAGCATCGACGAGAAGAACTGGTTCTTGAAATTGAACCACGTCAGGGCGCCGCTCACGTTCTTCGTACCGTTCTTGCTGCCGCTCTCCAGGTCATCATCATCAGGGCTCTCACCCGCAAAACGGTAATAGAGGCTGCTGTAACGCTCCTCAAAATCGCGGCCGATTTCCGTGCGCGACAGTTTCTGGCTCCACTTCAGGTTGAAGCGGTTGCTGTGCGACAGGCGGTCAAGGTTTTCCGTACGGATAGTGAAATCAACCAGATAGCTGTCATTTTGGCCAATGCCATAGACAAACTCCAGCGCACCACCCTCGTCCGTAGCGACACGCAGCGTCACGGTGCTGTCCGTCTGCTGTACTGTCTCAAAATAGAGCTCGCTCGTACTGATGTCATCGCGATAGTGGCCACGACCCTCGAACGAGATAGCCATCTTGTTGTTGCGCGTGTCAAACAGGCACAACTCCGTCGAGTCCAGATTGTTGATGTATTTCTTCAGCGTGGCGCTCTCGATCATGCCGCCATGCGTGTTGATGGCCAGACGGAGCACCTCGTTCTCCAGCGTGATGATATTCGATTCGCCCTGGGAGGCATTGGCCAATGGACCGAAATGCGTAATCACGTTCAGGCTGTCCTGACGTGCCTCCTCCAACCGCAGACTATCTTTCTGCGCCTCACTAAGGGTGTCTTGCGCAGCCTGCCATTCGACAGCGCGCTTACGTTCCTGTTCCTGTTCAGCATGTCTTTTCGCCAATTGTTCACGACGCACTGCCTCACGTTCGGCAGCCGTTTTGTCATTCCAGACCGTCATCCCGATGATGAGACCCAACATGAGAATGACGCCGATGATGGTGTTCTTATTCATTATTCTTAATCGTAAAAAGCTTAAAAAATGCGTGCAAATATAAAAAAAATAACCGAAAGTACCCTTCCTTTTCAGTAAAAAGTGATACTTTCGATTATTTTTTGCGTTCGAATTGTGCCTATTATCATGCACAACTAACAGAATCGACTATGCCGAAAGGCCCATTTCACGGCGTCTGACGGTCAGATGGAGCATCAGACTCCGCAATACACTGTCCACGTTCTGTGGTCTTTCACCGAACCAATTGACAATGTCTTCAAGGTAAGATCTGGCCTGTTCTCTTGCGCTTTCGTAGCATCGGCTGTAACTCTTCGAAAGGTCGAACCGCAACAAGCGATGACCCGAAGTCCGTTCAGCCTGAACCAAGGCATAGTCACCAGCAATTTTAACGGAACATTCTAAAGCCATAATTTTTTTGTGTTGTGTGTTAGTACGGATTTATTGGTTTTTGAAAAACAGCGGTGCAAAGATAATCCAATTTTTTTAAAATTGCAAACATTTCTGCCTAAAAAATTTCTAAAAAAATTCTATCCCCTTTATGGCCAATGCCGTAGCCGTCTCTGCCCCACTTCCACCGCCGATGGGCCCGGATTGTTCCATCGGCCAAAGCCCCGGACAAACACAAAAATCCTCCCCCGACGAGGAGGAGGACCTACTGGATTTCAACGGCGGCCGGAACGTGTAGCCGAGGTCTCATTGGCCGTGCTGCCACTGCGCGTACTGCCACTGCGGGTGCTGCGCGTCGAGGAACCGCTTGTGCCGCTTGTGCTGTTGGCCGATGAACCTGAACGCACGGCCGATGTCGAAGTGCTGCTGCCGGAGCGCGTGGCCGACGTCTTGCTGTTGCGGCTGTTGATTTCCTGCGCGTTACGGTTGCCGGAGTTGTCGCGATAGTACTTGTTGCCGGTACGGTTGGCCGCATTGGTGTTTTTGTAATTGTTCACCTTGTTCTGCTCATGGTTGTTGCGTACGCGGACGTTGACGCCGAAGTCATGCTTGCGCATGTTGTCACGGTGGGGACTGGAAATAATCCGGAAGTCGGCACTGAAGCGGTCATGACGCTGGTGCTCGTAACGCGTGACATAGAACGGTCGGCCAAAGATGCGGCGCGAATGTTCGCCTGCATAGACTTTGTAGTGACGCGGCGCATCATAATAGAAGAAAGTGTGGTTGCTGTAAATCGTGTAGATGCGGAACGTCCAGGTGCGGCCGGTACTATAGACAGGGCGATAGAAATAATCCGAATCCAGGAAGCGGCGATACTGACGGCTGGTGAGCACATAGCGCAAGTCATCGTTGCGGTCGTCCAACAAATTGTAGTACCGTTCAATAGCATCGCGGTAGCCATAAACGACATCGTCCATAATCCTGTCAATCATGTAGATATAGTCGAAGTTGATTTCATAGACATCGTCATATTGTGCGGCGCTGAGGTCAAGTTCATAGGCCATACGGTCGCTCAAGAATCGCGCATGATTGCGGAGTGTACTGGTGCTGAGAGCAAACATCTGGGAGATTCCCACAAGAGCCAACGTGAGGCTCAACATAATCTTTTTCATAGTCGTATGTTTTATAGGGTTCGTTGATTACGTTTGTTTGCCATTATGACCAATGCCGGACACGAGGGTTTAAAATCCACTATATTACTTCATGGTGGTTATTTATTATAATTTCATCTTCAAATTTTCGTTGAAATGAAGATAATAAAAAAATGTTCACCGAAGGCACTGAAAAAGCCTTCCTTTTAGACCATTTATTATGTGCTTAATTTATGAGTCAAATATATAACAGTTTCACTATTATTTCAACAAAATATGGGCAATATGTACAAATATAAATCTTTTCATAAAAAAATATAAATCTTTTCATAAAAAATATGTATATTTGCCGGAGAATATTTGCTTACTTTGAACTTTTGCTTCAAGGTTGGCAAATGCATATATTATGGCAAAATCCAACGTAACTTTTTATGCCTATGATTTAATAAAATAATACAATATTAACAACTTTCAATTATGAAAATAGAAGACTTCAAAAAAAAATTTATTAATTTTCCAAATGAGTTAAAAACATTATCTCAAGGGAAAACCTATCATGACATACACATAGAAGGAGACATTGTGCATGGCATTAAGGAAAGTGGAAACTCCTTTAGTATAAGTATTTCATCACTTTATGAAGCGTATGTAAATGATGACTACTATACAACAAATGCGTTGCTTAAATACATAAAAGGGCGAAATGGCGCACCTGCGAAAGCGATTCTTGATTACGTTTTAAACCATAATGAATTATTTACAAGCACAACATCAGAGAAAGTTCAGTCTCCAGCGAAAAACCAAAATATAGATTCAGAAAGCCAAAAATCTCGAAATAACTCAGATGAAACTTATATCATAGACTTGTGTGATGAGGTCTTACATGCAAAAGCATCTAGACAACACAGATTCCCGTTTTTATTAGGAGATGGAGCGAACCCTGTCAGTCTTCCTGTCGATGCATATTATGAAGAGCTGAATCTTGTGATTGAATACTACGAGCTACAGCATATGGAATCTGTAAATTTCTTTGACAAACCAGAGAAAATGACAGTAAGTGGGGTTTCTCGTGGTGAACAAAGGAAAATTTATGATCAAAGACGACGTGATGTATTACCTCGACACGGCATTTCATTGGTAATATTCAACTATTCTGATTTTAATTTCGAAGCATCTAAAAATAAGCGTTTGATTAGAAATCATGATATTGACGTTAAAGTTGTATATGAGAAGTTAAAGAATTATTTGAAAAATTGAATCAAT
>CACZAY010000141.1 GCA_902779265.1 uncultured Bacteroidales bacterium | reverse complement strand
TGCGGCTCTGGTAGAAATAGGCGCTGTCGCACGACATCCAGACGCTGTCCTGACGGAACAGGACATCACCGCGCAACACCTGCCGTTCCTGATTGACATTCTTGTCAAAAGACATGGTGTTGGCGTGCTCCAGATAGACCTTGCGGACAGGCTGCTGCCGTGGCGTGGCTG
This sequence comes from uncultured Bacteroidales bacterium, assembly GCA_902779265.1. Classification (GTDB taxonomy): domain Bacteria; phylum Bacteroidota; class Bacteroidia; order Bacteroidales; family UBA3663; genus Liminaster. The sequence goes on along the minus strand of CACZAY010000141.1, from coordinate 5,380 downwards.
GATATGCTTGGCCAATGGCAACTATCACCCCGACTATGTATGATAGCAACTTTTTCACTCGTGCAATGCTTGCAAATCTTTAGTTACCGCTGTCCCCAACCCGGATATTTGAAGTCGTACTTCTCCCAGCCCGGCTTGATCTTGCAGTAGGTCTCGCGCTGCTTCTCGCGGATGAACTTGTCGATGATTTCCTCTTCAAGATGCTGCTCATACAGCTCCTTGAGCGTCTGATAATCTTCATAATAGGTAGCCTTATGGCCCTCGACACGCTTGCGCAGCTTGATGATGGCGACCTGGTCACGCGACGTGTGCGGATCCTTCATCGTGAACGGCTGCGAAATCTCGCCCTCCTTCATATTGGCCACAAGACGGGCAACCTCGGCCGGCAATTCCTCCATGAACTGCAAGGCCGAACCGGTGTTGGCACTGGTCATCAGACCCTGGCTCTTGCTGGTGTATTTGTCGCTGGACAGGAACCGTGCGGCCTCTTCAAACGTAAACTTGGCCGAATCAAGCTCCATGCGGATTGTGTCGAGTGTGGCACGGGCATCGGCCAATTCCTTGCTTGAAACCTTGGGAATCAGCAGGATATGGCGGAAATTGGCGCGGTCGCCGCGACGTTCAATGAGCTGGATGATGTGGTAGCCGAATTCCGTTTCAACAATGCGCGAAACCTTTTTCGGGTCGGACAACTGGAAGGCTGCGGCCGAAAATTCGGGCACAAAAGCGTTGCGGCTCTTGAATCCAAGTTCGCCGCCCAAGGGGGCGCTGCCCTGGTCCTCGCTGTAGAGGATGGCCAATGTCGAGAACTGGCTCTCCCCGCTCACCACGCGCTGCGTATAGTCACGCAGTCGGGCCTTGATGCCGTCGATGGTCTGCTGCGAAATACGAGGCTGCAATGCAATAATCTGCACTTCGACCTGCGTAGCGATGAACGGAATGCTGTCTTTGGGCAACTTTTCGTAGAACATACGCACCTCACTCGGTGTGACGATGAGATCGGAGGTCAAATGCTGGCGCTCCTGCTGCACGATACTCTGGTTCTTGATATTGACGCGATATTCGGCGCGGATTTCGCTCAACGGCTTCTCGAAATACTGCTCCAGCTTCTCTTTCGAACCGATCTGCTGAATCATATAGTTGATCTGCGCCTCGACCTGCTGGTCCACCTGGTCATCGGTCACCTCAATAGAGTCGATGACAGCCTGGTTGATGAACAGTTTCTGGATGGCCATCTGTTCGGGAATGTATCCGTAGGGATCGCCATTAATCTTCTCGCCCTGATAGAGCATCCGCTTGCGTTCCTGTTCGACCTCACTGCGGAGGATGGCCTCGTCGCCTACCACCCAAATGACCTCGTCAATCACATTATCGGCCTCCTGTGCCATTGATGCACAAGTGATTAGGGCTGTGGCCAATGCCATTAGCTTTCTTTTCATTCGCTTATTGTTTCAGTTTTAATAATCCGGTTCGAAGGGCCTCGTCGCGCAGGTCCTGCTCCAGCTTCTCGCGGAAATTCTCCTGCTTCTGCATGAAGAGCAGCTCCTGGACATCGGCCATGCAATATTCCAAAGGCTTGACGTCGCCGGGTACACGATAATCATTTACAAGGAAGAGGTAGATGTATTCGTCATCCTTCAGCTGATAGACCTGATTGCGCTGATACTGGCGCGGGTCTGTGGCTGATTTGGCGGGCAGACGGTCGGTCAGGCGGCGGGCTTTCACCCATTGGTCCAGACAGTTGTCGTAATCGGCCGCACGCAATTGGCAATATTGCTCAAACTCGTCGGCGTGTTCCGTGTCACCGCTGTTGATCTGCGAAATCCAGTCCTTCAGCTGGCGGACCTGGGTCACATTGGCCGGAACCTTCAAAAGGATGCCGCGCAGGATGGCCTCGTGGACCTGGAACTGCGACTTGTTCTTTTCATAGAATGCCGCACATTCAGCCTCCGTCACCTCCTCGCCATAAATAGCCATACGCTCGGCCTGATAGGTGCGGGCGATGAGGTCGCGACGGTATTGCGCCACCTCCCGCTCGATCTGGTCGAGGTCGGGCACACTGCGCAGGCCCTGCTGGTAGAGCAGCTGCTCATTCACCCACTGCCGGACGTGCCGCTCGACGAAGAGCACACTATCGGCGCCCGTGCATGTGAGCGGCATCCGCAACAGAACGTCGTTCACCGTGAGCTTCTCCTCGCCCACCTGGGCCAGGATGTTGCTGTCGTTGGGCTGACAGGCCGTGAGTGTGATTGTGGCCAATGCGATGGCGGTCAAGAACGTCTTCACTTCGCTCCTTGCTTGATTTTGTCGAGTTCCTTCTGGTTGAGGACAACGGGGAACTTGGCACGCAGCTGCTTGCACCACTCCTCTTCAAGATAGTCCTGATAGTCCGTCACAACGGCGCCGCGCACATCCTCGAGTTCTTCAGGTCCATCGGCCAAAACCCGACCATAAGTCATGCGGATAGGCATGGCGGCACGTGGCTCCTTGACCGGGACATCAAGTCCCAGACGCTCGCGATCGACGGTGTTGTTGTCACCCGGCGCATAGAGGCCGTTCACGATGTGGAAGCGCGGTGACTTCGGGTTGGGAGTCAGGATGGTGTCGGTCAGGATGGTTGCACGCACCTGGTTGGCACACTCCTGGATGTCGCTGCAATTGTCGTAGATCTTCTTGAGGGCGGCAACGAGCAGTTCGTCTTCGGCACACTCGATGAAGGCGCCCTTGAAGTGCGGCTTGTCCCAGTTGTATTTGCTCTTGTGGTCGGCAAAGAACTTGCGCAGACCCAACGTATCGTTCGACGCCTTGTCCCAGACGGCCTCGCTGGCCACATCGAAGAGCAGAATACCGTCGTGATACTCCTTGTAGAGGTTCCGGAACTCCTCGTACTTTGTCTCCAGGTTGGCGTCCATATAGGCATTGATTTCGGCGCGTTTCCAGGCGTCAAGAGCCTCGGCCTGGGGCACAAAAGAGGCCTCCTCGCCATACTGCGCGGCGCAGAAATCATCAAACTGCTGGGCTGTATATTTCTTTTTGCCGATGGTCATTGCGACCTTCTTGCGGTTCTTCTTGTCGGCCAATGCCTTTTCATTCACCTTCAGGCCCTCATTGGCCATCCAGAGATTCTCCTGCAGCTTGGTGTAGTGGGCCTTGCGGGCAGGGTCGCGTTCGATCTGCATTTCGAGCTGGGCCAATGCCGCACTGTCGGTCGGCGCCTCGGCACGACGGTCCAGCTGCTTCATGATGTGCCAGCCGAAATCGGTTGCAAAAGGCTGCGAATATTCGCCCGGCTTCAGTTTGAAGGCCACATCGAGCCACTCCTGCGGGAAGCGTGCGCTGCTGTTCAGCCACGGATAGGCGCCGCCGTTCTGTGCCGTATATTGGTCTTCGCTGCATTTCTTGGCCAATGTTGCAAAGTCCTCGCCCGCCTGCAGCCGTCCGTAGATGGAGTCGATGCCCTGACGCGTCTGCTGCATGGCGAGCTGCTTGGGCAGGTTGCGGGGGAACATCTTCATGATGTGGGCCACGAGCACCTCTCCCTGCGATTCACGCTTGTCGATGATGTTCAGCAGGTGCAGGCCGAACTGGCTGCGGCACTGGACATACTGGCCGACAGGCGTATTGAATGCGGCCTCCTCGAAGGGATAGACCATCATCATGGGCGAGAAATAGCCCAGGTCACCGCCGTTCCTCACGGCCGACGGATCCTGGCTCACGGCGCGGGCCAGGCTGTCGAACGATGCGCCATTGGCCAACTGCATCTTCACGCTGTCGAGCTTGGCCTGTGCCTCGGCGACCTGTCGGGGTGTGGCCTTTTCGTCCAATGTGAAGAGGATGTGGGCGGCGTGCACCTCGTACTTGCGGTTGGCAATGACCTCGGCAATGGCCTGCTTCTTCCAGTCCTTGTTCTCCAGGTAGGGTTCGGCCAATTGCTTGCGGTAGCCGGCCAGTTCATCCAGATAGGCCTGGGTCGTGTCGATGCCGCGGCTCAGGGCCTCCTGCACCTTCAGCTTATAGTTGACGAAAAGCTGGACATATTCGTCGAAGGTCTTCTCTTCGGCCACGTCCTGCTCGTTGTTCTTGTTGTAGAAATACTCGAATTCCGTACGGGTGACGTCCTGTCCGTTTATGGTCATGACGACTGGGCTTTTCTCTTTCGCGGTGGCTGTAGCGCACATTGTCATGGCCAACAGCGTTGCGGGGATAAGATTGTTGTTCATATTTTTAAATGGTAATAGCTCCTTTTTCAGAATAGCGCGCAAAGATACTTAATAATATCCAATCGCACAAATTTATTAGCATTTTTTGGCTCTTTTCTTGCTTTTTTCAGGGAATTTATCTACATTTGCACCCGCAAAATTAAACATCACACTTGTCATGAACAGTTTTCACGACCTCGTAATCCATCGTCGCAGCTACCGCAAGTACACCAGCGAGCTGCTCTCACCCGAACAGGTCCGCCTCATTCTGGAGGCCGCTTTGATGTCGCCCGCAGGCAAGCGCCGCAACCCGTGGCACTTCGTCGTAGTTGAGGAAAAAGAGACGCTGGAGGCACTCTCGAAGGTAAAGGATTCGGGTGCTGCCCCTATCGCACAGGCTGCATTGGCCATCGTGGTATGCGCCGATCCGAACGAGAGCGACACGTGGGTCGAGGACTGTTCCATCGCGTCGCTTCAGATGATGCTGCAATGCGCTGACCTCGGTCTCGGTTCGGTGTGGATCCAGATGCGCAACCGCGGCGACGAGTACGACTGGCGCGTGGATGCCAGCGTAGCATACATGGGACTCAAAGACAAGTACATCCTGCCCCCGTCGGCCAAAGACTCGAAGAACCTGTTCATCGACCTGGAGGCCAAGAAGAACTTCCGTGTAGGCGACAAGCTGAACAACCGTCTGCTGGTGGCCGTCAAGGGAGGTCTGCGCAATGCCATGGAGGGATGCTACTGCTATGGCGGCACGCACGAGGAATACCCCACCATCACCATGGAGGCTGCAGACGAGGCTTACCTCACCAGCGACGCATGGCATGTGGGCGGTTCGCTCACCTATTCGCAGCAAATCAAGGAAGACAAGAAAATGCATGTCTTCCTGAAGGCAGCTGTTGATTACCATAAGTCGAAAGCCGATGCCTTCGACAAGCGCACCTTCGCCTCTTGCACCTTAGGATTTAATTTCTAACCATTCATCATGCTGATGTCACTCATGTGGCACGGAGAGAGATGCTCCGTTGCCATGGGTGCCATCAGCATCTTTCTTTATTAGTGAACATGAAGAAAACTATCATACAGACTTTCTGTCTTCTGTGTCTTGCCACCATGGCCATGGCACAGAAAGATGTCACGCCGAAATATGCCATTCCGGAGCCACGGCAGACGATGCG
>CACZAY010000140.1 GCA_902779265.1 uncultured Bacteroidales bacterium | reverse complement strand
ATTGAGCGGCAAAGGTACGCTTTTTTTTGCTAACTTTGCCCCGTCTATCAAAAAAAAAGCGAAATGAAGCAATATTTGGACCTTTTGGACAAAGTTTTGTCAGAGGGAGTGCGCAGAGACGATCGCACCGGAACTGGCACAATCGGCATATTCGGACATCAGATGCGCTTTGACCTCAGTCAGGGCTTCCCGCTCGTGACGACCAAGAAGGTCTTCACCCGTGGCATCATCGAAGAGCTGCTCTGGTTCATCAGCGGTTCGACCAACAAGAAGGTGCTGCAGGCCAAGAACGTCCACATCTGGGACGAGTGGGGCGATGACGAGACCGGCGAACTCGGCCCCGTCTATGGCCACCAGTGGCGTGCGTGGAACGACTACAACGGCGGCCACATCGACCAGCTGATGAACGTCATCGGCCAAATCAAGACCAATCCCTACAGCCGCCGCCTCATCGTCAGCTCGTGGAACGTGGCCCAGATTGACCAGATGGGCCTCCCGCCCTGCCATTGTTTCTTTCAGTTTTTTGTGGCCAATGGCAAGCTCTCGCTCCAGCTCTACCAGCGTTCGGCCGACCTGTTCCTCGGCGTCCCGTTCAACATTTCGTCCTACGCCTTGCTGCTCATGATGGTGGCCCAGGTGACCGGCCTCCAGCCCGGCGAGTTCATCCACACCCTGGGCGATACGCACATCTATCTGAACCATATCGAGCAGGTCAAGCTCCAGCTCACTCGCAAGCCCTATCCGCTGCCCACCATGCAGCTCAATCCCGACGTGAAGGACATCCGCGACTTCACCATCGACGATTTCTCGCTTGAAAACTACCAGTGCCACCCTGCTATCAAGGGTGCCGTCAGCGTCTGAAGCTGGGTTCGCGACCATGGCCTTCGGATTGCGGTATTTTTTCCTTCTTTCTTGACCAATGAAAATTCAGTCACAGACACCGGCCTTGCTGAAGATCGGTATGTACTTCAGCGAATTGGCCATAATCAACCTGCTGTTTTACGTGATGTTCGGCGATGAACTGACGCCGGGCAGCAGCAACTTTTTCCATATCTCGGCCCTCTACGGCTGGATGTCGATGGCACTCACTCTGGCCTATGTCGTGGGCATCTGGGCGCGCCCCATCACATTCTATCATCGTTCCTATCAGAAGGGCTCGATTTCGGCCAATGTCTTTGTCGCCGTCCTCGTCATGGCCATCGTCTTCGTCTCGTTCCTGGTCGTCTTTGACCGGCGCGGCTTCTTCTCGATGGGCGTCCACCGGCTGTTCGGCTTCAACGTCCACATGTCGTTGCTGATTCCCTATTTCTTCATCCTGCTGCTCGTCCTTACGGTGTGGCGTTATCTTGTCCGATGGCTCGTCTGGGGCTTGCGGCGCATGGGCCGAAACCAGCAGCACGTCGTCATGGTCGGCTTCTCGGACAACCTGATGGAGCTCTGGCTCGAGATGCAGAATCCCGTCCTGGGCTACCACATCATCGGCTATTTCAACGATGCTCCCGTGCCGGCATTCGAGGGCAAGATGACCTATCTGGGTGCGGTACAGAATGTCCATGACTATTTGCAGGCCAATACCGTGCAACAGCTCTATTGCGCGCTGCCCTCGTCGATGTCCAAGGAGATTGTCCCCATCATCAATTCCTGTGAGCGCAACTGCTGCCACTTCTTCTCGGTGCCCAATGTGCGTAACTACCTGAAGCGCACCATGCAGATGGAGATCCTGGGCAGTGTGCCGGTGCTCACCATCCGCGAGGACCAGCTGTCGGGCAGTCTTACGAACCGTATCATTAAGCGCACGTTCGACATCGTCGTGTCACTGCTCTTCATCGTGGTCTGCTTCTGGTGGATTTTCCTCATTGTGGCTCTCTTGTCTTCCGCCAGAAACGCAGCGGACTGGAAGGCCGCGAGTTCATCTGCCTGAAGTTCCGCAGTATGAAGGTCAATAACCACTCGGACGACCGTCAGGCCACGCCCGACGATGACCGCAAGACGAAGTTCGGCAGTTTCCTGCGCAAGTCGAGCATCGACGAGCTGCCCCAGTTCCTTAACGTGCTGAAGGGCGACATGTCTATCGTCGGCCCGCGTCCGCACATGGTGAAGCAGACCGAGGCCTACTCCGAGCTGATTGATAAATATATGGTGCGCCACTGGATCCGCCCGGGCATCACGGGCTGGGCACAGGTCACGGGTTCGCGCGGCGAGACGCGCCAGCTGTGGCAGATGGAGGAGCGCATCAAGAAGGACATCTGGTATATTGAAAACTGGTCGTTGATGCTTGACCTTCAGATTATCGTGCTCACCATCTGGAACGTCTTCCGTGGCGACAAGAATGCCTATTGATTGTGGTTGTGGCCAATGTCATTGGCCGCCAAAACGATAAAACCGCGTGAAAAGTTTGGATTTGATGTGAAAAGTCGTTAACTTTGCCCCGCAAAATATCAAAATCTAACCTCTAAATTTATTAACTGATTATGAAGAAATTTTTTATTGTTGCAGCTGCACTCGTGCTTTCTGCAGGCGCAGCTATGGCGCAGGATTACCTCCGTCTTCAGGCAAGTTTCGTTGCAAACAAGATGACTGATTACGCTGATGACAATGTCAAGCCAAAGGGTATCAACTTCGGCGGCGTGGCTGGTTTCTCGGTTTCTGACAATCTCCCGATTTATTTGGAGCCAGGTGTCAACATCGCATGGGCCCATAGTGCGAAAGACATCGCCGGTGGTGGCGAAATCAAGTTCACGTATATGACCGCAGCAATTCCTTTGAACTGCGTCTATAAGTATGAGATTAACGACAAGGTAGCCGTCAGCGGTTTCCTCGGCTTGAACAACAAGTTCAACTTTATGGCCAAGGAGCACGACAAGGGTCCAGGCTATAAGAACGACTTCAGCTGGCTCAGCAAGAAGGACATGGGCAGCCGCGAAGACCGTGCCAGCTTCTATCAGCTGGGCAGCCAATTGGGCGCCGGTTTCCATGTGTCGCGTTTCTACATTGGCTATCAGTTCCAGTGGGATTGGATGAATTTATTAGTGTTTGGATTTTGGGGGAGGTTCCCGTCGTGTTGACGGGGGCCTCTTTTTTGTGTCCAGTGCGGCCGATGAACGCCATTGGCCAAAAATAAAAAAGGCGGCAAGCCTGTGGTATGTCGAACCTTCGATCAGATTGCCACAAGATCCCGGGCTCATCCCCAGCGGATAAAGTTCGGGTCTTCCGTCAATGGATTGGCGATTTTCTCTCAGATGAACTGGAGCTACATCATTCATTTTTGCGTCTATAGAAAAGCAAAACGGGATTGGAATCTTCTGTAATGGTTTGCAGCAGAGATTCAATCTTGGTGGCAAGTATATTCCTCAAAAAAAGAGACAGAATCCATGACGGACTCTGTCTCGCAGTATAGATGACTTTGGGCTTTTACAGCAGGTCTTGCGTGCGCTTGATGAACTTGGCCAATGCCTCGCCCTTCAGCATACCGCCTTCGAGCAGAGCCAGGTCGATGAGTTGGCGCAAAGTGTTGTCGGTGGCAGCATACTTGCCGACCACCTCGGTCTCCTGCTTCTTGAGGTTCTCGACATCCTTACGCAGAGAGTCGAGCAACTGGTCTTTGTCCTGAGGGAACTCGCCAGCCTTGGCCTTGTACTTCTCCTCCTCCAGAGGCTTGATCTGACCCTCCTTCGATTCGATGTCCGAAGCAATGGCACTCACCTGATCCTTCAGCGCCTCCTTGGCCGATGCCAGAATCTTCTTGACGACAGGAGCTTCGGTGTTGACCACCAGGTTCATCTGGTCGGGCATCTGACCATAGAAGTTCATGCCGCCACCCTGTACCTTGCTCATCTCCTTCATACGGCGCATCCATTCGTTCTGAGCCACCATGACAGGCTTATCGGTCTCGTCCATGGCTTGGAAGTCGATGCTCCAAGAGGGCATTGTTCTCACGACGCTCACTCTCACCGAACTCCACCTTCTTGGCATCGGCCTTCTTGATGAGGTTCGACAAAGTGTCTGAGTCGATGCGGTTGAAGTGGCACTTCTCCTGTTTCTGTTCCTGCTGGTTCATCCAAGGAGTATCCAACTGGCCGCCCGTCTCGATGACGTCATAACCCTTGGCCTTGGCAGCCTCTATGTAACTGTACTGAGCCACCTTGTCGTCCGAATAGAGGTAACAGAGCTGACCATCCTTGTCGGTCTGGTTGCCCTCCACGAGTTTGCGGTACTCGTCGGCGGTATAGTAGTGACCCTCGGTGTTCTTGATGAGGGCGAAGTTGATAGCCTTCTCGTAGAACTTCTCGTCGCTCAACATACCATACTGGGTGAAGATCTTGAGGTCGTCCCACTTCTCTTCGTACTTCGTACGGTCCTCGTTGAAGATCTCCTGCAGGCGGTCGGCCACCTTCTTGGTGATGTAACCGCTGATCTTCTTGACGTTCTGGTCGCTCTGCAAGTAGCTACGGCTGACGTTCAATGGAATATCTGGGCTGTCGATCACACCGTGCAACAGCATCATGAACTCAGGCACAACACCTTCCACCTGGTCGGTGACGAACACCTGGTTGCAGAAGAGCTGAATCTTGTCGCGGCGGAACTCGTTGTTCTCGATCTTTGGGAAGTAGAGCACACCCGTCAAGTGGAATGGGAAATCGACGTTCAGGTGAATCCAGAACAAGGGGTCTGGAGCCATTGGATAGAGTTCGTGGTAGAACTTCAAGTAGTCCTCGTCCTTCAGGTCGGCAGGAGCCTTGATCCAAAGTGGCTGCGTCTCGTTGATCTGATTATCCTCCTCAGTCTCAACCTCCTTACCGTCCTTCCACTCGGTCTTCTTGCCGAAGACAACAGGGATAGGCAAGTACTTACAATATTTCTTCAAGAGGTTCTCGATGGTGTACTTCAAGGTCATGTTGGCCTTGTTCTCGTCATCCAGATAGAGGATGATGTCGGTACCGCGCTCTGCCTTGTCGCAGGTGTCCATCGTGAAGTCCGGATTACCCTCACAGCTCCACATGGTGGCAGGTTCATCCTTGTAGCTCTTACTGCGAATCTCGACTTTCTTCGATACCATGAAGGCCGAATAGAAGCCCAGACCGAAGTGGCCGATGATGCTGGCACCATCTTTCTTGTACTTGTCAAGGAACTCCGTTGCACCGGAGAAGGCAATCTGGTTGATATACTTGTCAATCTCCTCGGCCGTCATACCGATACCGTTATCGCTCACGGTCAACGTGCCAGCCTCTGGGTCAACACTGACGCGCACTTTCAGGTTCTCCGTGTCGCCCGAAAATTCGCCTGCGCGGGCCAATGTCTTTAACTTCTGCGTCGCATCGACAGCGTTGCTCACCAACTCACGCAGGAAGATTTCGTGGTCGGAATACAAGAATTTCTTGATGACAGGGAAGATGTTTTCCGATGTCACATTGATTGAACCAGTTTTCATACGATTTTGTTTTATATTGTTATATTTCAATTTTTTGTCGTTGGCCAATGCCCCGAATTCCACCCCAAAATTCCACCTCGGAAAAGTGGGGCGATTTTGTACGATTTTTGCGGCCAATGGTTAGTGAGCAAAAGCCGTGCCAATCTCATTTGTTATGTCAAATTGTCATAGTTTCTTTCGTTGAAATGTGAACAAATGTTAAATGTTGCGCAAAGCAATCTATTGCGCAAAAAAGTTTTTTTGAAAAAGTTTGGCCGTTCAGTGAAAAACCTCTACCTTTGCACCGCCTTAAAGGAGAGAACCATGAAGGCAAGATACCTTAAAATAAACATTTAACAAACATTTGGGTTAGCCTTAAATCTTATGCCTGAAAGACATCGATTTCCTAGTTATCAGGCATTTACTGATAACATGACGTTAACCTTAATAAATATAACTTCAAAAAGAGCCTTCCCCAACGGAAGGCTCTTTTTCAATGTGGCGTAGAGCACGCTGGAACCGGCCCTCAAAAAGTGTATGAAATGTTTGGACAAGTGGAAAAATTTCACTATTTTTGCAGCGCATTTTTGACACTTGCACAACTCCCGCAATCATAAAAAAGATAAAAATAGACAATTGTTGCGGTACCTGTAGATTTTTGGCCCATGCGACAAGCGTCCACTTTGTCCTGCGGTTCGCGGTGAAAATGAGGCAAGTTAGTCCGATGCAAAATAGTAAGATTATGGCAAAAAAGAACAAATTGATGAAGTTCGATGACATGGCCGGTTATGCCAATGTCTTCCAGTATGCTTTCGAACAATTGCGCGAAACCGGTTTTCCGTTGCGCGGAAAGTGGCACACAGACTATTTCCACAACGACAATCCCATCGTCATCGAACTGGGTTGCGGCAAGGGCGAATATACTGTCGGCCTTGCGCAGCGTTATCCTGAGAAGAATTTCATCGGCTTCGACATCAAGGGAGCCCGTATGTGGACCGGTGCGACGCAGGCCATCGAACAGGGCATGGCCAATGTCGCCTTCGTGCGTACCCGCATCGAACTGATCACGCACTTCTTTGCGCCGGGCGAGGTGTCGGAAATCTGGATCACCTTCGCCGACCCGCAGATGAAGAAGGTCAACAAGCGGCTCACCTGCACGATGTTCATGCAACGCTATCTGCAGATTCTGAAACCGCATGGCATCGTCCAGCTCAAGTCCGACTCGAACTTCCTCTTCACCTACACCGAAGAGATGGCCAAGGCCAATCGGCTGCCTATCTTGGCCAAGACCCGAGACCTTTACGGAGGTGGGATTGAGACATTGGCCAATGCCCCAGTCCAAGACAACGGCGTCGCTTTTGTGCCCGATGTGGAGGCGTTGCGCAACATCCAGACGGCCTACGAACGTCAGTGGCTGGCTCGTGGCATCGACATCAAATATCTCGTCGTCGAACCGCAACTACGCGAAAAATGGGTCGAGCCGGACGTGGAAATCGAGTTGGACAGCTACCGCTCGTATGGCCGCGACCAAAACTCGTCGCTGGAAAAGCATGTGTGAGAAAGTTGGAAATTGAAATCCTATATTTTCTGAAGCGACTGAAGATTGTCAATGTGATGTTCCTGTTTATGTGTCAAAGCTATGGAGAATAAACTCGTTTTATACACCGACGAAAGTGGCAAGGTGAGTGTCAACGTTCGTTTTGCCGACGAGGACGTCTGGCTGACAAATAACTATATAGCGGATATTTATCAGACAACGAGGCAAAATATTGACCATCACATCGCAAATATCTATTCTGATGGAGAACTGAGCAAGGAGGCAACATGCAAAGATTATTTGCAAGTTCGAAAAGAGGGAAATAGAGAAGTACAAAGAAACCTCCCTCATTACAACCTAGATGTCATCATCGCTGTTGGCTACAGGGTGCAGTCTCCTATTGCAGTCCGTTTCCGTCGGTGGGCAACACAGCGGTTGCATGAATATATCCAGAAGGGATTCACGATGGATGATGAACGGCTGAAACAGGGTGGTAATCGCTACTTCCGCGAATTGTTGCAGCGTATCCGCGACATTCGTTCTTCAGAACGCAATTTCTATCAGCAGGTGACTGACATCTATGCGACATCGACCGATTATGACCCCCGCGCCCAGATGACAAAGCACTTCTTTGCAACCGTGCAGAACAAGATGCATTATGCAGTGCATGAACACACGGCAGCGGAATTGATTTATGAGCGGGTAGATAACGAAAAGCCCTTTGTCGGTATGACCAATTTCAAGGGCAACTACGTGACTCGCGATGATGTGAAGATTGCCAAGAACTATCTGACTGAATTGGAGCTGCAACGGTTGAATTTGCTGACTTCGCAATTTCTCGACTATGCAGAATTTCAGGCGTTGGAACAGAATCCGATGACAATGGCCGATTGGATTGCCGCCCTTGATGACCAGATTGTCCGCTTGCGAAAGAATATTCTGGAGGGCAACGGCACCATTTCGCATCAGGAGGCGATGGAAAAGGCCGAACGCGAATTTGAAATCTACCGAGAGCGGGAGATGCGCCAACTGGAGAGTGACTTTGACAAGGTCGTGAAGGCATTGAGGCAATCGGCCAATGAGAATAATCAATAGAATAAATCAAAACTCTAAAATAATCATGGCATTATATCCAAATCTCATCAAGGAGGCATTGGCGCAGGTCATCTATCCTGGCACCAAGAAGAACCTCATCGAAAGTGAAATGTTGGCGGGCGACATCCGCATCGAGGGCACGAACGTATCGTTCACGCTGACCTTCGAGAAGGAGACCGACCCGTTCATGAAATCGGTCATCAAGGCGGCCGAGGCCAACATCCGCCACATGTGCGAACAGGCCGGCGAGGCTGTCGGCGAAGTGGAAATCAAGACGCAGGCCAAGCAGGCTCCGCGTCCCGAACCCGACAAGCTGCTGCCGCAGGTGAGGAACGTCATCGCCGTGGCTTCGGGCAAGGGCGGCGTGGGCAAGAGTACGGTTTCGGCCAATCTCGCTGTCGGTCTGGCCATGTTGGGCTACAAGGTCGGCCTGCTCGATGCCGACGTGTTCGGTCCGTCGGTGCCGAAGATGTTCCAGCTGGAGGACTTTAAGCCCTACGCCGAGCGCATTGACGGTCGCGACCTGCTGATTCCGGCCGAAAAATATGGCGTGAAACTGTTGAGCGTGGGCTTCTTCGTCGATCCGAACAATGCCACCATCTGGCGCGGCAGCATGGCTTCGAGTGCCATCAAGCAGCTCATCGGCGATGCCGAGTGGGGCGAATTGGACTACCTCCTGATCGATATGCCTCCCGGAACGTCGGACATCCACTTGACCGTCGTGCAGACCCTCGGACTGACCGGCGCTGTCGTCGTCTCGACCCCGCAGCAGGTGGCATTGGCCGATGCCCGGAAAGGCATTGACATGTTCCTGAACGAGAAGATCAACGTGCCCGTGCTCGGTCTGGTCGAAAATATGGCGTGGTTCACTCCGGCCGAGCTGCCGCAGAACCGCTACTACATCTTCGGCAAGGAGGGCGTAAAGGCATTGGCCAATGAGATGAACGTACCGCTTCTGGCCCAGATTCCTGTCGTGCAGGGCATCTGCGAGAGCGGCGACGAAGGCACTCCAATCGTCATGAACTACGATTCGATGGTGGGACAATCGTTTCTGAGTCTGGCACAGTCGGTGGTAACTCAAATCAATCTGCGCAATGCAAGGCAACCCAAGACCCAGCGAGTTCAGGTGGATGGCAAGTGAGGCGGAGCCACGCGTGCTGATCATCTACACGGGCGGAACCATCGGCATGGTGCAGAACCCCAAGACGGGGGCGCACGAGCCGCTGGACTTCGCCAACCTGGCCAACCATGTGCCCGAGATGGAGCAGCTGAAGGTCAAGTGCCAGACGGTGCAGTTCGACCCGCCCATCGACTCGTCGAACATCGTGCCGGAGCACTGGGCGCGTATCGCACACATCATTGTGGACAATTATGCCGATTACGACGGCTTTGTCGTGCTGCATGGCACCGACACGATGGCCTATACCGCATCGGCCCTGAGCTTCATGTTGCAGAACCTGCAGAAGCCGGTCATCCTGACGGGTTC
>CACZAY010000139.1 GCA_902779265.1 uncultured Bacteroidales bacterium | reverse complement strand
TGACGATATGGCCGATGTCCGCGTCCCGCTCCGTCTCGCGGTTGTGGAAGTGGACGTCGAGGTCGATGGTGAGTCGTTCGGTGAATCCCTTGTTGACCAATGTGATACGCTCAAAGTGGTTCTCCATCTGGGCGTCGAGCTGGTCGAGGGTGAACCAGGACTTCTCTGCGACGAAGTCGGCGGCCTCGGGCGAAAGCAGCTGGCGGTAGTCCGAGATGTTGGCCAATGAACCCAACTCGATGCGCTTCTTCTTCGTGCGGCCGTGGTTGTTCTTGTTCTTCACCTCCAGGAAAGTGTCGTCCGTCTCGACATAGTGGCGGATGCGGATCTTCTGGCGTGGCTGGTGGCCCGTCTCATGGATGGTGTACATGCGGTGGTCGGCCGTGTCGAGATAGAGCGTGCGGTAGCTCGACGTGCGTTTTTCGCCGATCCATTGGACAAAATAATCCTTCTCGGCAGCCTCAAGCAGGGGCATGAGTCTGGCCAATGGGATTACGTATTTCGTGTCGATGCGATTCATCAGCTTGACGCTCTTCATCTTGTCAAGCTCGATGGGTTCAAAATGTTGAAGTTCTTCGCGGATGGACTGCAGAACTTTTTCTTTTTCCATAACACACAGTTTTGGGATTAATTCCGGAGAAAGAACGCATCGGCCGAAAAAAAATTGTGGCCGATGCAAAATATTTTCGATTTTTTTGCGTTTGGGCGCCGAGGTGTGAAAAATTGCAAATCACTTCATTTTCCGCTGCAAAGGTATTGATTTCTTGCGACATTTGCAAATAATCGGTTGAAAAACATGGGTTGGCTGGGCATTGGCCGATGAAATAGCCCCAATTTTCAGTGTGCAGATTCCGCTTCTGCATCTATTATCTCTTTGTGCCGCGTTTTTCGCCAATTGAAAAAAGTATGGATTTTTGCCGACGGGCCTGAATCGTGTCATTGGCCCGTCGGCCTTTTCGTTCATTTCACGCGCAGGGTGATGCTCTGCGACAGGCCGGCGCCTGTGACGGTGAGGGTGATGCGGCCCGACTGGTGGCCGGTGCGGACGACGGCCAGTGCGCGGCCTTTCCAGAGGTGGCGTCGGGTGGTGTTCGTGGCCGATGGGACGTGGGCGGCGTAGGAATCCATGTCGAGCATATTGCCATTGGCCACAGCCGCGAGCGAACCGGCGCCCGTGACGCGGAGGGTGAGCTGCTGGTCGGCCGTGGGGATGACGTTGCCGCGCCGGTCAACCAGTTCGACGGTGACGAAAGCGAGGTCCTGGCCGTCGGCCGTGAGTCGGGTGCGGTCGGCCGTGAGACGGATGGCGGCAGGCCTGTCGGCCGTCTGGAGCGTCTGGGGTGCGGATTCAGCGCCATTGGCCAAGACACCGACAGCCCGCAGTGTGCCGGCCTCGTAGGGCAGGGTGAAGGTCGCCTTGTAACGTTGGGCGCGGGTGGTGGGCTGTTGGCCGATGAGCCTGTCGTTCAGGTAGAGGCGCACCTCGGGATAGCGTGAATAGACCTCGACCTGGATGGACTTGCCCTCGTGCCCCGGCCAAGTCCATGACTGGACGGTTGTCCATGTGGACCAGAGGGTTACGATGATGGAATCGACGTAGTTGTCCGGCTCCCTCACGCCGATGGCGAGGCGCGGGATGCTGTCCCACAGGATCTGGCGGTAGTGGGAGATGGGCTTGCGCAGGCCGGTCAGGTCGATGTCGCCGCAGTAGGCGCCGTGCCAAGGCCATTTCGAGCCTTTCCAGTGCTCGCCGCGGTCGGCAGTGTCGTGGGCATAATGAGCGCGGCCGATGCCACTCTCGCCCAGATAGTCGAGCGCCGTCCAGACGAAGTCGCCCAGGACGTAGGGAAGGTCATTGGCCGAAACCCAACTCTGGAAGGCCGAATCGGGGTAGCTCTCGGTCTGCCAGATGATGCGCTCGGGACAGCGCTTGTGGTCGCGTTCGGCGCAGTCAATCAGGTAGTTATAGCCGGCGATGTCGAGGGTTTCGGCCAATGGGTCGAAGATCGAATCGACTTCACACAGGGCCTGCGTCACGGGACGCGTCGGGTCGAGCTGGCGCATCCTCGTGGCCAATTTGCGCGAGGTGGTGATGACCTCAATCTTCTTTCGTTCGTAGAGTTCGTTGCCGTTGCTCCACGCCATGACGCAGGGGTGGTTGCGGTCGCGCAGGACGAGGGCATCGACGTCGGACTGCCAGTGCTCGTCGATGAGTTCGTGGTAGTCGTGGGCGTTCTTTTTGGCGCGCAGGCCGTCAAAGGCCTCGTCGATGACGAGCAGGCCCAGATGGTCGCAGGCGCGCAGGAACTCCTCGCTCGGCGGGTTGTGGGATGTGCGCACGGCATTGAATCCGGCCTCCTTCATCAGCCGGGCCTTGCGCCATTCGGCGGCATCGAAGGCGGCGGCTCCCAGACATCCGTTGTCGTGGTGCAGGCATCCGCCGTTCAGAAGATAGGGCTGGCCGTTCAGACGCAGTCCATTGGCCGAAAACTCAATCTTGCGGAAGCCGTATTCGACGCTCAGTCCGTCCAGTTCAATGGTGTAGAGCGTCGGTTGTTCGGGACTCCACAGGGCAATGTCGCGGTAAGTGCGCCGTTCGTCGGGGCGGTTTTTTCGGCCAATGCAGATGACGGCACTGTCGGCCCGTCGGCCGTCGGCGCTGATGCCGCAGATCTGTTCGGTGCGGATGACGGTCTGCCACGGGTCGTCGCTGCCATCGGCCATCATCTCGCACAGCCAGACGTGGCGGTAGATGCCCGAGCCGGAGTACCAGCGGCAATTCTTCTGGTGCGAATTGTCGACGCGCACGGCAATCACGTTCTCGCCATCGCGCAGGAGGCTGCTCACATCGACCCAGAAACTGCTGTAGCCGTAGGCATGGCCGCCCGCCTCGGTGCCGTTGACATAGACCGTGCTGCGCTCGTAAACGCCCTCGAAATAGAGCTTTCTGGACAATGCCCCTTGCGGCCGCTCCGTGTTGATTTTCAGGCGGTACCAGCCGATGCCCGTCGGCAGATAGGCGCCATCGTTGCCGGCCGGAGCCTCGCGGTCAAACTGGCCCTCGATGCTCCAGTCGTGGGGCAGGTCGAGGGTGCGCCAGCGCGAGTCGTCGAACGTTGCCGCGGCATAGATGTCGCTGTCGCCCAGCTGGAAACGCCAGCCGTCATCAATGCGTTGGCGCTGGAAGGCGGCGAGCTGCGTGCCGACCGCCGAGAGGAGGAGGATGGAGAGTGTCGTAATTCGTTTCATGATTTAAATATTGAGAGGGGGAGTGATGAAATAAGCAATAAGAATTAAGAGTTGCCTCTTTTTTTCAGCCTTTTGAAGGCCAATGCCGCGCAAAGATAGTCAAAATTTCCGAAATGCGGCCCAATCGGGCGTGGAAATCGTTTCGTGCGGGCCGATTCATTGGCCGAAAACACCCGAAAGGGCTTTGGCCGATGGCGCAGCGAAAGAAATCGGCCCTGAAAATGATGGAGATTGCGGGATTTTCGTTACATTTGCCGCCGGAAAAATGGAAAGCCTATGTCATTGCCCAAGTTTATCATCACGCTGGACGGCCACCTGCGCCTCGGTATGGTTGACCAGCACAAGGAGCTGCTGCACGCTGGAGACCAGTGCATCGGCGGCGGGTATTACCGTTTCGATTTTGTGGCCAATCGCCTGATTCTCGACCGCGAGTCGTACGATTTCGGTGTGCCGAAGTGGCATCTGGTCGATGTCCTGCGCGTGCCTTCGGTCTATCGCGGCCTGCGCATCGTCTATCGCTACGATGACGGCTTCCACGACGATTTCAACGTGAGCGATGAGCTGGAAATTGAGTATTACGACTGACCTTTTCGTGCGAAAAAGGGACATTGGCCGATAAAATCGCGAGAAATATTTTTGATTTATGTCAAAAATCCGTAACTTTGTGCCCATTCAATTCTGCAAGCGATGTATAATCTGAGTCAGATTTCAGCCATTTTGAACTGTCCGCTGCACGGCAGCCGTCAGGCGACGGCCAATACGCAGCCGCAGGTCTCCATCCTGCTCACGGACAGCCGAAGCCTTTCTATAGCCAGCCAGACGCTGTTTTTTGCCCTCGTCACTGCACGCGGTGACGGCCATAGGTACATTCCGGAACTCTATCAGAAGGGTGTCCGCGCCTTCGTCGTGAGCCAGCCGCCCGCCGAGTTCCGCAACGTCTGTCCCGAGGCTTGGTTTTTGGTTGTGGCCGATGCATTGGCCGCCCTACAGACCCTTGCCGCTTGGCATCGCCAGCAGTACGAATTGCCCGTCGTGGGCATCACCGGCTCCAACGGCAAGACAATCGTCAAGGAGTGGCTCTACCAGCTCTTGCACGACACGCGCAACATTGTCCGTTCGCCGCGCAGCTACAACAGCCAGGTGGGCGTGCCGCTCAGCGTGTGGCAGCTCGACAAGGCGCATGACCTCGCTCTCTTCGAGGCCGGCATCAGCCAGCCAGGCGAGATGGAACGGTTGGAGCGCATCATCCGACCCAACATCGGCATCCTGACCAACATCGGCACGGCCCACGCCGCCGGTTTCGAGAGCCGCGCGCAGAAGTTGCAGGAGAAATTGCAGCTCTTCCGCCACTGCGACGTCATCATCTACAACGCCGATATTGAGGGTGTGGCCGATGCCCTTGAAGCCGTCGGCGTGGGCGCGCGCAGCATGTCCTGGACGCGACATCGCAACGATGCGCAGATTAACGTCTATCAGGTGGAGCGCGACGATGCATCGACCACAGTCCGCTACTCTGCGCTTGGCGTCGATGGCTCATTCTCCATCCCGATGACCGACGATGCCTCGCTCGAAAATGCGTTGAATTGCCTTGCGCTGATGCTCTACCTGCACATTTCGCCCGACGAAATCGAGCAGCGGATGCGCCGGATCACACCATTGGCCATGCGCCTCGAAGTGGTCGAGGGAAAACGCGGCTGCCTGCTCATCAACGATGCCTACAACTGCGACATGACGTCGCTCGAAACGGCTCTGGAGTTCCAGAAACGCAGGTCGTCGGCCGCACTGAAGAACACGTTGGTCTTGTCCGACATCCTTCAGGCCGATATGTCCGACCGCGCCCGCTGTGCCCGTCTGGCGCAGCTGTGCCGCCTGTACGACATCCGCAAACTGTTCTGCATCGGTCCGCAGTCGGTCAAGAATGCGCGTACGATTGTCGAGGAGCTGAACGCCATTGGCCAAAACCTCATTTTCGATGCCTTCGCCTCGACGGCCGAGTTCATTGCGAGCGACGAAATCGGCCGTATGCAGAATGAACTCGTGCTGCTCAAGGGCGCGCGCGATTTCCAGTTCGAGCGCATCGGCGAGGCTTTGCAACTGCGTCGGCACGAGACGATTCTGGAGGTCAATCTGGATGCCATCGTCCACAACTTGAACCAGTATCGCAGCCACTTGGCATCGGACACGAAACTCACCTGCATGGTTAAGGCATTCGGTTATGGCACAGGTAGTTATGAGTTGGCCAAGACCCTTCAGGACCAGAACGTCGATTATCTGGCTGTGGCTGTGGCCGATGAGGGCACCGACCTGCGCCGACATGGCATCCGCGTGCCGATCATCGTGATGAACCCCGAGATGTCG
>CACZAY010000138.1 GCA_902779265.1 uncultured Bacteroidales bacterium | reverse complement strand
TGGATGCTTATTATGGAATCAGAAACAGCGGCAGTAATACTAACCAAATCCTTACAGTTTATGGCGGCAAGGTAACGGCCACTGGTAATGGAAAATTTGGTATGGCTGGTTATGGCTCAGGCTTCAGCTGTTATGTCAAGTCTGGCACATCAGGCATCAAGTTCTACTTCAGCGAAGATGGAACTACTTGGGATGAAGGCACCAGCTATGCTTCAGCCACAGACGTTAGAAATACTCAGAAGCGCTACGCCAAGGCGGAGACGCTGACCGATGCCGAGACCACCTACACCACCGCTGAGGAGACCGCCTACACCGAGGGCGTAGAGCTGACCGATAACGGCGACGGAACATGGACACTTGCCAAGATGCCAGCCTGCGACGTGGAGCTGGAGGTTGAGTATGACGACGAGTCAACAGCCATCATCAGCATCAAGGGTGGAAAAGTGGACAGCGTGACATATTACGACCTGAGTGGTCGTCCTTTGAATGGCAAGCCATCTAAGGCAGGCATCTACATAAAGGGCGGCAAGAAGATCGTGAAAAAGTAAGCATAAAGCAGAGCATGCTCATGTTTTATCGAACGTGCGCTCGGCTATGCCGCTTGCTACCAAAGGGACGCAAGAACAAACTCGAACGCAGTTCAAGGTCGTGATTAAGTAAACATTCTTACACCCAATATCATTCGGGGACGGAGCACTTTCGTATGCTTCGTCCCCGAAATTTTACATCAAATCTAGTATATCCCTAAAGAAAGCCTCGACAGTCCGTTGCATTAATGGCTCGTCATCTAAAAACTATCCGCATAAGCAATAATAACGCCCCCAAAATCTGCACTTTCTTTTGTAGAGGTGCATCCGGCATCAATCCTTTGCCAGCTTGCTCCACTGGTAGATGCCGTAGAAACTGTTGACGAGATAGACGCAGTATTTGGCCACCGTCATGAACGAGAAGACCGAATCGCTCATCAGCCACATGGCGATGTAGGCCACATTGATCAAAAGCCACATGTACCATTGCTCGACGAACGCCTTGACCGAGACATACATCGTCACGATGGCCATCACCGTGGTGAACGAATCGAGCCACAGCTGCATCGCGCTGTCGTAGTCGGCCTTGAGCGTCTTGAACTTCACATCGGGCAGAATCTGCTGGATGGCATCGACCAGCCATGGGCCGAAATAGAGCAGGAAAACGCCCAAGAGCAATGTTCCGACGGCTACGGCCAATGCGGTCAGCAGACGTTGCGGCCACGTCATGTAGCGCGTGTGGATGGTGCCCGAATTGTCGTGCCGCTTGCGTTTGCCCCACTGTTTCCAGCCCACAAACTGCATCGGCAGGTTGTAGAACAGACGTTGCAGAAAATCGCCGTAGATGTGCGTCACGAAACAGATGTAGATGTGCAGGAAGGCCTCGACCGTGCCGAAAATCCAATTGGCCATCGACCCCTTCGCTCCTAACACGACGCAGAACACGCCCAGGATGGCGGCCACGGCAGCAATCCACGCATTGGCATCGGCAAAATTGCCCTTCAACACGAACGATGCGACCGACAGCGCCAGAATGGCACAAAGCAAGCTCACCTCAAACCAATTCAACGATTTGAAAGTGAGCTTTAAGAGTATGGTATATTTCCTTATCATGACTGAATGAAGGTATATACTCCCCCTCCCTATCTAACGGGAGGGGGCTGGGGAGTGGGTCTTAATATGATCTTGCGAACAGCACGCGGCGGGCCGATGGCTTGCCGGTCACCATATCGACGCCCGGCTTCAGGTCTTCAGGATCTTGAGCGACGAACGGGATGCAGCGGATGGTTGCCTTGGTCTCGGCCTTGATGCGCTCTTCGGTCTCGACGGTGCCGTCCCAGTGGCACAGCAGGAAACCGCCCTTCTCGATTTCGACCTTGAACTGCTCCCAAGTGTCAACGCGGCGGATGTAGCCGTCACGCATCTTGCGGGCCTTCTCGAAGATAGCCGATTGGATATCCTCCAGCAGACCCTCGACGCGCTCTACGATACCCTCTTGGCCGACGGTCTCCTTCTCCAACGTGTCGCGGCGCATCAGTTCGACGGTGTTGCTCTCGAGGTCGCGGGGGCCAATGGCAAGGCGCACAGGAATACCCTTCAACTCATATTCAGAGAACTTCCAGCCCGGTTTCTTGTTGTCGGCGTCATCATACTTCACGCTGATGCCCTTGGCACGCAATGCCTCGACCCAAGGCTGCACGCGCTCGCTGATGGCGGCAAGCTCCTCGGCCTTCTTGTAGATAGGCACGATGACAACCTGGATTGGAGCCAACTTTGGAGGCAGCACCAGACCGTTGTCGTCCGAGTGGGTCATGATGAGCGCACCCATAAGTCGCGTAGAAACGCCCCACGACGTTGCCCAAACGTATTCCTGCTTGTTCTCCTTGTTGGTGAAGGTCACTTCAAATGCCTTGGCGAAGTTCTGGCCGAGGAAGTGCGACGTACCGGCCTGCAGAGCCTTGCCGTCCTGCATCATGGCCTCGATGGTGAAGGTGTCCAATGCACCGGCGAAACGCTCGTTCGGGCTCTTCGGACCCTTGATGACTGGCACAGCCATCCACTTTTCAGCGAAGTCGGCATAGACGTTGATCATCTGCATGGCGCGCTCGGCAGCCTCCTCCTTGGTAGCGTGGGCGGTGTGGCCCTCCTGCCAGAGGAACTCCGACGTGCGCAGGAACATACGTGTACGCATCTCCCAACGCATCACGTTGCACCACTGGTTGCAGAGGATTGGCAGGTCGCGGTGAGAGGTAATCCAATTCTTGTAGGTTGCCCAGATGATGGTCTCCGACGTCGGTCGGACGATGAGCTCCTCCTCCAGCTTGGCCTCAGGATCGACCACAACACCGGCTCCATTCGGGTCATTCTTCAGACGATAGTGGGTCACGACGGCGCACTCCTTGGCAAATCCCTCGACGTGCTCGGCCTCACGGCACAAGTACGACTTAGGGATGAGCAGCGGGAAATAGGCGTTCTGCACACCTGTAGTCTTGAACATCTTGTCCAGCTCCTGCTGCATCTTTTCCCAGATTGCATAACCGTAGGGCTTGATTACCATACAACCGCGCACGGCGGACTGTTCTGCCAAATCGGCATTCACAACCAAGTCGTTGTACCACTTCGAGTAGTCCTCCGAACGCTTGGTCATCTTGCTTAATTCTTTTGCCATATTCTTGTTTTGTTATCTTTCTATTTTTTCGGCCAATCATCTGTCGGCCATAGACTTGTCGATTGAGAGCTTGCCCTTTTTGGCCAACTTCATCATCTGGCGGTTCGGCACGAGATAGAGCGAAACGCGGCGGTTTTCTTCTCTTTCGGCCAATGTGCTGTTGTCATTCAGCGGGACGTGGTTGCCGATGCCGTAGCCGTAGATGGCCACCTCAACGCCCTGTTTCTCCAGCCAGCTGCAGATGGCACGCGCCCTGTTGCGGGTGAAGCTGTCCAGATAGCTGTCACTGCCGTTGTTGTCGCTGCAGCAGGCCACCACGACCGAAGCCATTGCCTCCTTGCCACGCAAGAGACGCAGCAGGGGCCGCAGAATGCCATCGGCCTGAAAGAGCAGCGTCGCCTCATTGGCCTCAAAAAGCAGGTTGGCCGGCATCGTGACCTTGAAGACCGCCTCGCCGTCGCCGCACAGGGCAATCTGATACTTGTCGTAAACCTTCAGCCGGGCATATTCCTGATTCCAGTACTGGCGCACCTGACGCAGGGCATCGAACGAGCCGTTGACGTGCATCTTGCTGCCGAAGAGCTCCTCTTCGTAGGCCGACATGCGCTCGTAATCCTGCGCCCAGAGGCCCGACGCGGCACACAAGGCCAACAGACTAAGCAAGACTTTCTTCATAGTCCAGTTCGGCTTCGATGACCCAGCGGATGAGCTCCGGATTGGTGTCAAATTTGCAATCCTTGTCCTTCTTGCAGGCATTGGCCACATAGTTGACAATCTCCTCGACGTCGATTTCGATTTCCTCGTCCTCGTCGCTGTCGAGCCAGCCGTTGCGCTCGTAGAACTCGACCATGATGTCGGTCATGAGCAGGATGTCATCGTCGGTATATTTGCCCTGCACTTCCTGCGGCAGGTGCTCTTGGATGAATTTGACGGCTTCGCTGTCGTCGTAGATCTTATCTTCCATTTTTATTTTAGTTTTTTAGGTTCTCTGGTCTTGCGGGTTAAAGGCATTGGCCAATGAAACCCTCGTTTACAAAATGTTCTTCCGCTCCCTGGGCACGATGATGCGCAGGCCGGCGGCGTGCATCGTCACGTCAAGCGGCGACTTGAGCAGCATGGGTTCGCCGTCCACGTGGCTGTAGCCAATGTCGTTACACAGGATGCGCACATGACGGCTCTCGACGCTGCGCACATGCTGGTTGCGGTCGAAACTGCGGTTCATCAGCTGGGCAGCCATCACGGGAGCCTCCAGATAGAGGAACGGCTTGACAATCGAGATGTTGAACTTGCCGTCCTGCTGGCTGGCCTTGGGCGTGATGTAGATCTTGTTGCCCCACTGCGCCGCATTGCCTATCGTGATGAGGAAGGCCCGTTGGCTGAAGACCTCCTCGTCGGTCATGATGACGTAGTTTTTGGGCAAATAGGTCGTTGCCATCTCAAATATGGCCCGCAGATAGGTCACTGGGCCGCGTTTTCCCATAAAACTGAAGCGCTTGCCCATCTCGGCGAACCGCTTGCCCACCTCTGCATCGAAGCCCGTACCGGCGGTCGTGAAGAAGATGTGACCGTTCATGTCGCCGTAGTCAATCAGTTCGCTATGCCCCGCGCGGATGAGTTCGAAGGCGCCGGTCACGTCCATCGGGATCTCGGCATGTCGCGCCAGTCCGTTGCCGGAGCCCATCGGCACGATGCCGAACTTGACCGACGTGTCATTGATCAGCGCACGGCCCACCTCGTTGACCGTGCCGTCTCCACCCACGGCGACGACGCTTTCTGCGCCATCGGCCATCGCCTGCATTGCCAGGTCATAGGCATGTCCGGCATATCGGGTCTCGGCGATGTCCACACAAAAATCGCACGCAGGAAATACCTGCCGTGCAATTTCAGCCACATTGGACTTCGATTTTCCACCTGCGATCGGATTGACTATGACAACAATTTTTCTCATTGTTTTTTAGGCAACAGAACCGCGTCCAATCACGCTGATTCAACGATTTTTACCAAAAAGACTGCGCAAAGATAGTAAAATTTTCCGAAACCAAAGCGAAAACGACTCTTTTTTAGCGAAAAAAAGTCTTGTTTCGGGAAAAATCGCTATCTTTGCCGCGTTGGTCTGACGATGACCAGCCGATTATCTAATCCGCAGTTCAGAGACACTTGGTAATTTTTAATAAATACTACTATGAACAGAATCAACATTTGGGCGGCTTTCGCAGCCGTAACATTGGCCGGGTGCGCCAATGAAGAGATTACACAACAGAGCAATCTTCCTGTCAGTGACGGTGGACGCAAGCCCATCGAAGTGTCCACCTACATGCCACGCGCTACGCGACTATTAAATGCGCAGGAAGCAACCATCTCCACCCTCACCGAGCAGGGCGGCGGCTTCTCGCTCACCGCAGCGACCGGCAGCGAAGAGTACATCTTCGAAGAGAAACTTTTTTATGCAGACGCACAAGGCAGCAAGTGCAGTTCGGCCAATGGAGAGATTTTCTATTGGCCAGAAGAGG
>CACZAY010000137.1 GCA_902779265.1 uncultured Bacteroidales bacterium | reverse complement strand
CATATAACCCCTCAAAAAGCACCTTTTCTTGCCGGTATCGGCAAAAAACACTATCTTTGCAGCCGAAATTGAACATAAAACTTGCCGATAGAAAAAATGATGGAGTATTTATCAGCGATGCAGTTCGCCGAAAAATTCGGCATTTCCGAGCGCACAGCCCGCAACTATTGCGCCAGCGGAAAGATTGAAGGTGCCTTTCTTACGGGAAAGACATGGAACATCCCTGCGGATGCCGTTCTGCCACAACGCAAGGCAACCCGAAAGCCGATGTCTCCACTACTGGCGATGCTGCGCGAACAGAAAGAGTCGCACCTGAAGGGCGGCATCTACCACCGCACGCAGATTGATCTGACCTACAATTCCAACCATATTGAGGGCAGTCGTCTGACGCACGACCAGACGCGCTACATCTTTGAGACGAACACAATTGGCATTGCCGGCGAAACGCTCAATGTGGATGATATCGTCGAGACGGTGAACCACTTCCGCTGCATAGACTTTATCATTGACCATGCCGAAGAGCAAGTGACTGAAAGCCTCGTCAAGCAGCTGCATGGACTGTTGAAATCGGGCACGTCGGACAGCCGGAAGGAATGGTTCGCCGTGGGCGACTACAAGAAGTTGGCCAATGAGGTGGGCGGCCAAGAGACCTGTTCCCCAAAGGAAGTCCACCGCCAGATGAAGGCTCTGCTCAGCGACTATAACCGCTGCCGACGAAAGACATTGGCCGAAATACTCGATTTCCACGTGCGGTTCGAACGGATTCATCCCTTTCAGGATGGCAACGGAAGGGTGGGGCGACTGCTCATGTTCAAGGAGTGTTTGGCCAATGGCATTGTCCCGTTCATCATCACCGACGACCTCAAACTGTTCTATTATCGGGGACTCCAGGAGTGGGGACACGTCAATGGCTTTCTGACCGACACCTGCCTCACGGCCCAAGACCAATTCCGGTCATTGCTTGATTATTTCAATGTCCAATACGAATAATCCATTGAACTTAAAACCTTGCAAACTTCATGAAATCCAACCTTATCCTCACCTTACTGCTCGCACTCGTAGCAGTGGTCGTTGTCAAGAAAGTCGTGACCTTCGTCTCTGACAAAATCGAAGTCATGAACGCGCCGACGATGCAGGAAATCGTCGAGGCAAATCCGTGGACGGTGCCCGCCGACTGGTTTAAGACCGATACCATCACTATCAAAGGGCGCATCGAGGACTACGATGCCGAGCATTTCGGCTTCACGTCGATGGCATGCTATTACAACGACTTATTCGAGAAGGACAACACGGTGCTGGTGCTCGACATCGCCGACGACGGTACGTTCTGCAAGAAGTTCCTGGCCAGCCACCCCGTTCGCAACTCTTTCATTGCCGACGAATCGAAGGTGCACTTCAATGCCATCCGCTTCTTCGCCCGCCCCGGCGAGACCATCGACATCACTGTGCGCAAGGTCATGTTTGACTTCTACGAGTGCGTCTATAACAGTGGCAGCAGCCGCGATGTGGAGCGGTGGCTCCGCACGAAGCGCAAACTGGAGGGCGTGACGAAGCCGTTGTGGAAGTTCGATGGAACGTTTGATGAAGCCAACGAGGTGGCCGACGAGGTGTGGCAGCGGGCGATGGCCAGACTGCAGAAGGTGAGCCGCAGTGAGGACTACACACCGATGGAAGTGCAGCTGGCGCTAGCCGACCTTCAGGCCAAGTTCGGAATGGACTATATCGGCTGTGTCGTGAGAATTGCTAATGGCTTGGTGAAACACGAGCAGCGCGACAGCGTCTGGTACACTGAGATTCTCGACAGCGAGGAGTGGAAGAAGTATCTTGACTACGAGACTTACGCCCCCATGCGCCGCATCGACTACGACAATCCGTTGCTCTTCGCCAGCAGTAGCTATGACCTCCTGCAAAACCGCGTCCAGTATGCCAAGCCCGTCAGAGAGGACATGTACAAGGGCATCCTCAGCGAGGGAGGCGGCATGGTAGTGAACTATGAGAATTACTCTAAGAAACTCGCCAACGGCCTTGCTGCCCTGCGCAAGTTCATGGGTACGGACAGGGAAAACCTGACAGCGCAAATGTGCGTCTATCAGGAAATGGCTCAGGAGTTTGACACTTGGCGCAATACCGATGATTTGCTCGATAGGCTGTTCCCGCTGTACTTCGATGCCTTGAAGACCCCCTATATTCGCCAGAAGGCCGAACAATTCCGCGATCGCCGACTGGCGCAGACCGAACTCGCCACGCCTCTGCCTGACATCCCTGCGGCTGAACTCATCAGAAATCTCAACGCCAAGTACCCAGGCAGGTTCCTCATCATCGACTTCTGGGGCATGTCCTGCGGCCCCTGCCGCGCCGCCATCCAAGCGAGCAAAGACCTACGTACCAGAGTAGCCAAGCGCGATGACGTGAAGCTTGTCTTCATCGCTGGAGAGCGCACCGCCGATGGCAGCGAAGCCTATCACAATTACGTCAACGAGTGGCTGGCCGACGAGGAGACCATTTGCCTCACCAATCGGGACTTCGACCGCTTGAGAGAACTGTTCCAGTTCAACGGCATCCCCCACTACGAGACCATCACGCCCGACGGTCGCCGTGTGCGTGAAGACCTCCGCATCCACGGCTACGATGACTTCGACTACGATATCAGGCGACTGATGGAGCGGATGAAATGAGCCTGCCGAAACATTGGTCATAACCTTATAACCCCTCAAAAAGCCCCTTTTCTTGCCGGTATCGGCAAAAAAATCACCATCTTTGCAGCAAAAATTGAACAAAAAAACTTGCCGATAAATCAAGTCCGTATAATTCACCTAACCTCAAAAAAACTTACTCAATGAAACTAACCTTATTCACCGCACTGCTTGCGCTCATGGCATGGACAGCGCAGGCAAAAATCTACAAGACCATCCAGTCGCCCGAGGTGATGGCCTGTGTGAACGTACACAACGGCGAACTGAAAGCGCGCGAAGTCGTATTGGCCGACACCGCAACCACCGTGCGCTTCACGATGGACGATAAGCCGGGAGATTGGTACATGTTCGTCAGCGCGAGCTACCTGCGGGACGAGGCGGGCAACCGCTTTCCGTTGCGCTCGGCCGAGGGTCTGAAGCTTGACGAGTGGGTGCAGTCGCCCGAAAGCGGAAAGACCGACTTCACGATGCACTTCGAGCCGTTGCCCCGCAAGACGCAGGTCTTCGACTTCATCGAAGGCTACAGTCCCGACGCGTTCATGCTGCTGGGCATCCACGACAGCAAGACAGCATTGCACGCACCGACACCCGAAGAACTATTGGCCGCCAACCCCTACACCGTGCCGAGCGACTGGCTTGCGACCGACAGCATCACCGTCCGTGGCCGCATCGAGGGCTACGATGCCGAGACGTTCGGCTTTACGTCGATGGAGTGCTACTTCAAGGATGAATTCGAGAAGGACGACGCGACACTGGTGCTCAACATCTTGGCCGATGGCACGTTCGAAAAAAGCTTTCTGGCCAGCTATCCCATCCGGCAGGTGTTCCGCGCGCAGAAGTCGAAAGTGGGCCTCAGCGAAATCCCCTTCTTCGCACGCCCCGGTGAGACCATCGACATCACCGTGCGGAGGAATGACATCGGCCAATATGAATGTCAATACAACAGCGGCAGCAGCCGTGAGGTGGAGCGTTGGCTGAAGTCGAACTTGGATTTCAGCGATTTGTCGCACCCGCTCTTGCGGTTCAAGGGAAAGTTCAGTGAGGTGGCCGATGTGACCGAACGCACGTGGCGGAACATGCTCTATCGCCTGCAGGCCGAGAGCCGCCGCCTGCACTTCACGCCGATGGAGATGCACTTGGCATTGGCCGACATGCAGGTCAACTTCGCCGAGTCGTTCATGAGCTACGCGATGTATCATCGATATGACCTACAGAAGCAGGAGAAACGCGACGGCATCTACCACACCGTGATTCTGGACAGCGCGGAGTGGAAAGAACTGAACCGCATGGAAAACTACAAGGCACTGCACCGCGTGGATTTTGACAACCCACTGCTGCTGTCAATCGAAAATTACCACTTCGCGCTCAACCGCATCCAGTTCTGCAAGCCCATCATGACCCGCAGATACAAAGGCATTGCCGATACAGACGGCGGCTTCATAATCAACGCGGAAAACGAGATAAAGACATTGGCCAATGTGCGTGCCGCCCTGCGTGAACTGATGGGCATCGCCACGGACAACCTGATGGCACAGCTATGCCTCTACAAGGAGATGCTCAGCGACTTCGACACGTGGCGGGAAGAGGAGGAACAGGCTCAGAAAATCATGGCCGAAGAGTCTTGGAGCGATGACCTGAAGCAAGAGGAGATTGCCAAGCTCGCTACGCTCTCGAAGATGATGCCGCTCTACCTTGAGGCATTGGCCAACCCCTACATCCGCCAGAAGGCCGAACAGTATCAAGCCCGCAAGATGGCACAGACTGAGCTTGCCGAGCCGCTGCCTGCCGATAATCCATCGGCCGACCTCATCCGTTCGCTCACGAAAAAATATCCCGGCCGATACCTCGTCATCGACTTCTGGGGAATGGGTTGCGGTCCATGCCGCATGGCCATCCAAGACAGCAAGGCCCTGCGTGCCGAGGTGGCCAAGCGCGACGACGTGAAGCTCATCTTCATTGCCGGTGAACGCACCACCGAGGGCAGCGACGCCTACCGGAAATACGTCAACGAATGGTTGGCCGACGAGGAGGCGATATGCGTCCTCGATGCCGACTTCACGCGCCTGCAGGAGCTTTTCCGCTTCAACGGCATTCCGCACTACGAGACCATCACGCCCGACGGCCGCCGTGTGCGTGAAGACCTCCGCATTGACGGATTCCATAACTTCGACTACGATATCAGGCAACTGATGGAGCGGATGAAGTGATTCGTCTGGGGCATTGGCCAAAAACTCTAAAAAACTGCACAGAAAACTATAACATACTGTCATCAACCTCATAACCTAAAGACCTCAAAACCTCACAACTCAATGAAACGAACCTTATTCACCACACTTTTCGCCCTCATTGCATTGGCCACAAGCGCACAGACCATCCGCAGCGGCGAAATCTGGCCCGACACCGATGGCACTCACATCAACGCACACGGAGGCGGCATCCTGCGCCACGGCGGCACCTACTACTGGTTCGGCGAACACAAGTCGGACCACACGAGCAACGCCCTCGTCGGCGTGACCTGCTATGCCTCGACCGACCTCACGACGTGGCGGAACTGCGGCGTGGCTCTCGCCGTGAGCGACTCGGCGGGCAGCGACATCGAACGTGGCTGCATCATCGAGCGTCCGAAGGTCATCTACAACCCACAGACGGGCAAATTCTGCATGTGGTTCCACCTCGAACTGAAGGGCCAGGGCTACAACGCGGCGCGGTTCGGCGTGGCTGTGGCCGATGCACCTGAAGGCCCCTACCGCTTCCTCTATTCGCAGCGCGCCGATGCGGGACGTTGGCCGATGGAGTTCGACGCCGAGGCATTGGCCATAATCGACACGCTCGACATCGCCCACTTCAAGCAATGGTGGACACCGGCGTGGCATCGCGCCATCGGCCAAGGTCTCTTCGTGAAACGCGACTTCGAGGGCGGACAGATGTCGCGCGACATGACACTCTACGTGGACGACGACGGCCGGGCGTACCACATCTTCTCGTCGGAGGACAACCTGACGCTCCACATCGCCGAATTGGCCGACGACTTCCTGCACCACACTGGCCGCTACACTCGCGTAGCACCGGCCGGACACAACGAGGCACCCGCCCTGTTCAAGCACGACGGCACCTACTGGATGATCACATCGGGCTGCACGGGCTGGGAGCCGAACGCCGCGCGGATGTTCTCCGCACCGAGCATCTGGGGGCCGTGGACGCAGCACGAAAGCCCCTGCATCGGCCCCAATGCCGAAAAGACCTTCGGCGGTCAGAGCACCTTCGTGCTGGAAGTCAATGGGGAATCCGAAACCGACGAACCGCGCTTCATCTT
>CACZAY010000136.1 GCA_902779265.1 uncultured Bacteroidales bacterium | reverse complement strand
ATAGGTACATGCTCGAACGGGTCGAGAAGGCGTAGGTCGTGCCGGTCTCCTTGCGGCAGCTGTAGGCAATCTTGCGGCTGTCAGGACTCCAGGCGAACGATTCGGTGCCGCCGAAGGGGCGCATCGGGCACTCGTAGGGTTCGCCCTCAAGCATGTCGGTGAGGTTGTTGTCGGCCAATGTCCCATCGGCCCCAACCCCGGCAATGTAGGGATGCGGCATCTCGGTCACGAAGCCGTCCCAATGGCGGTAGCTCAGCTCGTCGAACAGCATACCCGTGGTCTTGTCCAGTCCTTCGAAGAGCGTGCTGTCCACCTGATGCTTGACGGGGATGGTCATGACCAGCAGGACCTGGCTGCGGTCGGGGCTGAAGAGGTAGCCCTCGATGTCGCGGTCGGTGTGGCTGATCTGGCGGCGCTCGGTGCCGTCGGCCTTCATGCGCCACAGCTGCTGCTTGCCGTCACCGTCGGGGGCGAGGAAGGCGATGTTGTCGTTGTCAAGCCATGTGGCGGCCTGTTCGCTGGTCTTGGTGTGGGTGATATAGGCTGGCTCGTTGGTCCACGACGTGATGTCGAGGGTGCAGAGCTCGCGGTTGCTCTTGTTCTGGGCGACGCGGGTGTATTTCACGCCGTAGAGCAGGCGCTTGCCGTCGGGCGAGGCCTGTAGGTCCGAGATCTGACCCAGCTCCATGAGCAGTTCGGGGGTCATCCGG
This sequence comes from uncultured Bacteroidales bacterium, assembly GCA_902779265.1. Classification (GTDB taxonomy): domain Bacteria; phylum Bacteroidota; class Bacteroidia; order Bacteroidales; family UBA3663; genus Liminaster. The sequence goes on along the minus strand of CACZAY010000136.1, from coordinate 5,323 downwards.
AGGGTCTGGATTTCACTTTTGCCGATGTACTCGCTGTCTTCTTCTGTCCCCTGTTGTGGGGCGCAGGCTGTAAGCAGGGCGGTTGTTGCCATGATGGTTACAAAAGATTTTTTCATAGATGTTGGAATTGTTTTTTCGTGTGTGTCGTGATGGGGCGGGATTGGGACATTGGCCAATGTCTATTCCTCCCGTTTCTTGCGTCGGCGCGCGCCGGCGGCCGTTTTCGTCTTTGTGGTCTTGGCCGATGCCGTTTTCGCCGCAGTCTTCCCGCCGCTGTATCCCGGTTGGCCGATGGCCGATTCCTGCATCGTGACCTCGGCCTTGGCGTTCCAGTAGGTGTCGAGCGAGAAGCCTCCCGCCGTGCGCACCAGCAGGCGCGTCTTGATGCTGTAGTCCTGTTTGAGCAGCTCGAACTCGCGTTCCAGACGTTCGCGCGTGACCTTGTTGTCGATGTCGGGCAGGCCTGCCTGGATGAAGTCGTCCATCAGATGGGTGGTCTTGACCAGAAAATACTGGTTGCCCTTCTTGACGCGCTCCTGGAGCTGGGTGTTCTCTTCGTAGGTTGTGGCCAATGGGATGAGCCGGTGGATCTGCGCCTGGAATGTCTGGCCGACGGCCTCCAGCTGCTGCTCGCAGTCGGCGGTGAGCAGCTTGGCCTGTTCGACCCAAGGCTTGTTGGCGCGCGTCAGCTTCTCATCGGCCAACCTCACGACATAGCGCAGCTGCGTCATGAGCGGCAGGTAGTCGAAGATGCTGCACAGGGTGCGGTCGATGCAGGCGAGGCGGTCATTGGCCAACTGCTTGTCATCGGGCTGGTTCTCCTGGATGGCATGGTTGTAGCTGATGATGGTCGGGTCGGACATCACGACGTTGCCCGTGATGGGCGTGCTCAAGACAAGTCCCTCCAGCGTGCGGCAGCGTGACAGCGCGACATAGACCTGTCCGAACGAGAACGCCTGGCCCGCGTTGATGATACAGCGGTCGAACGTCAGGCCCTGGCTCTTGTGGATGGTGATGGCCCATGCCGTGCGCAACGGAATCTGCGAGAAGGTGCCGATGACCTCTTCCGAAATCTCGCCGCTTTTCTCATCGGTGACATATTTCGTGTTCTGCCACTCCTGTGGCGAGACCTGGATGTCCTGCGGCTGGCCGTTTTCGTCCGTACATTCGACCCACACGTCATTGGCCGTAAGCTGTGTCACCCGTCCGATTTTTCCGTTGTAATAGAGTCGGTTCGGGTCATTCTTGCAGAACATCACCTGCGCCCCGATCTTCAGCGTCAGGTGGGCGTCGGTCGGGTAGGAGGCCTCGGGAAAGTCGCCGTTCACTCCGGCCGTGTAGGTGTGCGGTTCGGTGGGGAGCATCATCAGTCTGTGCTGGTTGATGTCGTTGGCCTGGTAGTTGTGGGTCGTGAGGGTGATGTAGCCTTCATCGTCCGACGGCCGGAAATTCGGCTTGTAGCGGCTGTTGAGTGTGGCCAATGTCGTTGCGTCCAGCCGGTTGTCGCGCACGTTGTTCAGGAGGTCGATGAACGTCTGGTCGGCCTGACGATAGACGTGGGTCAGCTCGATGGCGGTGTAGTTCGTCTTCTGGAGCGCCTGGCTGCCGAAGAAGTAGGGTGTCTGGTAGCCTGCCGCCTGCAACAGCTGCCACTCTTCGTCGCTCGCCACGGGAGCCAGCTGCTGCAGGTCGCCTATCATCAGCAGCTGCACGCCGCCGAAGGGCTTGAAGTGGTCCTGATAGCGTCGCAGAACGTCGTCAATCGCATCGAGCAGGTCGCAGCGCACCATCGAGATCTCGTCAATCACAAGCAGGTCGAGCGACCGCAGGATGTTGATCTTGTGTTTCGAGAATCCGTAGCGCATCTTGCTGTCGCGCTGGATGCTCTGGCCCGGCAGATACAGCCCCGGCGCCAGCTGGAAGAACGAGTGGATGGTCACGCCGCCCGCATTGATGGCCGCCACACCCGTCGGTGCCACCACGATGGCGCGTTTGTGCGTCGTCCGCAGCAGGTTGCGCAGGAACGTCGTCTTGCCCGTCCCCGCCTTGCCTGTCAGGAAGATGTTGCGTTGCGTGTACTGGGCGTAGTTGAACGCCAGCTCCAGTTCCTTGTTCTTTGTCATTGTGGCCGATGCTTATTCCTCGTCACACTTGCGGCCGTACAGGTCACGGCCCTGGATGTAGAAACGGCCCTCCTTCAGCACGACGCGGTTCCTCTTCTTGGCCGATGTCCCAGCCACATTCAGCGTCTCGATGCCGTCCGGAATCGGGTCCTCCGGTGTGCCGAAGGTGATTTCCATAGCGCCATTGGCCAGAATCTCAATGTTCGTGATGTCGATGTCGATGCTGTCGCCCGTGAACCAGATGGCCATCGTGTTGGCCAATGGATTGAGCTGCTTGACATTGCCGCTGCCCGGATAGACGTCGGCGAAGTGGTTGGCGATGAAAGCCGATGCCGTAATCTCCTGGCTCAGGACCTGGCTGTAGGTCTGCAGTTCGCCGTCGGCCGGCAGTGGGGTGCAGCGCTGGTGGGCGGGCGTGTTGTTGACCGTGTTCGACGTCCAGGCGCCCGCCTGATAATCGACGTGGGTGATGAGCAGGCCGCGTGCGCGGGTGTAGGTGGAATAGCTGGCGTTGCCCCACATCTTGTCCCAGAGGTTGTCGGGCTGGTGGTTCTCGAAGGTGAGATATTCATCCGCATTGGCCGGATTGCGCAGGATGAGTCCCTTGCCGGCGGTGCCGATGGGTTCGAGCGTCACTTTGCCCTCGGCAGGCACGGCTTCCGGCTCGTCGCACCAGCCCAGCATCATCCTTTCGTGCAGGGTGTAGCTGGCGGGAATCTGTGTGCCGCCGCCGTACATGCCCTGATCCATCAGGCTCCATCCGTCCATGCCGTAGCAGTCATTGGCCGTACTCGCATTGGTCGAATAGAAGTCGGGCAGGCCCAGTGCGTGGCTCATCTCGTGGGCCTTTTCGCCCACGGCGCTCTCGACGGTCGCGTTGCGATAGCTGCCGAGCTCGGGCACGAGGATGAAGTTGCCCGTCTTCACGCCGTTGTCGGCCTCCGTGACGTATAGGCCCTTCTTGGCCCAGATCTCTTCGGTGTTGCCCGTCGTGTTCTCGCCGTGTCCGGCGTAGAGGAAGTGGATGAGGTCAATCGTGCCGTCGCCGTCGTTGTCGAACCGTGAGGCATCGGCCAAGACCCCACGTGCAACGAGCGAATCAATGGCCTCGCGCATGAGGTTGGTGTAGTTGACGTCTTTCGTGCCGCCGCTGTTCTGGCCGTAATAGGCGCGGTTTTTGGCCAATGTCACTGGCTCGAAGATGACGAACTCGGGGTCGAACTTGCCAGCGCTCTGGTCGCGGAAATACTGACGCAGGCCGCTCGTGTAGTAGTCCTTGTTGTCGGCGCCCGTCATGGCGTAGCGCGTCTCGTCCACCTGGTTGTAGATGATGTCGAGATGTTCGGGCATGCCGTTGTCTCCGGTGAAGGAGAAGTCGGCGAACTGGACCGGAACGACCGGTACGAGGATGTGGCCCGTCGAGGGTGTATTATTGGCCATCATGGCGGTCTCGGCAGCGGCGGCGCGGCGTGCCGTGTTCCATTGGCGCAGGGTGAGCGTGGCCTCGTCGTCGGTCATCGGCCTCCAGAATCCCGTGGCCTCGTCGCGCGTGATGCACATGCCGGATGTGGCATCGGCCATCACGCTGAAATGCTCGTCACCGTAGGCGATGACTTGCAGGCGTGTTCCGTCGGGTTGGGAGATGGTGCGCAGGCCGCGCATGGCGGGAGCTGCGAGTGCGCCGCTTGCGATGCAGGCGGTGAGGGCTGTGGCCAATAGTATTCTTCTCATAGTCATTATTTAGGGTATTTTTTTGTGGCCGATGTCCATCGGCCGAAAACTTCATTCTTACTTCAGATGCCCATCAAGTCGCGGTAGATGTCGAGCACGACGCCGATCTCCTCCTTGTCGGCCGAATGGTTGAGCGAGGGTTGGCCGATGCTCTCCATCAGCGTGAAGTTGATGGCGTCGCCCTCGTTCTTCTTGTCGTGGCGCATCAGCTCGATGAGCGTGTCGTAGTCGTCACACGTGAACTGCATCGGCCCATAGTTGTCACGCACGTAGTGGGCGATTTCATACAGCACCTCGGATGGGAAGCCGCACTGCTGCTGGCTCATGATGAGCTCGCAGACCAGTCCCCACGCCACTGCATAGCCGTGGAGCACGGGCTGATGGCTCTTCATCGCGAACGTCTCGAAGGCATGGCCGAACGTGTGGCCCAGGTTCAGCGCCTTGCGCAGCCCCTTTTCGAACGGGTCCTGGCGCACCACCTCGCGCTTCACGTTGACCGAATATTCGAGCAGGGGGAGCAGCGTCGCGTTCTCCCAGTGCTGGATGTCGTAGTCCAGAAGCTTGGCCAATGCCTCTCGCTCGCTCAACAGGCCGTGCTTCAGCATCTCGGCGTAGCCCGAAAGCAGGTTCTTCTGGTCGAGCGTCTCGAAGAAGCGGGTCGAGATCAGTACGGCATCGGCCGGGGCAAAGGCGCCCACCTCGTTCTTCAGGTTGCCCAGGTTGATGCCCGTCTTGCCGCCCACGGCCGCATCGACTGCACCCAGCAGGGTCGTGGCCACGTTGATGAAGTGGATGCCGCGCTTGAAGGTCGCTGCGGCGAATCCGCCGAGGTCGGTCACCATGCCGCCGCCCACGTTGATGAGCAGCGAGTGACGCGTAGCGCCATTGGCCGAAAGCCCGCTCCACACCAGGGTGAGGCTCTCGACGGTCTTCGACTCGTCGGTCGCGGGAATGCCGATGTGCGTCACCTTGCGGCCCGCGTGCCCGGCCTCATATCCGTCGATGAACGGTTGCAGGACGGGCAGGCAGAGCTGTCGTGTCGTTTCGTCAAAAAGGATGAAAAGCTTGTCGTGGCCGATGCCGCTTGTGAAATCGGCCAAGGCCTGACATATATCGTTGGTAAAGACTACCTGTTGTTCGCTCATTGTTTAAACATGCTTTAAAAACGCGGCAAAGTTAGTGTTTTTATTTCAATCTGCCAAATGTTTTCGGACATATTCATGGCCAATGACCCTCATAATCCAGAGAGAGTTTGTTCATAGAACCTTCATAGGACCTTCGGGACGTTCAATAGAAAAGCCCTGCAAGATCCGCTGTAGAATCTCGCAGGGCTTTTGTTATGATTTAACATCAGTAAAGGAGATGCGCGTTTTGTAGGGTACGGCATTTTGAGGAGTCGTCCAAATCTGTGATTTGGTATACAACTCCCATGCAAAAGCGCTCCAAGAGCGGATTTATCCGCGATTGGC
>CACZAY010000135.1 GCA_902779265.1 uncultured Bacteroidales bacterium | reverse complement strand
AGCCACTCTTCGTCGCCGCATTCTGCTACATCTTCTATCGCCAGCTGCGTTGCAAGCAGGCAAAATAAAAGTGTTTCACTATGATAAAGATTTCAATAATTGCATTGGCCTTTATCGTTATGGCGGTTCTGATTCTTTCGGGCAAAGGCGATGGGCTGATTGCCGGCTATAACACGGCCAGCGAAGAGGAACGGGCGCAAGTGAACGTGAAGCGGTTGCGTCTTGTTTTGGCCAATGTCCTTATTCTCACGGCCGTTGCGATTCCGATGCCTGTCCTGATGGGACGGCCGAACGATGTCCGACTGCATCTGTGTATGGGTGGAGGAATCATGGTGATAGCTTTGGTGGCGGTCATTTTGGCCAACACATGGTGTCGAAAAAAATAAAAACGTAAGCCTATGGATTTTCAAAGTAATGCACAACCCATCTTCTTGCAGATATACGACTGGCTGTGCGACAAGGTGTTGCGTGGTGAAATAAAGCCAGACGAGCAGCTGCCGTCTGTGCGCGAACTCGCCGTCGAACTTGAGGTGAATCCCAACACCGTGATGCGCACCATCGAACGCCTTCTGCAACAGGAGATTATCTACAGCAAGCGTGGAAAGGGAAATTTCCTCGCCGAGAATGCTCCACAAATCATCAACGAAGTGCGGACGCGGCGTCTGCTCGACGAGAAACTTCCGGCTCTGGCCGCTGAACTGCGTCTGCTTAATTTCAGCCCCGACGATGTGAAAACTCGTCTGAAGGAGCTGATGAAGGAGTGACATCGGCCATAAAAACGATTGCTGTCCCGCCAAATTGAGAGGTTTGGTGGGACAGCTTTTTTGCTTTTTTGCACTTTTCTTAGTTTGTGGCCGATGTCTTCCTGTCGGGAATCAGCAGGAATCCAACCACGCCGATGACCTGCACAGCTGCGGCCAGCCAGAATGACGACAGATAGCCCCACCATCCGGCCAGGACGCCGCCCAAGAGGACACCGAGGCCGGCACCGGCATCCCATGCTGCCAGTTGGGTGCTGTTGGCCACACCGCGCCGACGGTCGCCAGCAAGGTTGACGAACATCATCTGCATGGCGGGGAACATGTGGCCGTTGCCGAAGCCCACTATGGCGGCCGATGTGTAGTAGGCGGCAGGGTGATGCACGGCGGCGAAGAGCAGGAATCCGAAGGCTGAGATGCATATGCCCTCGGTGCAGTTCTGCCGGATTCGTCCACGGCGCAGCTGCCGTCCGCCAGTCAGACGGGACACGATGAGTCCGACGCTCAATACGGCGAAAAACAGACCCGTGTTGCCTGTCGTCTCCGGATTCTGCACGCAATAGATGGCCAGATAGGTCGCCACAACGCTGTAGGACATGCCGAAACAGGCTTGGCAGATGGCCAATGACCAGGCATCGGTCAAGAATAGCTTGGAAATCAGGGAGCCGCCGACCTGTTGCTTGACGGGCGATTTGAAATTTTCGGGCAGATGGATGGTAGCGTCGATGACGAACCCCATGAATGCCACGAACATCGACAGCCCGAACAGCAGGTCGAAGTCGCCGAACCGTTCGTAGAGCAGCAGCCCGATGGTGGGAGCGATGGCGGTGGCGAGGTTGTTCGACAGCCCGTAATAGCCGATGCCTTCAGCCCGTCGGCTGTTGGGCAGGACGTCGATGGCGACTGTGCTGTTGGCCACACTGGTCAATCCAAATGGTGCGCCGTGCAATGTGCGCACGCAGGCGAACAGGAAAAGGCTTCCGGCAAGCACGTAGCCCGCAAAGAATGCGAAAAGCAGGAACCACGAGACGACCAGCACCTGTTTGCGTGGCAGGTTATCGACCATATAGCCGCTGCCTGCGCGCGACAGCATCGCCAGCCATGTGTAGCCGCTCAAAACGACTCCGGCAATCTCGGATGTCGCTTCAAACCGTTCGTGCAGGTAGATGGGCAGAAGCGGCACCACCAGCATGAATGAAAAGAAGAGCATGAAGTTTGCACTCCATGCCTTCAAATATTCTTTGTTCCAAAGACGTTCTTGGTTCATCATTTCTGAGCCACAACCCACTTGCGGGCATTGACGAAGATCTCAATCCAAGGAGTAACCTCGTCGTCCTTGTGGTCCTGAGGATAGTAACCACACTGCCAGGGGAACATGGCACGCTCCGGGTGTGGCATCATGGCGAGGTGACGACCATCGGCCGAACAGATACCTGCCAGACCTTCCGGCGAACCGTTCGGGTTGGCGGGATAGGCCACATAGCCATACTTGGCCACGACGTTGTAGTCCTCGATGGTCTTGCCAGCTGGCAGACCGAACTTGCCCTCGCCGTGAGCTGCCCAGATGCCGATGCGTGAGCCGGAGAGAGAGCCCATCATGATGCTGTCATTCTTCGGGATGCGCACGTTGATGAAGTTGCTCTCGAACTTGTGGCTGTCGTTGTGCAACATGTGGACGCGCTCTGGATTCTGTGCGGCCTTGAGGATGTCAGGATTCTTGGTGTCGAGGTTAGAGCCAACCAGACCCAACTCGATCATCAGCTGGCAACCGTTGCAGATGCCTAACGAAAGGGTGTCAGGACGTGCATAGAAATCCTGCAAGGCCTTGCGTGCCTTCTCATTATACAAGAAACCGGCAGCCCAACCCTTGGCAGAACCCAAGACGTCGGAGTTGGAGAAACCACCACAGAAGACGATAAGGTTGACATCCTTCAAGTCCTCACGACCCGAAATCAAGTCGGTGATGTGTACATCCTTCACGTCGAAACCTGCCAGATACATGGAGTAGGCCATTTCGCGCTCGGAGTTGACGCCCTTCTCTCGGATAATGGCAGCCTTGATACCCGTCTTGTTGCGACGATCGGCCGAGATGCCATACTGTGCCATCTTGCCTGTGAATCCCTTAGGCCATTGATAATATAGAGGTTGGTTCTTGTAGTTGGCGAAACGCTCGTCGGCCTTCTGCACTCCGCTCTGCTTGCGGTCCAAAAGGTGGCTGGATTCGTACCACACATCACGCAACTGATCGATGTCGAAGTCGGCCACATAGTCACCCTTGCGGACATTGACGGAACGCTCCTCGCATGGATAACCGATCTTGGCAACGGCCACGCCAGCCTTTTCCATCAGTTTTTCGAAAGCCTTGGTATCCTTGACCTGAAGTACGACGCCAGGGTTCTCGGCAAAGAGAATCTTGACGATATCCTCCTCTGCCAATTCGGTCAGGTTGATACGGAGACCACCTTCGGTATTGGCAAAGCACATCTCCAACAAGGTGGTCAACATACCACCGGCACTGATGTCGTGACCGGCCAATACCAAGTTTTGTTTGATAGCGTCCTGTACAGCATCAAAAGCATCGGCGAAATACTCGGGATTGACCACAGTAGGAACAGAGTCGCCTACCTTATTGAGGGTCTGTGCCAAAGCCGAACCGCCCAAGCGATGCTCGCAGAAAGAGAAATCGATGTAATAGAGCGCTGTACTCTTGTCCAACTGAACGACAGGTGAAACGACCTTGCGGACATCGGTCACCTCGGCACCGCCAGAAATGATGACACAACCAGGACTGATGACCTTCTCGCTGGTGCCGTCAGCCTTGTTGTACTGCTGGGTCATGGAGAGAGAATCCTTACCCGTTGGGATGTTGATATTCAAGTCGATAGCGAAATCGGAAGCGGCCTGAACGGCGCTGTAAAGACGGGCATCTTCACCTGCATTGCGGCAAGGCCACATCCAGTTGGCCGACAAAGAAACACCTTGCAAACCACCCTTGATTGGCGCAAAGACGATGTTGGTCAATGCCTCGGCAATAGCCATCACCGAACCGGCAGGAGCATCGGCCAAAGCAACGGCAGGAGCATGTCCAATAGAGGTGGCGATACCAGCCTTGCCACGATAGTCAAGAGCGACGACACCGCAGTCGGACAATGGCAACTGGAGTACGCCCTGACACTGCTGGCGAGCAATCTTACCCGTCACTGAACGGTCCACCTTGTTGGTCAACCAGTCCTTACATGCCACACTCTCCAGACGGAGCACGTCCTGGATATATTGCTGGATATCATCCACTTTAGTCACTACAGGCTGATACTTGTGCTCGACAGTATTGTCACGCATATAGGTCTTTGGCGCATGGCCGAACATATCTGCCATACTCAAGTCGATAGGCTTGACACCATCGGCCTGCTCAAAGGAGAAGCGCATATCGTTGGTAGCCTCACCGATGACGTAGAAAGGAGCACGTTCGCGCTCGGCAATCTTGCGACAGTAGTCAATAGCTTCGTCCTTGACCAAGAAGCCCATACGCTCCTGACTCTCGTTGCCGGCAATCTCCTTGGCACTCAAGGTCGGGTCGCCGATAGGCAACTTATCCATCCAGATTTTACCGCCAGTAGCATCGATCAACTCCGAGAGGCAGTTGATGTGACCGCCAGCACCGTGGTCGTGAATAGAGATGATTGGGTTGTTGTCACTCTCGCCCAATGCGCGAACAACATTATATGCACGTTTCTGCATCTCGGGGTTGGCACGCTGCACGGCATTCAGTTCGATGCCCGAAGCATACTTACCTGTATTGACCGACGAAACGGCGCCACCGCCCATGCCGATGCGGTAGTTGTCACCACCAATCAGGATGACCTTCTCGCCAGGCTCAGGTTCACCCTTCAAGGCATCGCGGAGTTTGCCATAACCGACACCACCTGCCAACATGATGACCTTGTCGAAACCATACTTGGTACCAGCGTCCTTCTTGTCATCGCTCTCGAACTCATAGGTCAACAGAGAACCGCAGATAAGAGGTTGGCCGAACTTGTTGCCGAAGTCGGAAGCACCGTTGGATGCCTTGATAAGTACCTGTTCTGGAGTCTGATAGAGCCAAGGACGCGCCTCCATACCATTCTCCCACTTCTTTTTCTCATCGTTGCGAGGATAAGAGGTGATGTAAACAGCCGTACCGGCAATAGGCATAGAGGCCTTACCGCCACCCATACGGTCACGGATTTCGCCGCCCGTACCGGTAGCAGCACCATTGAAAGGTTCTACGGTCGTTGGGAAATTATGGGTCTCGGCTTTCAGCGAGATAACCGACTCGAAGTCCTTTACCTCAAACTCCGAAGCCGTGGTTGGGTCGGCAGGAGCAAACTGCTCGACAACAGGACCACGGTTGAAAGCCACATTATCCTTATAGGCCGACACCAGTTCACCTGGATGCTCCTTGGAGGTCAACTTGATAAGTTGGAACAGGCTGGAAGGTTTCTCCTCGCCGTCGATGATGAACGTACCACCAAAAATCTTGTGGCGGCAATGCTCCGAGTTGACCTGGCTGAAACCGAACACCTCACTATCGGTGAGCGAACGGCCAATGCGGGCACTTACGTCATTCAAATATTTAATTTCTTCGGGAGAAAGGGCCAAGCCCTCTTTTTTGTTGTATTCTTCAAGGTTGTCAATATAGACTATTGGGTCTGGTTGTTTATCAATGGTGAAGCAATCTTGGCCAATGCCATTATACAAACGCTGCAACATCGGGTCGAAAGTCGCGTTCTCGTCTTTGACGGGGAAATACTCCTCAATGCGGGCGATGCCCTTCAGACCCATGTTCTGGGTAATTTCAACAGCATTGGTGCTCCACGGAGTAATCATTTCGCGACGGGGCCCGACATACCAGCCCGCAAGGGTCTCCTCTGAGAGAAGGGTGGCGTTACTGAAGAGCCAACACAGACGATTTGTTTCCTCCGCATCAACCTTGTGGTCAATGGCCACGGCAAGCACCGTGTTCGAAGGCTGCTTAAAGAAAAAAACCATTTTATTATGCGTTTATTGATGTGTGAAAGATGTTATATCCTTATTCGCGGGTGCAAAATTAGCAAAAAAAACTGAAATGAATGTACGATTTTGGATTTTTATTGTTATCTTTGCCCGAAAATTTGGCAAATCGATAAAAACCGCAAACTGCAATCAACAATGGAAGACCTCTTCGCTGTTACCGTCTTAACCTTGCTTTGGGGCATTGTCGGTTGGCAGGTTTTTTCACGGGTATAGGCGCCGTGTTCAGTGATTTGTTCTATGCCATCCTTTCTACGTTTGCCGTCAGTCTTGTGGTCGATTGGATTGACCAGAATCAAATTCTCCTGCTTTTTGCGGCGGGCATCCTCATTGCCTGCTATGGCGTCTATCTGTGGCGCAGCAACCCTGCATCGGCCCTGAACAGCAAGGAATCGGCCAGCACGAAGATGCCGCTTGAGGTGCGTACGATACGCCGGATTCCGGGTTGGAGCGTGGCCAAGTATCTGTTTTCGGGTTTCGGCCTGACGGTGAGCAATCCGGCCATTGTCTTCTTCTTCCTGATGCTGTTCTCGCGTGTCGGTTTCATCTTCGTCGCGGCCGAGCATCATTGGGGTTTTTATCTTTTGTTTTTCATCTGCATTGCTTGCGGCGCGGTTGCCTGGTGGCTGCTTATCACTTGGCTCATCAACAAGATACGTAACCACTTCCGTCTCAAGACGTTGAAGGTCATCAACCGCTCCATCGCCATCGTGATGTTCGTCATTGCTTTGTGGGGCATCGGCAATGGTGTCTATTCGCTGCTTTCCGTGTGATTGCGGTGTCTCATTGGCCAAGATAATAAAAGAATAAGGCTGGTTCCCGAAAAAGGAATCAGCCTTGATTTTTGTTTTATGGCCGATGGTTCATCGCTGTTCCATCGGCCATAAAACTGAATTATTTCACTTGCAGGGTGACCACCGAGTGGGCGGGGATGGTGACGACGAGCGAGCCGTCCTTCTTCTGCTTCACGTCCTTGAACGAGGCGGTCTGTACCTGTGTGGCCTGACCGAAGTCGTTGTGGGCGTGGACGTCCTTGGCCGTGAGGATCTCGCCGGAGACGAGCGCGAGCTTCATTTCATCGGCCGAAATGGCAATCGTGTGCGGCTTGGCGACGTCGAGGTTGGCGAGGCTGAGGGTAATCTGGCCGTCTTTGATTGAGGCCGATGAGGAGACGACGGGTACCTGCTCCTTGTCGTTCACGCGGATGGACTCGCAGGTGAGGTCGGCGGGGATGAACTTGCCCTCCTTGTGTGGCTTGTACATTTTGAAGACATAGTAGGTCGGGGTCAGGATGCATGGGTCTTTCGGGTTCTTCTCATTGGTCAGAATCATCGACTGGAGCACGTTGACTACCTGGGCAATGTTGGCCATCTTCACGCGGTCGGTATATTTGTGGAAGATGTTGAGCGATGCGGCTGCGATGACGGCGTCGCGCATGGTGCTCTGCTGGTAGAGCCAGCCTGGATTGGTGCCGGGTTCGACGTTGAACCATGTGCCCCACTCGTCGAACATGATGGCAACGTTCTTCTTCGGGTCATACTTGTCCATGACGGCGCAGTGCTTGCGGATGATGTCTTCGATTTCCAATGACTTGGACACAATCTCGTAATACTGCTGGTCGTTGAAGTTGAGGGCCGAGCCTTTTTTGCCCATCGGAATGCCGGTGATTGGGTCGTCTTCCGAACCCCAGTCGCGCACGGCGTAGAAGTGGACCGAAA
>CACZAY010000134.1 GCA_902779265.1 uncultured Bacteroidales bacterium | reverse complement strand
TGGTTGGCAGATCGTTGCCAGCAGGAGCTGAGATAACGACCTTCTTTGCGCCAGCTGCGAGGTGAGCAGAAGCCTTCTCCTTAGAAGTATAGAAACCGGTGCACTCCAGAACAACGTCAACGTCGTTAGCAGCCCATGGGCAGTTAGCAGCGTCCTTCTCGGCAGAGATCTTGATCTCCTTGCCGTCAACGATGATAGAGTTCTCGGTAGCCTCTACAGTGTGCTTGCCCTCGCCGAACTTGCCAGCGAAACCACCCTGAGCGGTGTCATACTTCAACAGGTGAGCCAGCATCTTTGGGCTGGTAAGATCGTTGATAGCAACTACCTCATAACCTGGAGCCTCGAACATCTGACGGAAAGCGAGGCGACCGATACGGCCGAAACCGTTAATAGCGACTTTAGTCATCTTTGTAAATTTTTAAATTGTTATTATTTGAACAATGTAAATTGTTTCCTGCCTTAAAAAGCACCGCAAAGATACGTAAAAATATGCTGTAGAGCATCTTTTTGCCGCAAATACTTTGCTGTGGCTATGCGTTTTTATACCGATTGACAAATAGTGTTTGCAATTTTCTATCGGCTAACGGAACAATATGCTGGAATCGCCATACGAGAGGAAGCGGAAGTCGTGTTCCAGCGCGTAACGGTAGATGCTGTGCCAGTTCTCGCCCGCCAGACTTTCGCCATCGACGAAGGCGCTCACGAGGAGGAGCAGTGTACTCTGCGGCATGTGGAAATTGGTCACAATCGTATCGACCACGCGGTACGGGAATCCGGGCGCAATGAGTATCTGAGTCGCAGTGACGAGGTTTTCCTGACCTGTTGCGTCAAGGTAGCCGATGATGTTCCGCAGCGCATCGGTGAGCGTGATTTCGTGGCCGATGTCATACGGTTCCCATTGGCCGACAACCAACTCTTCAGCGTGCGCCTGCGGGTTCTTCTGGAGTTTTTCGCCGATGTAATAGAGGCTCTCCAGCGTGCGCACCGAGGTCGTTCCCGTGGCGACGAATCGGGGTGTTTCGGTGTTGGCCAATGGCGCATCGGCCGCAACCCTCAGCTTGAACTGGAGGATGGCCTCGATGACGCTGCGCGGCACGGAGATGAACTCGGTGTGCATGTCGTGGCCCTCGATGGTCTCGCTCTTGACGGGCTTGAACGTGCCCGCGCCGACGTGAAGCGTAAGATACTGTAGATCAACGTCCTTGTCGCGCAAGGCGGACAGTTCTCGCTCCGTATAGTGCAAGCCGGCCGTCGGTGCGGCGACGCTGCCCTTGATGCGGGAATAGACGGTTTGATAGGTCTCCTTGTCGCTCTCCTCGGTCGCGCGGTTCAAATATGGCGGGATGGGCAGTTCGCCGATGGCATCAAGTATCTGAGCGAACGAGACAGGCTGGTTTTCAACGGTTTCATTGGCCGATGCAGGCTGCTCCCAATAGAACCGGATCTGCTGGGAGGCGCCCAATGCGCCAGCGCGCTCGCAATAGAGTGTCGTCCGGCGGCCGTCCTTCAGGGCGACCTCCATGCTCAGGCTGCCCTCCTTCCATTTCTTGCTGTTACCCACGAGACAGGTCCAGACGCATTCGTACTCGGCAGCGAAGTTCAGCTGGTAGTCCTTCGGCTGCTCGGGTTCGAGACAGAAGACCTCGACGAGACCGCCCGTCGGCTTGTGGAAATGCAGACGCGCCTGGATGACCTTGGTGTTGTTGAACACGATCATCGATCCTGCAGGAATCAGTTCTGGCAGGTCATAGAAATGTTTTTGGCCGATGGTTCCGTTGCGCCACACGAGCAGTTTCGACTGGTCGCGCTGGGCCAATGGATAGCGTGCGATGCGCTCTTCGGGCAACTCGTAATTATAGTCGCGGATCTGTATCTCTCGGGGATTAATCATATTTAAAGAGTAGAATGTATTGGATAGTGTGTAGAAAAACGGCCGCAAAGTTACGAAATATATCTCATTGGCCATAAAGTTCACGCCCAAAACTTGCGCTTGCAGGGCGAAAATGGGGCAAATGGTCATCTGCACCGTTCAAGTGGGTCGCGGGGAAAGGGCATTGGCCGACAAAAAGACACCCCACGGCCATAAGATGGATGGCTGTGGGATGCGTGCGGCTTGGGGTTATGGCCAATGTCAGGCGAAGAGCAGGCGGAGACGATGGTCGGACTCCTGCAAAGCCATGAACTTCTCGAGATTGAGCTTGTAGCGGATGTTGCGTCCCGTGTGCGGCAGGCGGTCAAGGACATCGGCGATGAGCACCTTGCGCGCAAAGTTGCGGCGATCAAACTCGCGGCCCAGGATATCCTGATAGATGTTCTGAATCTGCGTCATGGTGAACGTCTCGCCCAGCAGCAGCAGGCCGACCGGCTCAAAACAGATGTCAACACGCAGCTGGTTGAAGGCGCGCTTGATGATCTCGTCATGGTCGAAGGCGAGGAACGAGAAGCCGTTCGGCATACTCTCGATGGCCTTCAGGATTTCACGTACGGGGAACCAGTGGGCTGCGGCCGCATCGTCGCCGCCCTGCACGTTGACAGGCCGGGAAATGGCATAGAACACGCTGCTGATGGTGCATCCACGCGGGTCACGGCCGGGTGTGCTGAACGTGCCCAGCTCCTTCATGAAATTGACCTCAAGGCCGGTCTCCTCCTTCAACTCGCGGCGCGCGCACGCCTCGAGTGTCTCGTTTTTCTCCTCGGTGACAAAGCCATCGGCATCGACCTTGGCCTTGATTTCCAGAAAACCTCCGGGCAGCGCCATTTTGCCACGGAACGGCTCGTTGCCCCGCTCAACAAGCAGCACCTTGAGCATGCCGTCCTTCTGGTCGTAGGCAAACGCGACGGTGTCGGCTGTCAGCGACGGACGCGGGTAACGGTAAGTGTAATTTGATTTCATAGCTGTTAAAAAATTTTCACGTAATTATGTCCAATGAGAAAAGGCCCAATTCACCACAACGGGCACAATGATAGGCTGCAAATGTATGCAATTTTTCGCATTGGCCAAAAATTTTATCAAAATATTACACAATCCAGGCGCTTTTTTCTACCATGACGGCCAATTTTGCCAGAAATCGGGCGAAAATCAGTCATGATGATAGGGTTCGCCGCGCATGATGGTGCAGGCGCGGTAAATCTGCTCGACGAGAAAGAGGCGCACCATCTGATGCGAGAAGGTCATCTTCGAGAGCGAAATCTTGCCCTGCGCCGCCTCATAGACACGCGGACTGAACCCGTACGGACCGCCGATGAGCAGAATCAGCCGCTTGGAAACGGTCTGCATCTTCTGTTCCAGGAACTGACTGAACTCGCGCGAAGTGAACTCGCGGCCTTTTTCGTCCAACAGCACAAGCACGTCGCCCGCCTGCATCCGCTCGAACAGCATGTCGGCCTCGCGCTCCTTCTGCTGCTCCTCACTCAGATTTTTGGCGTTCTTGAGGTCGGGCAGCTCCTCGATGGCAAACGGCACATAGTGCGTCAGGCGGCTCTGGTAATCGGCGATGGCCTCCTGAAAAAGCTTGCCCGTCGTCCGGCCTGTAAAAATGACTTGCAGTTTCATGACTTCAACGTTTTTTTGACCTTGGCCCCCGGTCTCTCTTTTCGTGGCCGATGTCCCTGTTCTTGTTCGGGTTGGGGTTGTGGCCGATGTCCCTGCCTTTCCATTGGCCATAATCATCCTGCTGCCGCCGATAGGCCTGACCCGCACTGCGGAACAGCCTGTCGGCCAAATCCTTACGGCCCAGTTTCAGCAGCGAGGCACGCAGGGCCGGCACATTCTCCTTCTGATACCAGAAGAAATAGGCGCGCTGACGCTGCTTCTCGACCGGATTGTGGGCACAGTAGCACGGCTGGAGCGTGTAGGGATGCACACCGCTGTAGTAGATTTCTGTCGAGACCGTCATGGGCGTCGGCGTAAAATCCTGCACCTGTTCGAGCTGGAAATCAAGGCTTTTCGTCTCGGCGGCGAGCTCGGCCATAGCCACCTCGGTACTGCCGGGATGACTGGAGATGAAATACGGGATGATCTGCTGGCGCAGGCCATGCTTGCGGTTGATTTCGTCAAACAGCGCCTTGAACCGGTGGAACAGCTCGAACGGCGGCTTGCGCATCACCTTGAGCACCTCGGGGTTCGTATGTTCGGGCGCGACTTTCAATCGGCCGGAGACATGATGGCAGATGAGCTCCTCGGCATATTTCATGTTCACGTCGTGGAACTCGCCCTCCTTGCCGTCGTTCAGAATCAGGTCGTAGCGCACACCGCTGCCGATGAAGCTCTTCTTCACGCCGGGCAGCGCATCGACCGCCTTGTAGATTTCGAGCAATGGCCGATGGTCCGCATTCAGGTTCGGGCAGACACCGGGTGCCAGGCACGACGGCTTCTTGCATTTCTCACAGAGTTTCAGATCCTTGCCCCTCATCCGGTACATGTTGGCCGATGGACCTCCCAAATCGCTGATATAGCCCTTGAAGTCGGGCATCTTCGTCACCTGTTCGGCCTCACGCAGAATGCTCTCCTTGCTGCGCGAAGCGATGAACTTGCCCTGATGCGCCGAAATCGTGCAGAACGAACAGCCGCCGAAACAGCCGCGGTGCATACAGATCGAGTGCCGGATCATCTCATAGGCCGGAATCCGTTTTCCGTTGTAGCGCGGGTGCGGCATACGCGTGTAGGGCAGGTCGAAACTGCGGTCCACCTCCTCGGTCGTGAGCGGCGGATACGGCACGTTGACCAGGACCACGCCCCCCTCGCTCGCCTGCCAGATACGCTCGGCGTGCCACTTGTTCGACTCCTCTTCGATATGGCGGAAATTGTCGGCCTGGCAGCGGCGGTCACGCAGGCACTCCTCGTAGCTGTGCAGGACAATGTCATTGGCCGATGCCTCAATCCTCGCCCGCCGCACGACGGTCTGGGGGATGTCGGCCAATGCCTCAATCCTCGCCTCACGCTCCATCGGACTATCGGCCAATGTCTCCAGCCGACGCGCAATCTCGGTCATCGTCTTCTCCCCCATGCCGTAGCAGATGAGGTCGGCATCACACTCGGTGAGCAGCGACGGACGCAGCCGGTCCTCCCAATAGTCATAGTAGCTCAACCGGCGCAGCGACGCCTCGATACCGCCCAGGACAATCGGCACGTCGGGCCACAGCTCCCGCAGGATGCGCGAATAGACGATGCTGGGCATGTCCGGCCGCTGGCCCGCACGACCGTCCGGCGTATAGGCATCGTCCGAGCGCCTGCGCCGCGCCGCCGTGTAGTGGTTCACCATGCTGTCCATCGCACCGGGCGACACGCCGAAGAATAGCCTCGGCCGACCCAGTTTCCTGAAGTCGCGCAAGTCGTCCCGCCAGTTGGGCTGCGGCACGATGGCCACACGATAGCCCTCGGCCTCAAGCACACGGCCGATGACCGCCGCGCCGAATGACGGGTGATCGACATAGGCATCGCCACTGAACATGATTACGTCCAACTGCTCCCAGCCACGCATCTGGACCTCTTTGGCCGAGGTCGGCAACCAATCCGTTATCAAGTTATCAACACTTTTTTGGTGAAAAATTCCTTTTATCGAGGCAAAATTACGTCTTTTTGGCCGAAAATACAAAAAAATCGCAGTTAAAACAGCATTTTCTGACGAAAAATTTGGATTGTGTCAAAAAACGACATACCTTTGCACCCGCAAATTAGCGATTCCGGTCGCTTAACCTTACAAAGGTTGAAGACCAACTTTCGCAAGGGTCGCTTAGCCTTACAAAGGTTGAAGACCAACCTTCGCAAAGGTCGCTTAGCCTTACAAAGGTTGAAGACCAACCTTCGCAAAGGTCGCTTAGCTCAGTTGGTTCAGAGCGTCTGCCTTACAAGCAGAGGGTCGGGGGTTCGAATCCCTCAGCGACCACACTTGAAACGTAAAAATTTTTTTGTAGTTCTCTGGTTCCCCATCGCGGGAACTTTTAACGGATTTTTCAAATCGAAAAACTAGCAATTTTTTCAAGGAGACTGGACACTGTGAAGTTGTCCAGTCTTTTTTGTCCCGCCCCACGAAAATCCAGCTAGACTGAAAATCACTCTCTATTTTGACATCTGAACATTTCAAATATATAAAAACGTAATAAATTTGATTTTTAAAACATAGTTTTAGCCAAGGCTGGCGGGCACGCACGCGAAAAATCACTAAATTCGCGCCGCTCAAAACATTACAATTTATCTATGTATTAAGCAGTCAAGGCACTGCTATCTATGTATTGTCGTCACAAAAATGAAAGATTTGAAACCGTATTTACGCCCCAATTGTCGATTTATCGATATCAGGACGGAGCACCACTATTGTGGTGTGGAACTTTCTGCCCGTGGAGCATACGTCAATCCCAATCCTGAGGGTGGGGAGGTCGAGGATTTCGATTCCCCGTTCCAACGCGGAATCTGGGATGATGACCTGTGTGTCGGGGAGAGTGATAACATATGGGGCTGATTCCGGCCTAGGAGAATGTAGTAATAAACGCAATTAAGTTTTGGAATTATGATGAAGTTCAGCATATCGGGTTTTGCACGCATCTGGCGCAGTCTTGCGCTCGCCATCGTCATGTCACTCACTGCAGTTCAGGCTATCGCCGAGCCCGACAAGAATTACCTTTGTTTCAGTTTGAATGGTGGATGGACCGATTTAACTACCGCGACTCTGCAAGTAATCAAGGTGGGCAGTCCAGACCCTATCGAATTGGAATATTCATACGATGGAATAAATTGGAGTACATTCATAATTAAAGAAGGACAAACTAAAGTTGAAGAAATTGGAACTGGTTATCAATTTTGGTGGCCTCCTGTTTTCCCTAAAAAAGCCTCTGTCGGTGTAACCATTGGCCAATGGCTCACCGGGCATATAAGTGTTTACATTCGAAATAAATCATCGAACCACACATTCAGCAAAGATACAAACAACTATTACAAAATAGTCTTTGACAAATGGTCTTTAGAAGGGACGCCACTTCTGGAATTGAGCGGCAACATCATGTCGCTGCTTGATGCCGAATGTCTTCAGACTGAGGTCCCTGAATATTGTTTCTATAACCTTTTTACAGGCCAGACACTGCTTTACGCAGCCCCAGAGCTGCCAGCCATGGATCTGAATACCGGTTGTTACCGCAGAATGTTCTACGGCTGTAAGGGTCTGAACTCAGCGCCCGAACTTCCGGCAACGACATTGGCCACAGACTGTTATAGGGAGATGTTCTATAACTGCTCTGCCATGAATTATATGAAAGTCAATTTCTCCAGCTGGGATGTGGTCAGCGCCACGACCAATTGGGTGAGCGGCGTAGCTGGCAGCGGAACCTTTGTCGGCCCGGAAGGCCTGCCCATCGAAATGGGCGCGAGCCGAATCCCGACCGGTTGGGCCGAGACCGAAGTTGACGAGACGAACGACTGGCTGTGCATCACTTCGGCATCGGTAAGCACCACTGTTGCCATCAAAAAGCAAGGCAATCCAAATGCCGTCAACCTGCAATATTCCCACGACGGCACTTCTTGGAGCAACTACACCATTGGCAATAATATCACGCTGAACCGAAAGGACAATAGGTACCGCGTCTATTTTCGCTCGACGGCGACAGACAATTCGGCCACTTTCAGTAAGGATGCCAGCAACTATTATTACTTCTCGTTCAGCGACTATGTGACGGTGAGCGGCAATGTGATGTCCCTGCTTCACCGCGACTGCTCGCGCCTGGATGTACCTGACTATGGCTTCTACGGATTGTTTGCAAGCTGCACCATGATGAAGACGGCGCCCAGGATGCCGGCCTACGACTTGGGAGAATCGTGCTACCGGAATATGTACTACAACTGCGCGAGCCTCTATTCCGGCGACATCGAACTGCCGGCAACGACATTGGCCAAAAACTGCTATAATGGGATGTTTGACGGGTGTACGTACCTGCCGGACGCTCCGGAACTGCCGGCAACGACATTGGCCGAGGGCTGCTATGAAGGTATGTTCCGCAACGGCAAGACGCTGCGTTCGGCTCCGGAACTGGCAGCAACGACATTGGCCACAAACAGCTATAAAGAGATGTTCAGCGGCTGCTCAAGCTTGGAATACCTCAAGGTGAACTTCACGGACTGGACATCGGTCAACGCGACAAGCGACTGGGTGGCCAATGTCCCTGAATCGGGCACCTTTATATATAATGAGGGTCTGCCGATTTCGTATGGAGCTTCGCTCGTCCCGAAAGACAATTTCCACCGTTGGGCGACCACGTCGAGCAATAACTATCTGTGCTTCTCGGCCGAAAGAAACGGCTCGAAAATCCATCTTGACAAGGTCGGCACGCCCGATGACATCGCTTTGGAATATTCGACAAACGACGGACAAACATGGAACGACTATACATGGGACGGTGGCACGACGACATCTTCTTCGGGCATCGTGACGACCATTGGGCACACCATCACGCTGAACAAGGCTGGAACACGACGTATCTATTTCCGTGCAAAAGAGGGAGGGAATGCTAAGTTCAGCAATAGTACCTCAAATTATTACCAGTTCGTAATGACAGGCTCGTTTAATGCGAGCGGCAACATTATGTCCCTGCTTGACAGGACGATGCAACAGAAATCGGTGCCAAGCTATGCTTTCTGTCGATTGTTTTTCGGTTGTACTGCATTAAAAACAGCGCCGAAACTGCCAGCTACGGAATTAGGATCATCTTGTTATTTGTGTCTGTTCCGAAACTGTACAAATCTTATCGCAGCGCCAGAACTTCCAGCGACGAAACTAAGCAATAGCTGCTACCACTTTATGTTCAGCCTATGCAAATCTCTGAAAACAGCACCGGAACTACCAGCAATGGAATTGGCCAACAAATGCTATCACAGCATGTTTATAGAGTGCATCAGCCTGACAGAAGCTCCAGGTCTGCCAGCGACATCGTTAGCCACCGATTGTTATTCCGAAATGTTCAAAGGCTGCACAAACCTGCGCTATATCAGTGTAGCATTTACAAATTGGGGCTCATACACAAGCCAATGGGCAGCGGATGGAGGCACATATCCGTTTAGCACATCGGGTATCTTCTTTGGTCCAGAAGAACTGGATCGAATAAGTGACACCTCTCACATTCCCGTCGGATGGAATGTAAACCCGAGCTATCTCTGCCTGAAGGCGGAGCAGAACGGCTCGGTACAATTGAATAAGGTCGGAACGCCTTATACCGTCGAACTGCAATACAGCACGAACAACGGCGGCAAATGGAAAGACTACGCCTGGAACGGCACGAACGGCACGCAGATCAACCTCTCGGCCGAACAAAAGGTCTATTTCCGTGCGAAATCGGCCAATAGCAACTTCAGCAAGGATGCCGACAACTACTACAACTTCAAGATTACGTCGCAGATGTCTGCAAGCGGCAATGTCGCCCTGCTGTTGAACGGCAGCACGACCAATTGCGATGTCACCGTACCCAACTACGTGTTCTACAAGCTGTTTGCCGGATGTGAGAATCTGACGAGCGCGCCAGAGCTGCCAACCGGACAAAACACAAACATCGGCTCGTCAGCGTATGAAAGCATGTTTGAAGATTGTAAAGCTATCACATCTGCACCGACTCTGACATCAAAGAATTTGGCCAATTCATGCTACAAGGCAATGTTCAAGGGTTGTGTGGCTTTGGCCAATGTTCCAGAATTGCCTGCCGAAACATTGGCCGCATCGTGCTACGAGTCGATGTTTGAGGGCTGCGAATCGCTCACAACCGCGCCGACATTGCCGCTCAATAAGGGCCGTGCCGTTGCTGGCTACAAGGCAATGTTCAAGGGCTGTAAGTCATTGACCGACAATGTTCCGTCGGAACTCGGTGCAGGTTGGGGCTTTGCAGAATCTTGTTTCGAGAGCATGTTTGAGGGCTGCGAATCGTTGACCAATGTACCACAGCTCACACACAACAATTTGGCCAAGGCATGCTACAAGGCATTGTTCAAGGGATGC
>CACZAY010000133.1 GCA_902779265.1 uncultured Bacteroidales bacterium | reverse complement strand
CGACTACAGCGTCCCGACCACCGATTTTGAAAAGAAGTTCTTCGCCGAAATCGAGAAGTTCGCCTTCTTCGGCGAACTCGACGCCGCCTGCCGCAAGAACGAGGGCAAGGGCATTGCCGAGCTGGTCGCCATTGGCCAATATAAAGCCGTCGTCGAGAACCTCCTTTTGGCCAAGGGTCTGAACTATGGCCAATTGCCCAAGGGCCTCCTGACTTTCCACCGTTCGGCCGATGGCGTGCGCAAGGCATTCGAGGAGCATCTCGTCGAGGGTGCGCTCTATGCGGCCAATGGCGAGGGCAAGGTCAACTTGCACTTCACCGTCAGCCCGGAGCACCTGCCGCTCTTCGAGAAGCTTGTCGAGGAGAAGCAGCCGGCCTATGAGAAGAAATACAACGTCAGCTACAACATCTCGTTCTCCGTCCAGAAGGCTTCGACCGATACATTGGCCGCCAACCTCGACAACACGCCTTTCCGTGACGAGAACGGCCAGCTCCTGTTCCGTCCGGGCGGCCACGGTGCGCTCATCGAGAACCTCAACGAGCAGAATGCCGACATCATCTTCATCAAGAACATCGACAACGTCGTGCCCGATGCAATGAAGGCCGTCACGGTCAAGTACAAGCAGATCATCGGCGGTGTCCTGGTCAGCCTGCAGCAGAAGATCTACAGTTATCACCAGTTGCTCGAATCGGGCAAATACGGCCACGAGCAGCTCATCGACATGCTCTACTTCCTCCAGCAGAAGCTCTATATCAAGAATCCCGAGACCAAGCAGCTCGACGACACGGAATTGGCCATCTACATCAAGCAGAAGCTGAATCGCCCGTTGCGTGTGTGCGGCATGGTGCGCAATGTGGGTGAGCCTGGCGGCGGCCCATTCGTCGCCCAGAGCCCCGACGGCACGTTCCAGGACCAGATTCTCGAATCTTCACAGATTGATATGTCCAATGCCGATGCTGTCGCCATGTTCAAGCAGGGCAGCCACTTCAATCCGGTCGATCTGGTGTGCGCCACCCGCGACCGCAACGGCAAGAGCTATGACCTCCTGAAGCATGTTGACCCGCAGACGGGCTTCATCTCCCAGAAGTCGAAGAACGGCAAGGAGCTGAAGGCGCTCGAATTGCCCGGCCTTTGGAACGGCGCAATGTCCGATTGGAACACCGTCTTCGTCGAAGTGCCGATTGAGACATTCAACCCGGTCAAGACCGTCAACGACCTGTTGCGTCCGACGCATCAGTAAAAACGAATCGGAACTTATCCCATTATGGCGTATTCCAGTGCCGTGATGGGATAAGTACGTGTTATTGGTTATTATCAATCTGTCCATGAATAACTAATAACTTATAACTAATAACTTTACATTACAGTAACAATGAACATGAAACTTCGCCTCATCATCATGAACTTCCTGGAGTTCGCCGCATGGGGCTCTTATCTGACTTCGATGGGTGCGTACCTTTCCCAGGCGGGATTGGGCCGCGACATTGGCAATTATTACGCCATGCAGGGCGTTGTCTCGATTTTCATGCCAGCCATCATGGGCATCATTGCCGACCGTTGGGTGCAGGCGCAGCGTCTGCTTTCGTTCTGTCACTTCATGAGTGCCGTCTTCATGGGTCTGTCGGCTTGGATTGGTCTGTCGGCCGTGGGTGGCGAGGCCATCAATGGCACGGCGCTCTTCTGGGCCTATACCGGTAGTGTGACGTTCTATATGCCGACATTGGCCTTAAGCAATTCCGTGGCCTATAGCTCGTTGGATCATGCCGGATTGGACACCGTCAAGGCTTTTCCGCCCATCCGCGTCTTCGGTACCATCGGCTTCCTGTGCGCCATGTGGTTCACCAATTTCTGGTGCCAGAATACGGCGTTTCAGTTTGTCGAGTCGGCCGCATTTAGCGTCCTGCTGGCCATCTATGCGCTGACGTTGCCCTCTTGCCCCGTTGGCCGTGAAAGCAGCAAGCAGAGCGTCCTTGAGGCAATGGGCCTGAAGGCATTCACGCTGTTCCGCGAGAAGAAGATGGCGTTCTTCTTCATCTTCTCGTTCATGTTGGGCGTCTCGTTGCAGATTACCAACGGTTATGCCAATCCGTTCATCCAGTCGTTCGGCGATTATGAGGGCTACAAGGGGCTGTATTTCGTCGAGAATGCCAACCTGCTGGTTTCCCTCTCGCAGATTTCCGAGACTCTCTGCATCCTGTTGATTCCATTCTTCCTGAAGCGCTTTGGCATCAAGATTGTCATGTTGATTGCCATGTTGGCGTGGGTCGGCCGGTTCGGTTTCTTCGGCATCGGCGATCCGGGTGCAGGCGTTTGGCTCTTCATCCTGTCGTGCATTGTCTATGGCGTGGCCTTTGACTTCTTCAACATCTCTGGCTCGCTTTTTGTTGACAAAGAGACGGATCTCTCCATCCGCTCGTCGGCTCAGGGTCTTTTCATGATGATGACCAATGGCCTTGGCGCAACCCTCGGTTCGCTGGGAGCCAAGGAGGTGATCAACCATTTCGTCTATACGAATCCTGCCGATCCAACCTTCATGAGCCTGGACGGATGGCGCATCTCGTGGTACATCTTCGCCGGCTATGCCTTGGTCGTTGCCATCGCCTTCGCCATCCTGTTCGAGTACAAGCACGTGCGCGAGGAATGATAGATTTGGTTATCAGGTCGCTTCGTCGGTGAGGTTATAAGGTAAGTTACTCGAAGAGGGCAACATTTTAAAGGCATTACTTCAACACCTTATAAACCCTTATAACCTCACAACCTCTAAACCTCACAATATGATCATCTTCTATTGCGCTGACATACAAAGCAATCCCGAGCTGTCGGAAGAGGATTCCGTCCATGCCGTCCGCGTCCTGCGCCACGTCGAGGGCGACGAGATTACGGTGGTTGATGGCCAAGGCACATTCTACCGCTGCGCCATTACGGCTGCCCATCCGAAGCACTGCGGCCTGCAGGTCATCAGCTCGCGTGCCGAGGAGCATTGGCCATACAGCGTAGAACTCGCCATCGCGCCCACCAAGAACCTCGACCGCATGGAGTGGTGGCTCGAAAAGGCGACCGAGATGGGGCTTGACCGCTTCACGCCGCTGCGGTGCCGTTGTTCCGAGCGCAAGGAGCTCAAGACCGAACGGATGCGCAAGATTGCGATATCGGCCATGAAACAGAGCCTCAAGGCCACCCTGCCCGAAATTGACGAGATGACCGACATCAAGTCTTTCCTGGCCGAGCCGTTCGACGGGCAGAAGTTCATCGCCCACTGTATGGACGACCAGCCGCGCAAACTGTTGTCGCACGAGGTTAAGCCCGGCACGGCGGTGCGCGTCCTCATCGGCCCGGAAGGTGATTTTACGGCCGATGAAGTGGCATTGGCCATAAAGAACGGCTATGTCCCCGTCAGCCTGGGTGACCAGCGTCTGCGCACCGAGACGGCGGCTCTCGCATCGGTGCATACAATACACATCATAAACGAACTTAACTAAATTTTTAAGATTATGGCTTATATCAAAGATTATGAGTACTCGCGCACGACCGCGAGCGGCGAGACCACAGTGGCCGAGACCACTGCCAGCGTCTATCGCAATATGTATCTGTGGATGACGGCCGGCCTGTCGATTACGGCATTGACCGCCTTCGTCGTGATGGACCGCATCTCCCATTCGCAGCCCTTCGCTGAGACGTTCTTGAGCGGCGGTATGATGATTTTCCTCGCCATTGCGTCGTTTGCTTTGGTCTTCGTCCTGAGCGGGATGATCAACCGCCTGTCGTTCGTGACGGCAACGCTGTTGTTTGCACTCTATTCGGTCATCATGGGCGCGTGGATGGCTCCCGTGCTGATGATTTACACCGAGGCGTCAGTCTTCAAGGTTTTCCTGATTACGGCAGGCACCTTCGGTGGAATGGCCGTCTATGGCCACGTGACGAAGAGCGACCTGACCACCGTGGGCCGCATCGCAGGCATGGCCTTGTGGGGTGTGATTCTGGCCTCGGTCGTGAACTTCTTCATGCACAGCGCGATGATGGAATACGTGATTTCTTACGTTGCCATCGCCATATTCTGTGGCCTGACGATGTATGATGTCCAGAAGTTCAAGGAGCTGATTTTCAGCTTCGGCAGTGAGGCCAATGACAACGTGCGCAAGATTGCCTTGATTGGTGCGCTGTCGCTCTATCTCGATTTCCTGAACCTCTTCCTGCATCTGTTGCGCATCCTGGGCAGCAGGCGGGATTAAGGCATTGGCCAATGAAATGATAACGAGAGAAGGAAGAGGAAACTCTTCCTTTTTTCGTGCTGTTTCTGTTTGTCGTGTGCTGACTGCAGGTTATTGGAGAAGAAATCAAAAAAGACGAGCCGGAACTCGTGTGTTCCGCTGCACAGGTTCTGCATAAACAACATAGTACGCTCATAATAGCCTCATAGATGGTTCGGACATCAATTGTTTCGTGCTGCAAAGGTACGACATCCCCATTGCGGTTTTCGAATCTGGGGGGAAAAATTTTTTCCCCCCCCTTGTTGGGTGCAGGGCGTGGAGTAGGAGGGCCGTACCTGTGTTGGGCGGACATTTTTCAGGAAAAGACACTCCTTCGTGCAATATCTGTCATCTGTCATCTGTCATTAAGAAAAATGGTTGTCAGGTTCATATATATAATATTTAAAATTTAAATATTATATATATGGGCATTTTGACAGTCAAAATCGCAGAACTTGAAATCCTTAATGACAGATGACAGATGACAGATTGCCTGGTCGATTCTTGCTTTAGATATTGATTTCCAATGGATTGCGGTTTCCTGTCTGTCAAAGACGATTTATTCAGCTCTTATCCGGGTTGTGCTCCAAAACATTCAATTTAGGTCAGGGATAAGGCCAATGCCTCCCCAAAAGCAGGATTACAACCTTAATTTCGGGGTGTAATAGAGGTCTCTTTTCTGTATTCTTCCAGGAATTCTACCAGAAATTGATGTCTTTTTCCCGAAATTTCCTTTGCACTTTCGGTATTCATTTCATCCTTCAGCAGCAGCAGTTTGTCATGGAAATGCTGTATGGTCAGGTGAAACGGCCTTCCATTGGCCCCACCATAAGCAAATGTTCTTGCGATTCCGATGGCTCCGATGGCATCGAGTCTATCGGCATCCTGGACGATTTTCCCTTCCAGGGTATTCGGCCGTTTTCCGCGATTTTTGCTGAAAGAAACAGAATTGATGACTTCGCAGATGTAATCGGCCTTTTCACTGCCAACGCAATGGTCGTTCAGAAATTTTCGTGCATTCTCATTGTTCTCGTTTTTGAACAGTTTGTGGTCGTCTGCATCATGCAGCAGGGCCGAAAGTGCTACTGTCTCAATATCGCAGCCCTGTTCTTTGTCGGCGATAGCCAATGCGTTACGATACACCCGGAGCGAGTGCTCTACATCATGTCCGTCGCCTCTTTTGTCAAAAAGGTTTTTGATATATTCGATTGCATCTTCGATAATGTCGTTTTTCATATTCTCACAGGTTGGGTTTGATAATGGGTATTTGGGGATGGCTTGTTTTCAACGAGAAAACGGATAGACGCAACTATGCCTGATACAATCTTCGTTGCAACTCGATGTAATGCGTCCGTATGTCTGGTGCGGTCATGTTTAACCTTGCCTTTGCATCGCTCATCGAGTTGAAATGGATGGAGATGTAGGTTTTCAGGTTGTCAGAACTCAGCTCCCGGAAACCGTAGTCAACATAGTTTTTCAGAATCCGATTGTCGAAATCGCGTAGCTCTTCATCCAGGGAGTTGACAAACTGTTTCTTTACGACCTCCACTCTCTTGGCCCTTTCGATAGGCGTGGAGTTGTAGGCGATGTATTCGAGCACGTCGAGCAGATCGCATCTCTGCATCTTCAGCATATTCTTCAAGAGGTTCAGCTTGTCAACCGCAAACCCCGCTTCATCCAGTGTCTTGAGCAACTGCTCACGGGTCTCCGGGTTCGACCATTTCACTTTCAGGTCATCGGCGCCGGAAAAGAATTCAGGAATCCGACCAAAGAGTTTCTTCACATATTCGTCGAGGCTGATGAACTCGTCACCGAAGAATATCTTCTGCTCCCATGTCGTCGCAAGCGACAGCTTCCTGCCGTTCGACAGCTTGATGTCTATCAGATTCGTCTTAGGCCCTTCGCACGTGCATGGCAGATTGCCGCAAACAGGGCACGGCGTATCATCGCTTACGGTGTGAGGTTTTGGGTCTGTAAAATCATACGATTTCTTTTTGCAGGTACATGGCCAATT
>CACZAY010000132.1 GCA_902779265.1 uncultured Bacteroidales bacterium | reverse complement strand
ATGGTGATGTTGAGCTGCACGCGGCAGAACTGGTGCGCGAGCGAAAGTGTGACGTCTGGGTCATCGGCCGAAACTCCCTCCTCCTTGCACCAAAGGAGGTCAAGGACGGTTAGGTCGCTCTGGTCGGCCCAGTTGGAGATGATATAGATCGGCATTGGGGTGGCCAATTGTTGTTCAGCGCCGGGCTTGTCGCCGCCCACGATGGTGCTGACATTCTGCACCAAGACCGTCGGCACACTGGGATTGTCCACACTGCTGAAGGTCTTCAAAAATGGATAGTAGGCCACGACACTGTAGGTCTCGCCCTTCTGGAGCCAGATGGTGCTGTCGTCATTGGCCACGGTGCAACCGTTGTTTTCAGGATTGATGACGTAGCGGACGTTGCTGTTCACCTCGTCGGCCAACGCGCCCTCGCTGTCGTAGGCGTAGATGCCGATCTGGTCGCCGCTCTCCCATGCGGTGTCGTCGAGGCGGGTGTCGGCCAATCGCTCGGCTACGGGATGGAGGGGGACGCGGTCGGCCTTGCTGCGCTTGGCCACATCCTCGTCCCTACAGGCAGGGAGGAGGCAGACATTGGCCACACATAAAATGGACAGAAGGGTCCTGAAAATGTCTCTGGTATTCATAGTTGTATAGGGTGTTACGGTTCAACTGAATATAAATCGGCGCAAAGTTAAGTCTTTTTGCGTAATTGGCCAAATTTTCGGGCCAATAATTCACTTCTGCACATACCACGGACGCAGGCGCGACTCGTAGGGCAGCTTGAAGATGCGGTCGAAATATCGTGGCCAATGGCTTTCGCGCGTCTCGCCGATCTGCAGGCCGAAGAATTTCGTGCCATTTTCGCGTAGCAGCTGCATCTGGCGCAACATCGGTTCGGGCGGCATCGGAATCTGGAAGTCGGTCACCCAAAGCACGTCGGCGCAGGCATATTCGGGACGGCCGCAAAGCGTCTTGAAGGTCAGATCGAGCATCGCCACGGCATCGGTGTCGCCCTGCGCTTCGGTGCGGAAAAAGTCGAGCAACTTGCTGCGGTTGCGGCGCACGTCGAACGGCTTTGCACTCACCGCAAACGGGATGAGCAACAGGTCGCGATCCTGCGTCATGGCCAACTGCAACAGCTTGACAACCAGACTATGAGCGATTTCGGTCGGAACGCCCTGCATCGAGGCAGAAGTGTCGAGACAGACGACCATCGGCCCCTTCTGACGCGCCTTGTGAAGCCGCAGTTTGTGCGACGGGTGCATGATCTGGCTCTTGTAGCTGAAGGTCTGGAGGCGGCGCGTGGCGAACTTGTAGGCGAACAGGCCGTTGAGGTCGTTGTCGGCCATCTGCGCCATTTCGAGCGGAAGGAGCGACGAGAGGTCGTTGCCGATGCCGATGCCTTCGATGTCGCTGTGCGCCCCGTGCGGCACCCGCTGGCTGTCGCCCGCACCCAACGGGATACGTTCCGGACCGCTGTCATCGGCCATACGACCCATCACCTTCGCCACCTGCAAGACCTGCGGATAGCGGTACTGGATGCGCACGATGTGGTGGATGCGCTCAAATTCGACGACGTTCCAGACGCCTCCCATCAGCGCCCACGTCTGCGCAAACTCGTCGTCGCTGCACTGATGTTCGGCCAAGTAGCGCGGCACGGCCTCCAGACACTTGTCGAGCAGCTGCTGGACATTGGCCAACCTCTCACTGTTGTAGTCCTGCTGGATCTGTGCCAGCTCGTAGGGGTCGGTCACGCCGCGTTGACGCATGAACTCCAGCCTCGCATCGAGCGCGTCGGCGAAGTTGCGTTCCATGTCGTCGCAAATGAGCTGCGTGACAAAGGTGGTATGTGGTGGAAATGTGAGAAACATAAGAACCCCCTCTCTAACTCCCCCGAGGGGGAGGATTTATCCCCGCAGATTAATATTTCAAGAGGCAGACCCCTCCCCCACGGGGAGGCTGGGAGGGGGTCAGGGGGGCTACATCTTCTTCGCCACCCACAGCACCCAAGAGTCGATGTTGTCGGTCAATTGCTCCGGATAGGGCAACGGGATGATGACATCAGGTTTATGACCCGGATTGCGCTCCTTGCAAGCCTCCTCGAAAGTACCGTGAACGGTCATCGGGTAAGTCAAGATGATATTGCTGTGTGGCAAACGGACGGTATTACAGTTGCCCGACTGCTCGCAACCCATCGTCCGCTCTTTGCCATAGACTTTGGCACGACTGCCATTATGAATACGCACGAAATGGACCGGCGATTCGGCAGCACTGGCACTCATGTTATCGACGATGATGGCAGCCTTGCGCACCAAAGGTTCATACTTTTGCATTCCTTTTTGCCAATATCGCCAAGTGATGAGGCTACCCTCATCGCTCCGAAGGGCATCGGCATAGACAGAATCGTTCTCCACATTATTCCAGTTCTCGCGCCACATCTTCAAAATCTTTCGATTTTCGAAGCTGTTGCGGAAATAATGATAATCGTCTCGACTAAAGCCACTCGAACCCATAAAAGAGGTAAACAGCAGACTATATTGGTCACTGCCGCCACCATTACCACGCAAGTCGAGAATCAAGTATTTACAACCCGATTGCTTAAACTCCTCCGCCTTGGCTGTCAACCAATCCCAAGTAGGCACCTCACCCATACAGGAGGGCAGACGGAGCAGATAAGTATCGTCATTCACCTTGCAGCCCACAGGTTCGGGGGCATATTTGGCGATATGCTTGCTATAATCGACCAAGGTTTCCTGTGCCAACTTCTGGAAGGAAGCCGCATTGCAATTGGTATGTCGGTCAAAATCCTTGTAGAACCAATAGACGTAACGGCCAACCGCTTCATCCGCAGATATTTCGGCACGCATCAGACGCGCGAACAACGAATCTTTCATCGCCTTGTACTCATCGGCGAAACCGTTGCGCATCAGGACAGGGAAGATGGCATTGTTCCGCTCGTTGGCATCGATGGCAAAGTCGAACGTCTCGAAAGCCTTTTGTATCGAGTCCGGCTGCTGACCATATTTCTCGACAAAGTCCTGCACCATGTAGCGCGACACATCCTTGGTCATCTGTGGCACATCGGTACCGAATACCTGCTGAATGTTCTGTGGCAATCCGCAACGGTCCCAAATGGTGACAAAGGGACGACCATCGTCGCCAAGGCGAGTAATAGAAATCGTCTCATCGTCAAACCAATGGATAATCATAGCTTGACCATCGCAATCAATCACGTTGTCTTTCAGATAATTGCATGGGGTATAGAAGCAATTCATCTGAGCCTTCGGGAAGTTTGGATGAGGCACGACGATGGCCGCATGGTTACTGCCAAAGATGGTGTAACGTTCCCCCTTGTCGGGCACCACCCAATATTGCAATGTGGCGGTGCCTTTGGTTTGCATACCGCGCAATTTCCAGACGCCATGCAGAGGGTGTGTCTTGACACCTAACTTCATCTGCAACAGGTTCATGGCTTGCTGTACGACATCGGAGGAATCTACCCGTTCGTAGATTTCGTCAATGTTCGTCTGGAAGGGGAACAGACGCGGGTTGAAGTCACTCCGGTCATTGAACCAACGCTCGGTAAAAGTGCTGTCGGAGGTGGCAAACGTCTGGATGCCCTTGTTCTCCGTCTTCGACAATTCGCCCGTGTAAGTCAGAGGTTTACCGTCGGGATTGGAGATACCTAAATTAAAACTATGAACGCCTGTCTTGGGGAAACTGCGTCCCAAAGTAAAGGTGTAGTTATCCAAGCAATACTTATACTGCAAGAAATCGGCCTCGACATGCTTGCCATCCTGCTGCACGATTTCTTTGAGTTTATACATTCCTTTCGGACCATCGACCGACTGTGCCGACACGGATAAGGTAGTAATGCCCGACAAAAGGATGCCCACCAAGGCACCTTTCCAACGCTTGATTTGTTGTTCTTTCATGTTTTTTACTTTAGATAAATTAGCAATGTATTTTGAAGAATTATCCTCTTGTGTATCTACTCCCCTCCCTTGCGGAGGGGCTGGGGGGTGGGTCCTCTCCTCCCCATGGGGAGGTCGGGAAGGGGTCTTCTTACTCATCATACAGCAGCTTCCGCACATCGGCCCTCAGCCCGGCAATCTGCTTCTTGAAGCCCTCCATATAGGTGTTGATGATGCTTGTCACATCGGCCGAAACAAACAGATGCCCCTGCAACGAGCGATGGAACGTGGCCGCCTCGACGAAGAGGTTATCGACGGCCGATTCATAGTCCTCCATCGACATTTCAGACGCATTGCCGACAGGTTCCAGACCGGAAGCGACCTCCGTCGGAGCACCCCGCATGGCACGCCGCATCGCGTAGCGCACCCCGTTCACGTAGAGCGCAGAACTGTCGCGGTAGAGGTTCACGCGGGTCAGTTCAACGTCGGCCGACACACCGATGTTGTCGGGGTTGGTGAAGGCGCGGATGATGCGTCGGCGCGGGCATTTCGGGTCGTTGTACATCACACCACGGATGGCCGATTCGCGGCTCGTCTGCGTCGGCATCGCGCGGAAGTCGGTCACATATATATATGTATTGGGGGCTGTGGCCGATGGTGCTTGCGCCGCGCTACGTTCCTCCAGCCCGTAGTAGAACCCGTCATAGATAATCAGATCGTCGTCGCGATGGTCGCCTCGGCTGTGTGCGACATCCTGCGACTCGCGCACCTGACGTCGGCGCAATGCACGGCCGATCTGCATCGCCATGGCATCAAGCCGCCGGCGGTAGGGCTGGAAAATGGCATCGGCCACAATCTGACAGACCGGAGTCAGCTCGTCGGGCTCGTTCCACAGTGCATGGACGGCCAATGGCAGGTCGGCCAACGAGACAGACATACGGTCGTGCAGCAGGGCCGACGTGCGGAGCAACTGCACGATGCGCTGCCAACGGCGGTCACTCACGTAGAGCGAACGGTGGACGTCCTGGCCCGGCACTGCCACATCGGCCAATGCCCTGCGTACGGTCGTTATGGCCGACAGCACATCGTCGGGCACCTGCACACGAGCTATATTCTGCTGCAACTGCGCAATTTCACTGGGCGCGAAGGCATCGGCCACCGCAGGCTCGTCACCCGGCGTGTCGCACAACATCTGGCAGAAAAGTGCCTCCGACCGTATCGGATGACTCACTACGCGGATTATGAAACGGTCCCAAAGCGCCTCCAGACCTTCGCCCTCGGTGGGCAGCTCGTTGCTTGCGCCGATGAGCAGCTTGAGCGGCAACTGCATGACAGTGGTGCCGTTCAGATAGATCTTCTCGTTCAACACGGTGAGCAGGGTGTTCTGTATGGCGGGGCCAGCCTTCCAGATTTCATCGAGAAAGACCACATCGGCCGACGGCAGGTAGCCATCGGTGAGACGTTCATAGCGGTCGTCGTCCTTGAGGCTTCGGATGGACACAGGGCCGAAAATCTCGTCGGGCGTGGAGAAGCGCGACATCAGATATTCGAACGAGCGCGCGTTGACAAAAGCATATTTCAGCCGACGCGCCACCATACTCTTGGCCACACCTGGAGGACCAAGCAGCAGGATGCTCTGACCCGACAATGCGGCAAGCAGCGCGAGCGAAATTTCGGTGTCCTTCTCAAAAACGCCTTCGTTGAGGGACTTCAAAAGGTTCTGGATGCGGGATTTCATAGGTAAATGTATTTGTCAAACCACTCGCGGAGAAAATGAATGTCTTTATAACCACGAAAAACACGAAAAAATATCTCTCACGCAGAGTGGAAAGGAGTGTAATGAAGTTTCTCTAATTCTCAAGAATTCAATGAATTGAAATGGAAACGCTCAACATTCTCCAATTCTTGAGTTTTTCTCATTCACACTCTGCGAGACTTTTTTCTCAGAGTGCGAGAAAGAGGAAAGGAGTTTTTATGGCCGATGTCACAAGCCACGCCCCTCCCCTGCAGAGAACGGTAGGCGGGTCCATTGGCCTTTAAAAAAACGAATGACTGCCAAAGGAAAAATCCTTTAAGCAGTCAATAGCCCATTCTTTTGCCTCGCGAAGCAAATCAACGCATGGTATCGCCCACGGTGAGGTTCTTGCGACCCTTGGCACGACGGGCAGCCAATACGCGGCGACCGTTCTTGGTAGCCATACGAGCGCGGAAACCATGCTTGTGCAGACGGCGATGGTTGTGAGGCTGGAAAGTCATCTTCATAGCTCTGAAATTTTATATAGTTTATTGTTATTTTGCCGAATTGCGGGTGCAAAAGTAGCGTATTTTTCCCAAACCGCCAAATATTTTCGTAAAAAACTTTATTTTTTTTTGCCAATCTCCCGTTTTTTTGCTACCTTTGCCCCGCGAATGTAACAAAACGAAGGCTCTACGCCCCTACAAGACGCATTTTCTACGAATATAAATAATCAAAAATCATCACTTATGGAAATCAAG
>CACZAY010000131.1 GCA_902779265.1 uncultured Bacteroidales bacterium | reverse complement strand
ATGATTCGGTTGGAATAAAAAAGGAAGTTAAACAAATCGTGGCGCAAAGGTAACGATTTTCAGCCGGCCCAAGCAACTCCGGCGGCATTCTACAGAAAAGAATTCTGCGTTTCAGTATTCTGTGGCCGATTTTTCTGGTCCGAACGGCATTGGCCAAGATGAAGAAAAAAAAGAACGACACCAGCCCTTACGGACCGATGTCGTTGCATCTCTTTATGTTTTTGGCCGATGCCAATTACTTGAACAGCTCCTGGAACTTCTCCATGGTGACCTCCTTCTTGGTGAGGGAGACAGCACCCTTGATTTCAGCCATGATCTTGCGGGTCATGGCACTGTCGCGCAACTGGCCGCGCTGCTTCTCATCCTTCAGGACGCTCTCGGCGTAGGTGTTGAGGTACTCCTCTGGGAGATTGGCCATGCCGTACTGGGCCATCTGGGCCTTGATCATCTCGATAGCCTCGGCCTTGATATCCTCATCGGCCAACTTGATTTCCTTCATTGAGACGATCTTCTCTTCGATGAGCTGCCAGGTGAGGTCTTCCATCATACGTGGGAAATCCTCATCGAGCTTCTTCTCATCACGCTTCTCGTCCTTGGCCAAGAGCCACTTCTTGAGGCTTGCCTCGGGGAACTTGAGGGCGCCGACCTGCTTCTTGAGGGCAGCCTGGGCGTCGATGCTGAAGCGGTATTCGCTGTTGGAAGCGAGCTGGGCGGCGATGTTTTCGCTGACCTTGGCCTTGAAGGCCTCCTCGGTGGTGCACTCCTCGCCGAATGCCTGTTTGAAGAACTCCTCGTTCATCTCGGCCGGCTGGCGACGGGTGATTTCGTTGATGGTGAAGCGGAAATTGGCCGTAATACCAGCGATGTCAGCCTGTGGCTTCTGGAGGAGGCTGGCGATTTCAGCCTGGTTGTTGTTGAAGGCGGCGGCTGGGTTGAAGTCAACCGAAGCGAGCTTCTTGGCGCCGACGAACTTCTTGCGCTCGTCCTCGTTGTCGATGTAGCGAGGCAGGATGGTGGCGTTCGATGCGCTGATGCCGCCCTCCTTGATGTTGCCCTGCTCGTCGAGCTCGGCGATGTCGCCCTTGACGACGTCGTTGTCGGCTACCTCCTCGGCCTGAACGGTCGAACCGAACTGGTTGCGCAGGCCCTCAACCTGGCCGTCCATCATCTTGTCATCGACCTTGATGGTGTAGTATGGGACCTTGACGGTCTTGTCGAGCTTGAGTTCGAACTCTGGGGCCAATGCGATGTCGAACTTGACGGTGAATTTCTCGGCCGTAGCGAAATCGACGGGCTCCTGCTCGCCGTTGACCATAGGCTCGCCAAGGACGTTGAGTTTGTTCTCGGAAATGTAGTTGTACATGGCGTTGTTGATCACCTTGTTGACCTCGTCGATGGTGATCTGGGTGCCATACTGCTTGCGAATCAGGCCTGCGGGGACCATACCGGGACGGAAGCCGGGCATCTGGACCTTCTTGCGGGCGTTTTTGATCTCCTTCTCTACGGCCTCTGCATAGTCGGCCTTCTCAATCTCCAGGCTGAGCACGATGTTCACATCGTCTACAACTTGCTTTGAAATGTTCATTTTTTGCTATTTATGTTGTTAAAAATAATAAATTTCGCACAAATGCGGGCGCAAAGTTACAAAATTCCGGTGAATATACAAAATTTCGATGCACATTTTAAATCGAGCGGCAGCGTTTTTGTCGCATTTGTCAGCGAAATCTTCCATTTTTTCTTGGCCAATGTTCCAAAGCTACTCAACATAAACGGCACGGACGGAGCGGCCATAGCATCGGCCACTACCCTTGACGGTGAACGTCTCGAAATCCAACATCTTTGCATTATACGAGCCCGAAAGATTTCGCGTAGCAGACCAATAGCCGCCATTCGTACCAATATCGCCATTCGACGACCCAGAAAAACGTCCGGCGGCGGGCAGGAAGATGCTGTTGCCGTTGGCCGCCGTGAACAGATAGCCTGCCACGCCGTCAAGTGTTGTCAATGCAGCATCACAACTGCTTATCAATTCTTGATACTCGACTTCTGTAGGCATACGCCAATGCTCGCCCCAATTGGCGGTGGCGGCATCATCTTCGGGCAAAAGCTCAGACTGGTCGTCAAAATTCACGCCATAGCTGTCTCCTGTAGGGACATACTTGGTTATGCTGCTTATAGTTCCCTCACACCACTTGTATGTCGTCCAGTCGAAATTATTCTTTCCATCGGTGTGGCCCGTCACCTCGCCCCAGGCGAAATAGTTGCCGTAGTCGGTCGGGGTGTCTGCGCCGACATTGGTTGTGGCCCACTTGACCGAGAGGCCGAGATCGACAAACGCGTGATATTCAGGCAGTCCATCGACCGAGGCCGTGACGGAGAGCGGGGTGTCGCCGGCGACATTGGCCACAATATTGTTGACATAGCCCGAGATGAGGCTGACGGTGGCCGATTTGGTATAGCTGCGCACGTTGCCGCCGATGCTGGTCCGGTAGCCGAGCGTCAGGGTGCAGGTCGAGCCGTCGCCGTTGGCGGCATTGGCCATCACCGAACCGATGCGGGTCGCGGTCTCGCCGACGGCCAATGTGGTTTCGCCCGGGGTGTAGATGTCGAACGTCAGGCTGTCGTCGGCTGTGGCATTGGCCGAAATTGTCCCCTCCTTGCAGTTGTAGATGGCCTGGCCGGGCATGGTGAGGGTGGCCGATGTGAGCGT
Organism: uncultured Bacteroidales bacterium; assembly: GCA_902779265.1. Classification (GTDB taxonomy): domain Bacteria; phylum Bacteroidota; class Bacteroidia; order Bacteroidales; family UBA3663; genus Liminaster. Next base: position 3,803 of record CACZAY010000131.1, on the reverse strand, counting down.
GTAGTTGTAGCTGGCCTTGTCACAGCGCACGGAGAGCACGACCTGGGCCGCAAGGTGGCGGAAGGTGAGCGTGATGGCGCCGTCGGCGGTGCGGGTGACGCGGCGGTGGGCGGCGAGGAAATCGGTCGTACCATCGGCCACAGAGGTCACTTCGAGTTCCTGACTGGCGTTCTTGGCCAATGTGATTCCCTCGTCCAGGGCCGGTGCGGGATAGATGGCGATGAACTCGACTTCGGTGTCGGCGTCGGACGGCCAATAGGCCATCGCGCCGGTCTGGCTGGTGCAGGCACCGTCGGCATCGGCGTAGTAGGTGTCGTCTATGGCATTGGCCAATGTCCCGTCATCATCATATTGCGCCCGCAGGTAGAAGCCGGGGCCGTCCTGTCCGAGTGACGAGAGCGTCGCGGGGCTCACCTCGCCGCGCGTGTGGCCGGGCAGATAGGTTGAGATGGTGATGGGAAGGCGGCCTTCGTTAGCGGGGAGGTCGTTGCGTCCGTCGATTTCGTCGCTGGAGCATCCGATTAAGGTAATGGCCCATGGAATTGCCCAAAGAAGCTTGTGTCTCATAATGTATGTGGATTAAGTGGTTAATCGACTGTAATAGATAAGGAAACGCGGCAAAGATAAGGATTTTTCCCGTAGCTTGCAACTTTTTCGGTCCATTTGATGGCCAATGGCACCGTTTGGGCCGATTTTGGACTGATTTCCATGGTTTTGGCCGATGAATCTGCGCCATCGGAGGGCGCAAAAATCCCTCCAGACGGGGAATCGCCCGGAGGGATAAATCCATTGGCCAAAAATCACATCTCAAGACCCAACATGCGGCCAATCTTGCGGGCAATCTCGGCATTGTCGTTGTGGCCCATGAACTGCTCCTGGCCGACGCCGCAGACGATGCACGGAACTAGTCCGGCGGTGTGGCCGCCCGTGGTCCAGCCGATGCTTGCCTTGTCCTGCATGATGCGCAGCGCCTCGGCCACGAATGCCTTGTTGGAGGCATAGAGCGACTTGGTGTCGGCCACATCGCCCGAGACGGTCTTGTCGAACAGTTCGCGCAACCGCTTCTCCTCGTTCGGACGGATCTTGACGTGCTCCCAGAAGCCGAAGTCGGCTGCGAGCTGCGCCTTGGCATCCTCCCAGGCGAGCTTGTCGAAACCGCCCTTCTGCGCGGCGAGTTCCTTCATGTGCTTGTTGGCCTCATAGACCGAACATTTTTGATATTTCAGCACGTCGGAGGTCAATTTGTAGCCGCCCGACTGTCGTCCCAAGGTCAAGCCGCCAGTCTCATGGTCGGACGTGAGGATGATGAGCGTCTCGTCGGGATGCTGCTGGTAGAACTCGAAGGCGATGCGCATACAGCTGTCGACAGCCATCACCTCGTAGGCCGCAGCCGCAGCATCGTTCGAATGGCAGGCGTGATCGACGATGCCGCCAATCTCGTTCATCAGGAAGAAGCCCTTGTAGCCCTTCTGCTGGCTCTTGCGGTAGAGGAAGTCAATCTCGGCGCGGAACTGGTCGACGATTGTCACCTGGCCGGGCTGACGGTCCATCCAGTAGGGCATGTCGTCGTTGTCGATGTCGGCGTCCTGGAACATCACGACCTTGTCGGCGTTGCGTCCATTGGCCTCAAAATCCTTCAGTCCCTTGGTGACGGTGTAGCCGGCCTTGGCGCAGCCGTCTTCGAGCGCCTTGCGGTTTTCGGGCGTGTTCTTGGCCGATTCCAACTGGAAGCGCGAGCCGGCGAAAAATTCGAAGCCCGTGCCCGGCAGCTGCGAGCCGATGTCGTAATAGTTGTGACGCGAACGGTTGTGCGCATATTGGGCGGCCGGAGTGGCGTGGTTGACCGATGCCGTTGTGCCGACACCCACCGCGTAGCCCATCTCATGAACTCGCGTAGCGATGCTGTAAATCGGTGTGACCGAGTCGGTTGCGACGCCGATGGCATTGCTGTAGGTTTTCGTACCCGTGGCCAATGCAGTTCCCGACGCAGCACTGTCGGTCACGTCGCTCGACGTGCACCAAGTGGCACTCACGCCATAGACGGGATAGTTCGCACACATGAAGAGCGGCACTCGGCCGATGATTCCCTGACATTGGCCACGATAATATTCGGCCAACTGCAAGGTGTTGACGCCCGTTCCATCGGTAATCAGATAGAACACATACTTGGGCTGCTTGGGTTCTGGTGTTTTCGTGGCCGATTTCTTAGCAAAGGCACACAGCGTGACTCCCACGAAGAGAGCCGAAAGGAGAAAAAGTCTCTTTTTCATAAAAAAATATGGAGATTAGATTTGCATTTCTGCATTGGAAAGGAGTAAAAGGGTAGTAAAAAAGGAGTAAAAGAGACGTTTGCTGTGTTTGACGGGAGTTTTTAGGAACCATTTGTATTGTCCCTTTTACTCCCCTTTTACTCCTTTTTTGAGCCTTTCCCAATCTTTTTGATTACACAGGCATATTGCCGTGCTTCTTGGGCGGATTGCTCTGATTCTTGTTGCGGCAGCACTCAAGGGCCTTGATGATGGCCTTGCGGGTGTCGGACGGCGCAATGATGTCGTCGATGAAGCCCAATTCGGCCGCGCAATACGGATTGTTGAACTTGGCCTCGTACTCCTTGATGCGCTCGGCCTGCTGTTCGGGCGTCTCCTTGCGGTAGAGGATGGAGACTGCGCCCTTGGCTCCCATCACGGCGATTTCGGCCGATTCGTAGGCCAAGTTCACATCGGCGCCCAACTGCTTGCAGTTCATCACGATGTAGGCGCCGCCGTATGCCTTGCGGGTGATGAGCGTGACCTTCGGAACGGTGGCCTCGGCATAGGCGTAGAGCAGTTTTGCTCCGTGACGGATGATGCCGCCGTGCTCCTGATTCATGCCCGGCAGGAAGCCTGGCACGTCTTCAATGGTGACAATCGGGATGTTGAAGCAGTCGCAGAAACGGACGAAACGTGCGCCCTTCTCGCTGGCGTCGATGTCCAAAGATCCGGCCAGGACCTGAGGCTGATTGGCCACAAAACCGACCGTGCGACCTGCCATGCGGCCGAAACCGACCACGATGTTCTTGGCGAAATTCGGTGCGACCTCGAAGAAATACTGGTGGTCGCAGATCGGCTCGATGATGTCCTTGATGTTGTAGGGGACATTCGGATTGGCCGGAACGATGCCCTCCAGCTCGTGCACCTCGCGGGTCACTTCGTCGGTGGCAGGATGGACGGGTGCGTCCTCCATGTTGTTGCTCGGCAGGAAACCGATGAGTTCGCGGATGGTCATCAGACACTCCTCGTCGCTGTCGCACGCGAACTGGCATACGCCCGACTTCGTGCTGTGGACTTCAGTGCCGCCCAACGACTCCTTGTCGCACTCCTCGTTGGTCACCTGCTTGACAACGTTCGGGCCGGTGATGAACATCTGCGACTCGCCACGCACCATCAGGATGAAGTCGGTCAATGCAGGACTGTAGCACGAACCGCCTGCGCATGGGCCCATGATGGCCGATATCTGCGGAATTACGCCCGATGCCTGCACGTTGCGGTAGAAAATCTCGCCGAAGCCGGAGAGCGACTCGATGCCCTCCTGGATGCGCGCGCCGCCGCTGTCATTGAGGCCGATGATAGGTGCGCCGTTCTTCAATGCGGCATCCTGGACCTTGGCGATCTTTGCTGCATTGGCCGCAGAAAGAGAACCGCCGAGCACGTCGAAGTCGAAACCATAGACGAAGACGATGCGACCGTCAATCTTGCCATATCCGGCAACGACGCCGTCGCCAGCCACGCGCTTCTGCTCCATGCCGAAGTTGGTGCAATGATGTT
>CACZAY010000130.1 GCA_902779265.1 uncultured Bacteroidales bacterium | reverse complement strand
CCGTGACCGACAGGCTATGAACAGGATTTTCGAGGAGAACCAGTTGGATGCCGCCATCCATTTCGCTGGTCTGAAGGCTGTGGGTGAGAGTGTGGCCAAGCCGTTGGAGTATTATGAGAACAATATGAACGCTACGTTCGTGTTGCTAGATGTAATGCGCCAACATGGTTGCAAGAACATCATTTTTTCCAGCTCTGCCACGGTGTACGGTGATCCTGCCATCATCCCGATTACGGAGGAGTGCCCCAAGGGTCAATGCACCAATCCTTATGGTCAGACCAAGAGTATGCTGGAGCAGGTCATGATGGATGTCCAAAAGGCAGATCCGGAGTGGAATGTTGTTCTGTTACGCTATTTCAACCCAATCGGTGCTCATCCATCGGGAACCATTGGCGAAAATCCGAATGGTATTCCGAACAACCTGATGCCGTATATTACGCAGACGGCAGTGGGCAAGCGTAAGGAATTGGGTATCTTCGGCAACGATTATCCGACTCCAGATGGAACGGGTGTGCGTGATTATATTCATGTGTGCGACCTAGCTGCCGGTCACGTCGCTGCGTTGAAGGCAATCCAGAAGAAATGTGGATTGGGCATCTATAACCTCGGTACGGGTCATGGCTATTCGGTGTTGGATGTGGTCAATGCATTCCAGAAGGTGAATGACGTGAAGGTGCCGTATGTCTTCAAGCCTCGTCGTCCGGGTGACATCGCTACGTGCTATTGCAATCCGGCCAAGGCTGAGGCTGAGTTGGGCTGGAAAGCTCAGTTCGGCATTGAGGAAATGTGCCGTGATTCATGGAACTGGCAGAAGAATAATCCGAATGGCTATGAAGGCTGATTGGCCATAAAAACGAAAGATTCGATACAGAAAATGCCACTTGCAACCGAGAAAATCGGGGGTAAGTGGTATTTTTTTTTGTCCGATATCAAGTATTTGATGAAAAATGGCCAATATTAAAGAAAAAATTGTAATTTTGCGCGCAAAATACAAAACCACCCTATGATAACTGGTAGCGAAAAACTGCTTAAGGTGCTTGCACCGACTCTAGTTTCCCTATTGGGCGTGATTTGGATTTATTTCAAGATTCTGCGCCTTTCGTTGGAAAAGAATCTGGTAGATAATCCAAATGCGCGGAAGTTGCAGAAGACTCCCGTTCCCGTGATGGGCGGTATGGTCGTCTTTTTCGGGGTGCTCTGTTCGTCGCTATTGGCCGCGTGTCTGTTTGATTGTAATCATCTTGTACCTATCTTTTTGGGGATGGGCATGATGCTTTATGTGGGAACTTTGGATGACCAGCTCGGCTTGACTCCGGTTATGCGCCTTCTGATTGAGGTCATGGCCATTTTGACCTTGATTTACGGTGGTGGTGGCTGTGTGGATTGTCTTCATGGCTTATGGGGTGTCGGTGAGTTCAGTTGGTGGATAGCTGTTCCGCTGACGGTTTTTGCCGGTGTGGGCATCATCAACGCAATGAACATGATTGATGGTGTGAATGGTTTGTCAAGTGGTTTGTGTGCCTTTTGTTCAATGATGTTTGGTGTCGCTCTTTATCGCGGACAGGATATCCAGGATGCGACCCTCTGTTTCAGTATGACAGCTGCGTTACTTCCGTTTATTATGCACAATGTCATTGGCCGCACATCAAAAATGTTTATTGGAGATGCTGGAACGATGGTGATGGGCGTGCTGATGTCGTGGTGCGTCATCCAAGTGTTGCGTCATGATACGATGGCTGGATGGTTGGCCTATGAATATCATGGTATGTGCTTGATTGCCTTGGTTTTGGCCATTCTATGTGTCCCTGTAATGGATACGTTGCGCGTGATGACAATGCGTGCCTTGCATGGCCGTAGCCCATTCAGCGCCGATAAGACTCATCTGCACCACATCTTGTTCAAATACTCTGGAAGTCACAGCCTTACGTCCATTACTGAGATTTGCCTGAACTTTATGATTGTAGGAATTTGGGCGTTGTCCTATAAGCTCGATTGCTCAATTGATGTGCAGTTTTATGTGACATTCGGTGCATCGGCCGCAATCGTGTGGGGCATGTATTTCTTGATGGATCGTGAGGACCGCTTGGACACAGGCATTGCGGCCCGTCTCAGAAAAATGATGCATTCGGCGCGACAAGGTGAACATTCTTGGTGGCTTTGGTTACAGGTGTTCATCGACAAGCAGCGTGCGATAGACCGTTTCGGAGTAGAAAAGAAAGAAGAGAAAAAATGAAAAAACACCCGCTCAACGAGAATGAGCGGGTGTTTTTCGTTTATTCCCAACGCCACAGTCGGAACGTGCGCCACAGCCAATGATACCATCGGAAAGCGGGTTCCCAAAGCACTTCGGAAGGGTAGAGGCCGATGAGCCTGAAGTTGTGTTTTAACTTTTCCCATGCGTGACGGCGAGGTTCTGTCGTATGTTCGATGCGGTCATCGTATTGGCCGAAATTACCAGCACGCATGATTTCGTCTAGCAGTTTACGGCTTGTTTGTTTTATGGCCAATGGTTCTCGGCCCTCAAAGACGACCTGTAGGACTTCCAGCAGGTTGGTGTGAAAAGATTCAAGGCCGAGGCCTTTCGGAGCAATTTCATTGGCCAATGATTTTTCCCCAATTTCTTTGCCCTGATGTTTTAGAAAAAGATAATAGTCAAGCAGTTGGCGTAGGCCGATTCCCTCTTCGAATAGATGTTTGTAGATGTGGAGCAGGAGCAGTGCGCCGTAATCATCGCCCATCTCTTCGGAGCGGCGAATGCCCTTGGCCTGTAGTTGCTTGAACCATTTTTGCAGCCGATGATTCCGCACCGGATGGCATAGGAATGACGGCCGGATGTGCATCTCGACAATGGCATTGGACAAGACCGGAAAATCGTAGTGGATGTAGCACAGATGTTGGCCGGGGACGATTCGTTGGCAATATTCAATCACCGAGCGATGCGGATGGCGCGAGTGTCCCATCGGCCAAACCCAGACATCGATGTCACCGGCTGTGCGTCGTTCGCGCAAGTTTTCGGGATAAAAAGGACGATTGGCTTGTCCCTTGAAAACCAGTGCGTTGAATCCGTCTCGATTAAAATGTGCCACCAGATTCTGGCACTGCTTGACTTGCAGTCGGTTTTCGGCTTCGATGCGGCGCACCTCGTTATTCCATTGTAAAGCGATGTCCAGTTCAGGCCGTTGTTCCTTGGGCAGACGCTCGATTCCACTGTATGCGATGCCAATCAGCGTGTGTTTTGCACTCAGCGCAAAAAGTTCTGCCCACTGCGGTGCGGTGGGAGTCGTGGAGAGTTGGTGGCGTTGGCCAATGGCAACCTGGATCAGTTCGAAAAAAAGTGTCGTCATACCATGAGTTCGCGGATTATATAGTCGGCCAGGTGGAGCGCATCGGGCGCAATTCGGATGTCGCCGCTTGTTTCATCGGCCAATAGCAAACCTTCGTCAATCAGCCGTCGGCTCGCCGGTTGAAAGATGGTTCTGTATTGCGAAGGATGGTTTTTGGCCAATGCAAAGCTATTCACACCCCTTGCGGTGCGCAGGCCGAGCATCACGCGTTCGTTGTACCGGTCATCGGCCGAAAGCGTTTCTTGTCCTGTCGGACATTGGCCAATGAGATACGCTGCTAAGTTCGGCTCATTCCACCAGCGTTGGCATTGGCCATCATAACTATGTGCGCCGGGCCCCAGGCCGAGATAGGGCGTTCCGTCCCAATAGCTGCTGTTGTGGCGCGATTCGTAGCCTGCACGGGCATAGTTGCTGATTTCGTATTGGGCGAACCCGGCAGCGCGTAACTTGTTGCGTAGCAGGGCGTTCATTTCGTTGCACAACTCGTCATCGGCCACAGAAACCACTCCATTATCCACCATTTTGGCCAATGGCGTTCCCACTTCGACCGAGAGGTTGTAGGCCGAAATGTGTTGAGTTTCAAGACCGATGGCGGCGTCGATGCTGCGGCTGAAACTCTCGGTCGTTTGTGTAGGCAGACCGTACATGAGGTCGATGCTGATATTCTGGATGCCCTTGCCGCGTAGGATTCGGACTGCTTCGGCGGGACGTCGGGAGTCGTGTCGGCGGTGCAGCAGTTGCAGTTCGCGGTCGATGAAGCTCTGCACACCCATACTGACGCGGTTGATGGCCGATGGCAGCGCTGCAACATACTGCGGCGTGACATCCTCCGGGTTCATTTCGAGCGTGAATTCATCGACATTGGCCAAATCGAAAATCTCGTTCAATCCATTGATTAATGTGTTGATTTCCAATGGCGAGAGTTGCGATGGAGTGCCACCTCCGATATAGACGGTGCGGAAGGTCCGGGTCGGGAACTTGGCCAATGAAGCTCGCGCCTCGTCGAGCAGTCGGGGTATAAAATGAGAGCGATTTCTACTCGTGGTGGAATAGAAATCGCAATAGATGCAGCGGGATGCGCAAAATGGTATGTGGATATACAGACCTGCCATAGGGCATTCCCGAGTGGTCAATCAAAGATAGGCGAGGAGCAGTTTCGCGTTCGGGCTCTTGCGGATTTTCAGCAGCGCGCGTTCGCGGATTTGGCGTACACGCTCGCGGGTGAGTCCGAGTTCCTGGCTGACCTCTTCCTGACTCTTTTCTGGGCAGTCGATACCGAACGTCTCCTTGATAATCAAGGCCTCACGCTCTTTCAACATACTCTTCAAGAGGTTGTCCAATTCGACGTGAAGTGATTCGTTGTTGAGTGAGGCGTCGGTCGCATCGAGCTTCGTGTCTGGCGTGACATCGAGCAGGCAACCGTCTTCATCGTCCTGTAACGGTGAGTCGAGACTGACGCCACGGCTGTTGGCCGCCATGGTTTCGCGCACTTTCGATGGTTCAACGTCGAGTTCGTCGGCGATTTCCTCGATGGTGGCAGGGCGGTTCTGCACCTGCTCGTAGCGGTTCTGAATCTGACGAATCTGACGGATGAGGTTGTTCTGGTTGCCTGGCAGTCGGACCATACGGGCCTGCTCCGAGAGGGCCTGCATGATGCTCTGGCGAATCCACCACACGGCGTAGGAGATGAACTTGAAGCCGCGCGTCTCGTCGAACTTCTCGGCAGCCTTCACGAGGCCGACGTTGCCCTCCGAAATCAGGTCGGAAAGGCTGAGTCCTTGGTTCTGATAAAGTTTGGCAACTGACACTACGAATCGCAAATTGGCTCTGACAAGCTTGTCCAATGCAACCTGATCTCCCTTGTGAATCCTTTGAGCCAGGTCAACTTCTTCATCGGGTGTGACCATGTGCTCCTTCGAGATCGCGGTGAGGTAGCTTTCAATCGATTCCTCAGTGCGTCGAGTAATGTTTTGAGTAATTTTTATTTGTCTCATAGTGATATGGGACTTTCTCCAAAACGGAAAAAATCACGCAAAATTAAATTCTATTTAATTCAAATCCAAACTTTTTGTCTGAAAAATTATGATTATGGCCAATTTTGTTACTGATTGCCAGCTTTAAGTAGCATAATTAGCTTCAGACTGAGGTCAAAAAAGACCATTTTGGCCGATGCGTTTTGGCCAATGTCGTTCTCGGCCAATTCCAGTTCGTGCATGATGCCCTCGACATTACGCATGTTGACGTAGGGCGAGAAACGTTCACTGAATGCCTTTTCGTCATCCTTCATGTAGTTCAGCGCCGGTTCGCGCAGGTTCATGATGTAGTTCTCGCGAATCATTGTCTGGGCATATTGCAGGAAGTTCTTGGCCTGCTCGCGCTTCAGCTTGGCCATCTCCAGGCTCCATTCCCTCATGCCGCTCAGGTTGCGCATGTAGCTTAGCCGCATCATGCGGATGAAGAGGTCGAGAAACTTCTCACGGTCGGTCTCGTCGGGCACCTTCACGCCGGGCTGGACGAAGTTGCCTTGTCCGTCAATCGGCGCCAGTTGCAGCCGTTGCACGCGGCTCTGGATGGTGCCTATGATATTGTCAGGCTCGTTGCTCACCAGCAGGAAAAATGTCTTTTCGTAGGGTTCCTCGATGATTTTCAGCAGCTTGTTGGCCGTCTTCTCGCTGAACAGTTCCGGTAGCCAGATGATCATCACGCGGTAGTCCGATTCGTAGGGCTTGGTGCTCAGCGTGTTGATGATGGCCGATGCCTCGGACACGAAAATCTGCGGCTGTTTGTTGTTCTCCTTGGCCGATGTCATGGCGCGCACCCACTGCGGCAGTGTCAGGTTCGGGTTCTTGCCGTATTCCTCGCGCCATTGTGGCAGGTAGTCATCGCTGATGGACGGATCCTTGTCGCCCGTATTCTTGTTGATGACAGGATAGACCCAATGTAGGTCTGGATGGCCGATTTTCTGCGCCTGGATGCACTCCGGACACTCGCCGCAGGGTTCTCCGTCGTGCTTGTGCTGGCAGATGATGTATTGCGCTGCGGCGTGGGCCAATGGCAATCCCGCAGTGCCCGCAGGCCCCGTGATGAGCAGCGCGTGCGGCAGTTTGTTGCGGTCGATGGCGGCGCGCAGTTTGGCGACGGCGGCATCCTGGCCGATGATGTCTTTGAATTGCATGGCGAAACTGTTTTGTTTGTGCGTCGATGGCGCATTGGCCGAAAAGACAATCATTATGTTGGCCAATGCCCTTCGGCTGTAGGGTTATTTCTCTTTCAGCATACCGGAGCGGTAGGCGAGGAGCAGCTTCTGCAGGTTGTTGACCTGTTCGATGAGCTCCTGGCCACGGTCGGTGTCGCGCACCAGCATACGGTGGTCCTTGAAC
>CACZAY010000129.1 GCA_902779265.1 uncultured Bacteroidales bacterium | reverse complement strand
TAGCCGCTCCGCAGGGCGTTCAGCACGTAGGTCGAGCCGTTTTTTGTCATGTTAGACGGCAGCATCGTGCCCGCGAAGAACAGCTTTTCGTCGGTCAGCCACAGCGGAAAATACTCCTGCGTGTGGTATTGGTTGCGGCCGATGACTCCCTTGCGGCCCAGATGGTCAATCCACGGAATGTCGCCCATCGCATTGGCCGAATACCAGATGTTGAGGCCGTAGAAGACCTTGCCCACGCTGTCCGTGTCGGCACTTCCCGACAGCTCATACCACAGGTCGTCGGGCTTTCCGTTGCCGTTTTCGTCGCGGCTCACCCAGACGATGCCCGGTTCGCTGTTGCCCGAAAAAGCATTGCCAAAGATTTGGAAATCAGGCGCATCGGGTAAATTTTCGACACTCCGGCCGAATCCGAACGTGATGTAGCCGCCCCATGCTCCGAGCGTCACTAGTCCGCCGGCGTTGTGGCCGATGGCCTCCAGACACTTGTCGGCCATCGCCTGCGCATCGTCGCCCTCCTCGTATTTCGGCAGCACGTTGACGAACTGGCCGGGTGCTGGCCGATATTCATAGACGTGGCAGATATAGTTCAGCGAATCTTCGTTATCGCTCTGATTTTCAGTGTTGAACGACGTATTTATGAAGGCAATGTGCGCCGGAATGTCGCCCGTGCGGACACTCCATCGCAATGTCCCATCGGCCGCAATGCAGTAGAGCCGCCCTGGAGTCACGTAGTCGCCGGCGTCGGTCAGCAGGATGTCGCGCGTGTTGGGTTGCAGTGCGATGCCGTAGGGCGTGGCGATGCGGTCGGCCAATGTGTCGGCCAGAAAACTGTCGTTCACCAGTTCGCGCGTGCGTGTGTTGACGATGTAGTAGCCCGCCTTGTCCGATGCCGTCCACGCCGCGCCGTAGCAGTAGAGCGAATCGCCGCTCACCGCCATGCCAGTTGCAGGCACGTCGAGCATGTCGCACACGGTGGCCGATGCTGGGTCGATGACGTAGAGCCGCGCCGGAGTCGTGCCGTAGTCGCCGCGCGATGTGACCCAGATAAAGCCTTGACTGTCAATGGCCATGCGGTGCAGGTTGATGGCGACGTCGATGGTCTGTTCGACGGTGAACGATGCGAGATCGATGACCGACACCGTGCGGTCGTAGTTCGGAAAACGGTAGCCGCCCGAGTTGGCCACCCAGAGCTTTCCATTGGCCACAACCATCTGTTCGGGCTGGTAGCCGACGGTGCACATTGCCACGACTTGTAGCGTCGCTGTGTCGATTTTTGCCACGTAGCCGAGCCGCGCATTCGGGTCGAGCTGGATTGGTCCGGCATACGAGCTGACGTAGGCGAATCCGCCGTCAAAAGTCACGTAGCGGCAGTTCGGGATGCTGACTTGGCCGATGTGAACCGCCGTCTGCGCGTCCATCACCTCGACCAGATTCGAGCCGTTGATCACCGCCCACAACTGCGAACCGTTGATTTTCAGGTCGTTGCCTACGTCGCCCAATTCCTGCACCACGCCCGGATTGGCCTCGCCGTAGATGTTGCGGCTGTAGATTCCCGTCGCTGCGTCGTAGAAGTCGAGCGTCGCCTTGTTCGACCCCATGTTGCCCTCGTTGAGCAGGTAAAAGCTCATGGCCGATGCACCCCCGCCGTCAACTTTCTGTTCCTGATGGCCGATGATTTCCTCGTCGTCCGAGCGGCAGGCGGTGAGGAATGCGAATCCTATGATTATGAATGACTTGAATCTCATATTCAATATTTATTATTTAATATTTGACTACAGGATGAAAGTCACTTTCACTCGAAAACTCGTTCCCGGCATCGGATAGCATTGCACGACCTCATACTGCTGGTTGAACACGTTGTTCACCTCGGCCGTTACGCGGGTTTTGGCCGATGCACCTTGCCACTCGTACGAGAGCGAACAATCGCTTGTGTACCACGGTTTTGCGTAGTTTTCTGCCGTGTTTGCGCTCTGTTCGTACCGTTCGCCGGTGTAGATGAAACTGTAGTTGGCCGACCAGTTGCGCCACGTTGCACCCATGATGGCCGAGCCGCTGTGCCACGGGATGTAGGGCAGCTGTCCGTTGTAGAACTCGCTCGTCCGGTCGGTGCGGTCTTTGGCGCGCGTGTAGGTGTAGGTCGCGTGTGTCTGGATGTGGCATTGGCCGATGTTCCACATTGCGCGCAACGACGTCTCGGCACCCCAGATGTGGCACAGTCCGTAGTTGAGCATCGTCCAGCGGAACTGGTTCGACGTCGGCATGGCTACAATCTTGTTACTCACGCGGTTAAAGTATCCGTCGCACTGCCAATGCACCTCGCGCAGCCATCGGCCGGAAGTGTGCAGCGCGTAGTCAAATCCGATGTCGGTCTGGCGCGCGGTTTCGGGTTTGAGCGACACGTTTCCGATGAAGGTGTAGTAGAGGTCGTTGAACGTCGGCAGGCGGAAAATCTGCTTGTGGAAGGCGCGTAGCGTGATTTTTTGGCTTTCGTCGGCCAATGCGCGCCAGCTGAGTGCCACGGTGGGAGTGAGGCGGCTCTCGCTACGCGAATTTTCGGCGTTGCGCGTGTGGTCGTCCGCAAATGTGTGTAACAGAGACGCTTGCGCAGAAAATTTCGGGAGGTTCAGGCTTGTGGCCAATGCCGTGAGCAACGTCAGCCGCGTCGGTCGGGCGAAGTCGGTCAGGTCGGCATCGAGCGTGTTGACCTGAACGTCATTGGCCAACGAAATTGTCCATATCTCGCTCATTCTGAACAGGTTTGCGGCCGATGCGTAGGCTTCGCTCTGGCGGTAGTGGTTATCGACGTACATCGTGCTGGCGTCGAGCCTCGGGTCGGAGCGGTAGTGCAGGCGGTCGTGCGCAACTTTGGCGTTGAGGAGCAGCGTGTAGCGCGAGGTGAGCTGCTTGCGCCACGACCCTTGGCCGAAAATCGAGGTGTCCCACTGGCGGTCCTGATGCACGAATCGGCCCGGCGTCTCGCGCACGGCGGCACCCGGCAGACCTCGTTCGCTGTCGTAGGCGTAGATTTTTGCGCGCCATTCGCCGCGTTGCATTTGTCCGAACAGCGCGGTCTCGACGCGTAGGGCGCGCACGTCGCCGTTGTGTCGCACTTCGGTCGTGTCGTAGCCGTTCTTTTTCGCGTAGTGGAAGCGGTAGCGGCCCGACGTCGTCAGGTATTCGGCCGAGAGTTGCGCGGCAACGGCATCGGACAACTTCACCTCCCACAGCAGCGCCGGGTTGTAGGTGTCGAACGAGCCGGCTTTCATGCTGGCAATCAGGTTGCTACGCGATTTTTTGTCGAACAATGGCTGCCGCGTCTGCATGTAGATGGCCGATGCCGATGCGTAGTCGCGCGCCGTCTGGAGCAGGCTGCTGCGTTGGCCGTTGCACAGCTGGATGGCCTCCATGTTGTCGAGCGAAAATCGGCCGAGGTCGATCTGCCCGTTCTGCGCGTTGCCGAGCTGCACGCCGTCGTAGAAGACGCCCGTGTGGTTCGTTCCGAGGGCGCGCACGTTGACCGTCTTCAGTCCGCCCACGCCGCCGAAGTCCTTGATTTGCAGGCCGGAAAAATAGCGTAGCGCATCGGCCACAGAGTGCGCGCTGAGGCGTTGCAGGGTGCTGTCGGACATCGTCTGCGTCGGGATGGTCGCGCTGCGTGTGGGGTTGGCGGCCGATGCGGTGACGGTGACCTCGCGTAGCTCCTTTTCATTGGCCAATGAATCGGCACTGGGCACAACGAAAGCATGCGTCGCCGTACAAGTGACAGCGACGCTCACGATGAACGCCAATAGCCTTTGCTTCATGAAAAAAGCTGCCTTATGAAGGTTCGTCCGCGCCTAACCCAAGAGGCTTGGAAAAAAATGGCAAGAGGCAGGTCTTCTGACTTTGCCGTCAGGCATCGAACGTCTTCCCGATATTCCCTCAGTGACATTTTGTTCGTGCCCATCGCGACGGCTTACAGCTGCCGGACAGTCGGAGATTCTCACCCCGTTCCCTTTTAATCGCTCCTTCGAGCGAACCAGTTGCATTAGCGGCCGCAAAGGTAGGGATTTATTTTCGTCCGTGCAATAGTTTGTCCGGAATATTTCTCAGTTTTGTGCCGCTCCCGTTCTGTTTTTGGCCAATGTTGTTCGCCCTGAATCCCATCGGCGAGATTTTTTTGCGCGATAATCTCATTGGCCAATGCCTTTCCTCACTTCACCCGCCGCGAGACCGAAACCGGCCGTCCCTCGTCGCTCACGCCCTCCAGCACGATGTCGAGGTTTTTCGCTGCATCGGGCACGTAGAGTCGCACCTGTGCCTTGCCGTCGCTGCCGATCCTGACGCGCGGATTCCAGTAAATGGTCTTGCGCAGGTCCAAGTCGGCTGCGTTGTAATTATCTGATTCACATGGCGTATAGAATTCGACTGGCGGCCGATAGCCCAGCTGTTGCACGGTGGCGAAGTTGAGCGGTCGGTTGCTGGCTTTGTGTTTGTAGGTTTTGTTTGTGTAGATGAACAGGACACCTGTCGCATCTGCGTATCCGTTAAGTAAATGGAGTAGGCCAAAACTTTTAATTTCAATATAGGCCGATGGCAGAAAATATTCCATCTGCCGGATTTGCCTCGTGTCCAGATTCAGAACCATGTCCCACTCATCTTCCTCGATTCGTTGGTCGTTTAGAACTACATCGACGGGTTTGGGGCCAGCCCCTACTTTTGTGGGTTTGGTCGATAATCTCCAGATGCAGTCTATAATTTTAATGCTGCCATCGCTTTCGTCCAGACGAACCTGTCCGACATTAAGCCCGAACTTGCCGACCAGCACTTGCAGGCTCTGGGCCATGTCAAGGAACGGGTCGTCCTCGGCAATGAATCGGTCGGGAATGAATCCGAGGCGGTTTATGGGCTTGATTTTCTGCGCTTTCACTTGAAAGTCAGGCAGATGATGCGTCCCGAAGTCGGAGCTGTAGCGGATTTTTCCGTTGGCCGATGAATCGTTCTCCAATGCCACGGGGCGGTGTTTTTGTGGGGTTTGGCCGATGGCATATTGCGGAAATTCCTGCGGCGCGATGTCGAGTTGTAGGAATGTGCCGTTGCCCTTTTCGGTCTCGACCTGCATCTGGAGGGTCGCGCCCTCGGGGTAGTCGATGTCGGGGATGACGAATCGGTTGCTGCCCTTCACCTTCAATGTCGTTCGGCTGCCGCTACGTGGGTCGAGCAGGTTCAGGTTGTAGGCGTCGTGCTTCTGGAACGTGCTGCCGATCTTGCCCTCGATGCTCTGCGTTGCCTCCATTGCGTGGCGGATTTCGGGGCATTGGCCATGCAGGATGTCGTCCAATGCGTATCGCCGCCAGCCCTGCGTCATCATCAGCAGGTCCATGTCGCGGCGCGTACGTTCGTCGGCGGTGCGGAAGTAGTGGCCGACGTCCTCGATGCGCCCCTTGATTTCCTGCGAGAGCAGCAGCGACGATACGATGTCGGCCGATGTTGAGTCGCGTAGTGACTGGTCGGCGTCGGTCACGGCGATGGCGTAGGTGCCGGGCTGGATGTCGCCGCCGTTGTACGAAAGTTCAAGAGTGACAAAGTGTTGCGACGTTTCTTTCGGGGTAATTCCGATGCCGCCGTCGGTGTCGCGCGGGTAGATGAAGGCGAGACGTTCGGCCACCACGGCGAGCGTCGTTTTCTCGACCAATGCGATGTTGAGCACGCCGGGACGCAGCCGTTCGGTGTCGATGCAGATGGGTTGGCCGTCGCGCAGATCCTGCACGATGAGGTTGCCGTTGCCGTGCGCCACCAGCGTGAGTTGCGACGGTTCGAGGCCGGCGACGATGGGCGAGATGTAGAGGTTCTTGCGGCGTTGGGTGACGGCCAATGTCGCTCCCTTGGCCAATGCGCGCGGCACAACGGCGTAGCACGAGCGGCCGAGGCTGTCGTTGGCCTCGACGATGAGCGAATCTGCGGCATCGGCCAAAAACTGGAGGCTGCCCATGCCGAGGTGCGACGAACGGCCTTCTTGTACGATGGCGCGGTCGGTGGCACGCATGAGTCGGACTTCAACATCGGTGCCCGAGCCGCCCGCATCGGTCACCTTGTAGGCCAACGTCTGCCGCTGTCCGTCAATGAGTTGGCCGCCTTCGGGCATGAGCGAGAGGATGAGGCGGTTGTCGGCAGGTGCATCGGCCAAAACGGCATCCGTCGCGCCCGCTACGTGGATTTCACGTCGGGCAAAGAGCATCTGGTCGAAGTTCATCATCCAGCGGGTGTAGGCCACCATCGTGTAGCGGCCCGAGGCGAGTTCGTGGGGCAGGAAAAAGGCATTGGCAAAGACGCCGAGGCTGTCGCGCTTGATCATGATGCGCTCCACGAGGGTGTCGGCCGCGTTGTCGTGCAGCTCGACGTAGAGGAAGTTGGAGCGCGTGGCGGGGCAGTCGGGCGCGGTGCTGGGTTGCAGGGTGACGGCGTCGGCCAGGTGCGCGCGCAGCCACACGGTGTCGCCCGCCTCATAGCGGTCGCGGTCGGTCTGGAGGTAGATTTTCTCCTGCGGCGCGTCGGCAAAGAAGCGGTCGAAACGGGTTGAGATACTGTCGTGGCGCATTTGATCGTCGGCAAACGATGTGAGAGAAAGTAATTGGAAGGTGAGCCCAAAAAGCTTCATGTTTGTGTGTTTCATTTCGTGATTTATTGAGTGTTAGTCATGTTGTCGGCAGGTGCAATCTACTCCCTTCCCCTGTTCAACGGGGAAGGGGCGGGGATAGGGTCCGTGCCTTTATCCTTTCGATTTCGGCCAATGTCTTTTCGCGCAGGGCAATGTATTCCGGTGCGTCGGGGTTGCTCGGCCGATGGGCCAAGGTGCGGACGAGGGGCGACATTTCGTCCATGTAGCGGCGCAGTTGTGGGCTTGCGGCATCGGCCAAGAAAAGCTCCTTGACGGCCTCGATGGCGAGCGGTGCGGGGTGGACGAGGTCGTCGGCATAGAAACGGTAGTCGCGCAGGTCGTCGATGAGCAGTTCGTAGGCAGGGAGGTATTCGACATGGGTGGGGAAGAGGTCGCGCAGGCGGTCGATGGCCAACAGGAGCGTCGCCTTCGAGAGCTGGTTGCCGTGCAGTCCGTCGGCCAGATGACGGATGGGCGATACGGTGAAAATCAGATGCTTATCGGCCGCAAAAGGGCTCCATTGGCCGACAATTTCATCGATCGTGAGGCGGCGGCGTGTGAACTCGCTGGCGGGCGACTTGTGGCAGTTGGCGACGATGCGGCCGTTGCGCTCGAAGACCCAAGCCGTGCCGAAAGTGACCAGAATGTGGTCGGCCGCAATGTAGGCGGCGCGTGCCCGACGGTCGATGTCGGCCAGAAGGTCGCGTAGTGCGGCTTCGTCGTCGGCCCAGATGCTGCCGTGGTGGTCGTAGCTGAGGCATCGGCCGCCCTGATGACAGATTTCGGGCTCGCGTGGCGCATCGGCCAGACAATTGGTCAGATTCTGTGCGATGGAGGCCGGATTGAACAGGATGCCCCACGGATTGCACGTGGTGCGCAGACCGTAGTCGCGTAGCCATTGGCCGATGTGCTCCGTGAAACAGCTGCCCAACAGGAGGGTCGAGTCGGGGCAGTCAATCCGCGTAGTGAGCGGCGCGGGGGCGAGTTCGGTGCGCAGTTTCATTGGCGTATCATGTTGTAGCCCAAGTGGGTAAGTCCCATTGCGGCACCCATCTGGTAGAGCACCTTGACCGAGCGCGCATAGACGTAGTAGGCCGTCGGTGAGGCCGGTTCGATCTGTTCGTGGCGGATCATGTCCAATGCCATCTGGCTGCACGAGCGGACGATGTCTTCGCAGTCCCATTTGAGTAGGTCGAAGCGCACCACCTCGTCCATCTGGTCGAAGCCGCGTACGTCGCGCAGGTGCTCGTAGAGGTTCGGGTGCTTGCTATAGACCTCCCAGCCGTCGTCCCAATATTTCGCCATTGCGAGGCCGAGGTACATCGCCCAGCCGAGGGCACAAAGCGGGTATTTGGCCACTTCGCGCACGCCGTCGGTCACGTAGCTTTCGGCCAATGTCTCCCAGCGGTCGGTGATGTCGGGCGTGGCGGGAATTGGGCCGCTGGCAGGCAGCAGCTGTTTGCCGCGCAGGTATTGCAGCAGGTTCTGCTTGAGGTTCTCTTCGTAGCGGCGGAGGTATTCGGTTGTTTCCATTGAAAGTGTGATTTTTTATCTCTCGCAGAGTGTAAATGAGTGAAAAGGAGAATCTCGCTCCGTTTTCTTTGTGCGTTTTAAAAACTGCACCCCGAAAGTTACGGTTTGCAGGCGTGACTTTCGGGGTTGATATTCTTCTTGGCCAATGTCTCAACGCTGTGGAATGAGCAGCCAAGCCTCGGCGCAGGTGCCGGCCTCGGTCGAATAGGTCGAGCGGATGCGGTCGCGTACGGCAGTGGCCGACTCGCGGGTGTCGAAGCTGGCGGCCACGACGCGGTACATGCCACGGTCGTTCTGTACGAGGAAGGCCTTGTAGCCGCGGCCGATCATTTTGGCCTTCTGGTTCTCGGCATTGGTCTTGCTTCCGAAGCTGCCCACGATGACGTTGAAGCCCTTCAGCATACCGCTTTCAGTGCTGTTCACGACGGTGACGCGCTCGGTGCGGTCCTGTACGACGACGGGAGCCGGAGCTGTCTGGGCTGCGGGAGCCACTGGGGCCGATGACGTTGCAGGCTCGGTCTTGACATATTGGATTGGAGCGATTTCCTCAACATCGTCGGTGGTTTCGGCAACGGTAGTCGCCTCGCTCAATGTCTTTTGTGACTTGCAGCTGTCCAGAGTCAGGAGTGCTGCGCAGACGGCCGTCAACAAGAGTAATTTTTTCATATTCTTTTGAATGTTTTTTAGTGTGTTGTAAAACACAGTCGTTTCTATCGGCCGCAAAGGTACTGAATAATTTGAAATGTAGCAAACTTTTTTCCTTAAATTTCGCGATTCTCGGACAAATATTTGCAAAAGCGAAAAAAACTTTCTACCTTTGCGCTTCGAAAAAATTTGCTGACTGACAAAATGATTCGCGACATCTGGTTTTCACTCCCGTTCTGGCTTCAGGTCGTCTGCCTGGGCCTTGTTTGTGTGTGGCTGTATCAACTGTTTTTCCTCCTTGTGGTGCGTCTCAGGCCGTGGTGGCGGTCGCGCCGTGAGGCTGCCGGAAGGGTGTCATTGGCCAATGAACTTCCCGCCGTCAGCATCATCGTCTATGCGCACAACCAGGCGGCCGACCTGCAGGAGAACCTGCCCCGCCTGCTCGACTGCGACTATCCGGACTTTGAGGTCATTGTCGTGGACGACGGTTCGACCGACGAGACCGAGGACATCCTGACGCAGATGGACCAGCGTTCCGAGCATTTCTTCCACACCACGATGGCCGAGCGCGTGAGCACCGTCAGCCGGCGCAAGCTGGCCATGCTCCTGGGCGTAAAGGCGGCCCACAATGACATTGTCCTGATGACCCAGGCGCAGTGCATCCCCGCCTCGCGCGGCTGGCTTGCTGCGATGGGCCGGCTCTTTGTCCCGGGCATCGACGCAGTGATGGGCCCTGTCGTCTATGAGAATCGCATTGGCCTGAAAAACAAGCTGATACAGTGGGATTTCTTCGACCGCACCTTGTCGATGATGGGTCTTACATTGGCCGTAAAGACCTATGGCGGGTGGAACTACAACCTGGCGTTCCGGAAGGAGGTCTTCTTTGCCAACAAGAATTACGCCATCCAGCATCACCTTGATATTCAGCCGGGTGAAGATGACCTGTTCTTGGCCAATGTCACCCGTGGCCGCAACGTGACGGTCGCCTGTTCGGCCGATGCCGTGGTCGTCAACCGCGAGTCGGATGTCGTTTACATGTGGACGCGCGAACGTCTGCGTCGCGCCTTTACAGCGCGTTTCTACTTCCTGGTTCCCAGCCTGTTGAAGCATCTTGACTCGGTCACGCGCTGGCTGATGGTCCTTGCGGCATTGGCCATAATCATTGCCACTGTCCAGCTCCAGTCGTGGTGGATTGCGGGATTGGCCGTGCTGCTCCTGTTGCTCCATGCGGTGGGCTATGTCCTGATTCCGTATTACACGGCGCGGCGGTTGGGCGTGCACCGCTATCTCTGGACGCCGCTGCTGTTTTCGCTCGCTGCGCCATGGGTCAACCTCTTTTTCCGCTATCGCGCTGACACGGCGCAACGCCAGTTCTACGTCGGCCGGATTTGACGGCCTTACAAAATGTTTATGGCCAATGTCCCTGTCAATAAGGACATTGGCCAATAATCAATCCGGCGGGGCCGATGGGCCGTTTTAGTCCCCCTCTTCCTCCTCCAGCCGGTCCTCCCACAGGTAGTGGCGCGTTTCGTGTACGATGACGCCGCTCAGGACGATGAGGCAGATGAGGTTCGGGATTGCCATCAGCGCATTGGCCAAATCCCCGAAGTTCCACACGAAATCCAGCGCCCAGTTCGCTCCGCCGAACGAGCCAGCGATGATCAGCGCGCGGTAGATGTACCTCGCCTGCCGGCTGAACCGCCCGCACAGGTATTCCAGCGCCTTCTCACCGTAATACGACCAGCCCAGGATCGTGCTGAACGCGAACGTGAAGATGGCCACCGACAGCATCACCTCGCCCACATTGATTTGGGCTATGGCCAATGGAATCTGTCCGAAAGCCCGCTTGGTCAGGATATCGCTCGTCGTCGTCGCGTCGATGCCGTTCGGGGCCAATGTCGTGCTCACAAGCACCACGCCCGTCAGCGCGCAGATGACCACCGTGTCCCAGAAGACCGACGTGCTCGAAACCAAGGCCTGGCGCACCGGATTACGCGTCTGTGCCGCCGCAGCCACAATCGGCGCCGAACCCATGCCCGCCTCGTTGGAGAAGAGGCCGCGCGCCACGCCGAATCGCATTGCCAGCATGATGGCCGAGCCCGCAGCGCCGCCCTCGGCCGCCCGCAGCGAAAATGCCTCGCTCAAAATACACTGCACGGCCGGCCAGATATACTCATAATTCACCGCCAGCAGCCACAGGCACCCCACAACGTAGAATATCGCCATAAACGGCACCAGCGCCTCGCACACGCGCGCAATGCCTTTCACTCCGAAAAAGACCACGGCAGCGACGAGTGTGGCCAATGTCAATCCCGTCCAGTGCGGCGCGATGCCGAAGCTGTCGGCCGCCGTCGTCGAAATCGCATTGCTCTGGACCATACAGCCGATGCCGAACGACGCCAGGAACGTGAACGCCGCAAAAGCCACAGCCAGCCACTTGCACTTCATGCCCCGCTCGATGGCGTACATCGGTCCGCCGCGCATCTTGCCGTCTTCGCCCCTCACGCGGTATTTTACGGCCAATAACCCTTCGGCATACTTCGTCGCGATGCCCAGCAGGCCCGTCACCCAGCACCAGAAGACCGCTCCCGGTCCACCGCACACGACCGCCGTCGCCACGCCGATGATGTTGCCCGTGCCGATGGTCGCCGCCAGCCCCGTGACCAGCGCGCTGAACTGGCTCACGTCGCCCGCCGCATTGCGGTCGCGCTTCACGCTGAGGCCGATGGCGTGAAAGACATATCGTTGTGGAAATCTCAGCCGGATGGTCAGGTAAAGGTGGGTGCCTACCAGCAAGATAATCATTGGCCAACCCCACAAGACGCCGTTCAGGTCGTTCAGTATCTCATTGGCCGATGAAAGAAATGTATCCATTGTGTGCATATTTTCGTGCAAAGATACACAAAAAACGAGAAAAAGACAACTTTTTGAAACAAAATCGCATGGAAACGAAAAACCTTGTCGTCATTCTGGGACCGACCGGCGTGGGCAAGACCGAACTCTCGCTCGAAATCGCCCGTCGGCTGGACGCTCCCATACTCTCGGCCGACAGCCGCCAGATCTACTGCGAGCTCCCCGTCTGCACTGCAGCCGCCACGCCCGCCCAGCAGGCTCTCGTCCCACACCATTTCGTGGGAATCAAGACATTGGCCGATGCCTATAGTGCAGCCCAGTTTGAGGCCGATGCCCTGCGCGTCATCGACGGGTCGCCCAGCCGGAATCTTGTCCTGTGCGGTGGCAGCATGATGTATATCGACGCCGTCTGCCGGGGCATCGACGACATGCCGCAGGCCGATCCCGCCATCCGCGCCCAGCTCCGCCAGCGTCTCGCCGCCGATGGGCTTGAGCCGCTTCTCGCGCAATTGGCCGCACTCGATCCGACCTATTTCGCCCAGGTGGACAGGCGCAACCCGCAGCGCGTCATCCACGGCCTGGAGATGTGCCTCACGACCGGCCGCCCGTTCAGTTCGTTCCGCATCGGCCAACCCAAGCCGCGTCCCTTCCGTATATTTAAAATAGGAGTGGTGCGGCCCATGGAAGAACTCTCGCGGCGCATCGCCCTGCGTGTCGACGAGATGTTGGCCAATGGCCTTGCCGACGAGACCCGCCGCGTCTATGAGCAATACCGCGCGACGTTGCACGAGCAACTGCGCGATGTTGTGCGTAATCCGGGGCCGACCCAGGCGCAACCCATCCCGAACCTCACGCCATCGGCCCTGAACACCGTCGGGCTGAAAGAGATGCTGTTGCACTATGAGGGCATCTATACAATGGAACGTGCCGTGGAGCGCATCGTCCACAACAGCCGCGTCTATGCCAAGAAACAGCTGACGTGGTTCCGCCGTGACAGCGAAATATCGTGGTTTGAACCCCACCAGCAGGCAGAAATCGAGGCACAGTTGCACCGTTTTTTATGTTGCACAACATAACAAACCGAAAAATACACATTGCGCAACCGATTTTCTTTACTTGCAGGCTTGTGCATCGGCCATAAAAGCCGTATCTTTGCAGTGCCTTAAAGAGATAACCATAACACAATACCTTAATAACGCAACAAAGTAAGTTATTGCCTTAAATCTTATACCAGAAAAACAATGATTGTCAAATTAAAACTGATTTGAGGATTAGAAAAAGTGAAGCAAGTTGGGCCGCAAAGCTCAACTTGTTTTGTGTTTGTGGCCAATGTTTTTTTCCGCGTCGTCATTCTGAGCGCAGCAAAGAAATTCTCCATGAATTGAATTCAATTGGAAATCAATTTTGTTGGCCAATGGATTTTATTGCACGCAGAGTGGAAAGGAAGAAATCGTACCCTGAAAATGAGCGCAGCAAAGAAATTCTCCATGAATTGAATTCAATTGGAAATCAATTTTGTTGGCCAATGGATTTTTATTGCACGCACTGACAGAAATTGAAAGAAAAACACCATTCCCTCTGCGCGTAAAAAATCCCGAAGGCTCTATGAACCTTCTATGAAGGTATTATCAGCGTATTATGGCCAATGTTTTTTTCCGCGTCGTCATTCTGAGCGCAGCGAAGAAATTCTCCATGAATAGAAATCAATTGGAAATCAATTTTGTTGGCCAATGGATTTTTATTGCACGCAGAGTGGAAAGGATGAAATCTTCCCCTGAAAAATGTTGAATGATTCAGCCCTAAAACCTGACAGAAAATGAAAGAAAAACACCATTCCCTCTGCGCCTAAAAAATCCCGAAGGCTCTATGAACCTTCTATGAAGCTATTATCAGCGTATTATGGCCGATGTGTCTTGCCCCAGAAAACGTTGATTTTCATTCAACGTTTTCTGGGGCAAGACAAACTGATTTCAATTGATTTTAATTGATGGAGTGAGATTTTTCGCATTTGTTCAGAATGACATGCCGCTATTCAATGGATGGAGAGAGATTTTTCGCTACGTTTGTGCGGTTTTTTTGGCGACGTTGGAAACGTCGCTTCCTTGAGACATTTCGGCGGGGAGGGGATGCTAGCGGTGCTATCGGCCAAAAAATATCCCTCACGGCGGCGATGGCGTGAGGGAATGTCTTATTCTGCGGAATTGTTGGGGCGGGTCGGCTTGCGGCTGGCCTTGCGCTTATAGCGGCGGTGCTGATTGCGGCGGTGATTGCGGTCGGCCTTGATCTGTTCGGGCGAGCGCATGTCGGCCGGGTGGGCCTGTTTCTTGTTCCGTTGTTCGCCTGCCTCGTCATAGAGGAGTTGGTAGGGCAGCTGGTGCTCTGGCGCGAGACCGTAGTTGAGGGCGCGCACCATGCGGCGGAACTCGGCCTTGTGGATGCCCAGACCGGTGATGAAGTGGGGTAGGACTCGGGGTCGGCCAATGTAGTTGCCGTTGTCGAACATCGCGCGGAAACGCTGGTAGAGCTGGGTGTAGTGGAGGATGGTGGAGATGCGTTCCTTGCCAATCTGCGCGCTGATGAGGACCTGGGTGGCGGCTTCGGGGCCGTGGACGACGGCGAGGTCGAGCACGAGGACGGTGAGCTTCGTGATGGTGTCGATGTGGGGATGTTCGCTGCACATGACGCTCAGTGCCTTGCGCGTGTGCTGCCACAGGGTGATGCCGTCGGCACCGGTGGGCAGTGGTGTGGGGTCTTCAATCCATTGGCCAAGAGCAGGAATCACGTAGTTCAGGAGGCCGCAGACGTAGAGGTCCTGGACGCCCTCGCCGAAGGTGCGTGCCTTGAGCATCTTGTTCAGTTCGTCGCGCAGGCGCTTGGGCATGGCCTTCTGCATCTCGTCATGCTGCTGGATGATGGCCTGCCATGCGTCATCGGCCAAAAGGAAGCCTTTCTGGTGCTTGAAGCGGATGCCGCGCAGCATACGCACGGGGTCCTGGCGGAAGATGAGGTTGGGCTCGGCGGGCGTGCGCAGGAGCTTGTGGTGCAGGTCGTCGATGCCCTTGCCTGTGGGGTCGAGGATTTCGCCGGTGGAGAGGTTCTTGTAGAGCGCGTTGCAGGTGTAGTCGCGGCGCATGGCGTCTTCCTCAAGGGTGCAGAAGCGTGTTTCGAGCAGGGTGACGCCGTCCGTGTCGTAGGACTCGATGTGCGGCTCGACACACTCGACGAGGGTGATGGTGTTGTCAATCTCGACATCCATCGCCGTGGTTCCGTAGCGCTGATAGTAGAATGGACCCTTGCAGACCTTGGGGTAGGTCTGGCACATGTATTCGACGAACTCTTTCTGTCCGTTGGGCATATTGATGAGCAGGTCAAGATCCGAATAGCGTTCGCCCAGTAGTTCGTCGCGGACGCATCCGCCCACGAGAAAAATCTTTCCGTAGAAGGGCGAGTCAGGAAGAATCTTGTCGCTGATGAAGCGTAATGATTTCTCGAATTTATTCATTTGGCCTAAATAAACGGGCGCAAAGGTACTGTTTTTTCTCCAAAAATGCAAACAAATGCTTGTCAAATTCTGTTTTTGTTGTTATCTTTGCAGCCGAACTTAACCGGAATAACCGCATTTCTTATGTTGAAAAAACTTTTTCTGTGGTTTGTGGCGCTCCTGGGCGCATTTGCAGGCTCGCTGACAAACCCCGTTTCAGCTCAAAACTTCTTCTCTCAGAGTGATTTGCAGTGGATTGCTGTGCCCGACCACGCCGACTGGCTCTACAAGGTGGGCGAAAAGGCAACCGTCAACCTCCAGCTGCTGTGGCACGGACAACCGCTGCCGGGCGTTGAGGTGAGCTATGCCATCGGCCAGGACGAACTCGCCGACGAGACCTCGGGCAAGGTCGTGACCGACACCAAGGGCTGTGCCGTGATCCGAATGGCATCGGCCAAGAAACCGAGTTTCCGCGACTGCCGCATGGCGTGCGACGTGGAGGGAAAATCGTTCAAGAACCACATCAAGGTCGGTTTTTCGGCCGATGAAATCCAGCCCTACACCCAGATGCCGAGCGACTTCCGCGAGTTCTGGGACGGCGTGCTCGAACGCCAGAAGCAGCTGCCGATGGAGGTGACTGTGGCCGATGCGCCAGAGTTCAGCTCGGACAAGTTCGACTGCTATCTGGTCAAGATCCGCACATGGCGGCGTGAGACGCGCGCCTACGTCTATGGCTATCTGACGGTTCCGAAGGGCGGCAAGGGCAAATATCCCATCGTCGTGTCGCCTCCGGGTGCCGGTGTGAAGCCGATGACACCGTCGAAGACGCAGTTCTACGCGACCGACGGCCAATGCATGCGCTTCGAGATGGAGATTCACGGCATCGACCCCAGACTGTCGGCCGCGACCTACGGCGACATCACACGCGCATTCGGCGACCATTTCGCTGCCGGCTACCTCTCGAACGGCATCGGCGACCGCGACACATACTACATGCAGAAGGTCTATGCCTCGCTTGTGCGCGCCGTCGATTACCTCACTACGCGACCTGAATGGGACGGCATGAACGTCTTCGTGCAGGGCAACAGCCAGGGCGGCGGCCTCGGCCTCGTTTTGGCGGCATTGGATTCGCGCGTAACGGCATTGGCCATAGCCCATCCGGCCATCAGCGACATGGCTGCATACGCCGAGAAGGGTCGCACGGGCGGCTATCCGCACTTCCAGAACAAGTATCAGGACGTGAAGTTGACGGCCGATGTGATTCGCACGCTGCAATACTATGACGCAGTGAATTTTGCCCGTCTGGTGAAGTGTCCGACCTTCGTGACGTGGGGCTACAACGACAATGTATGTCCGCCGACGACGAGCTACGCGGTCTGGAACACGCTGACCTGCCCGAAGGAGTGCTACATTACGCCCATCAACGAGCATTGGATCAGCACCGAGACGCGCTACCGTCAGATGCGTTTCCTGTTGAAGAATAAGAAGTAAAGGAGGACCGACCCACATAAAAAGTAGGGAAGGGCTGAAAAAAAAGGAGTAAAAAGGGAGTAAAAGGGACGACAGAATCAGTTTCTAAAATCTTGTCGGGCACAGCTGTTACTTTTTACCTCCTTCTTTAATTCCATTGGCCAAACTCCAACCCTCGGATAGCTTATATTTTGCTGAAAATGAGAAAGATTCTGTTCCTCCTGATTGTGACGGCGTGTGTCGGGCTTCGGGCCGATGAAGTACGTCGCGTCTATTCGCTCGAAAGTGGATGGCGTGCCGTTTGTGTGCCCGAAGATACGGCGCGCTATGGCAGTCGCATTGTGGCCGATGATGTCAGTCTGCCGCACAATTTCGACGACTACTACGGCGCACGGCAGCGGCTGCACGGCAACCTGCACGGCACGGCGACCTACGACATCGCATTCCGCATCATGCCGCCGCATTGTCCCTACGACGTCTATCATCGGCTGCGCATTGAAGGTGCCGGCAGCTACGTGACAGTGGTGCTCGACGGCGACACACTCTGCCAACGTCGTCCCGCAGGTCGCGTAGTGACCACACTGCCGCTGCCCAAGGCGTTGTCGTTCACGGAGCATCATCATCTGCGTATCATCTGCCACCATCCGTCGCGCATCACCGACATGCCGTGGGTCTGCGGCGGATGCAGCACCGAGTGGGGCTTCAGCGAGGGCAGTGCGCCGTTGGGCCTGTTCCGCGCTGTGAGCATCGAGGAGCTGTCTGGCCTGCACGTGCAGCCGTTCGGCGTGTATGTGCGCAACAATGCGGCGTGCGACACGCTTTTCGTCGAGACCGAGGTCGAGAATCTGGCCGAGCCGGGTGCGCACCGGCTGCAACTGGAAACGACATTGGCCACCTTCGTGGGCGGCAACGTCATCGGCCAACAAAGCCAGAAGATTGACGTCAAGCGCGGCCGCAGCGGCATCGTCAGTCAGGCCATCCCGATTGATTCGGCCGTGGTGCATTGGTCGCCGAAGAATCCGGTGCTCTATCAGGTGCGGACGCGGCTTTCGTGCTACGACGTCGAGTTGGGCGAGCGCCGCGTGTGCGACGAACTGACCACCGAATACGGCTTCCGCAACATCGAGTGGGGGCGGCAGTTCAAGATTGACGGCAAGCCGGTCTTCCTGAACGGCATCTGCGAATACGAACATGCGTTCGGGCATAGTCATGCATTGGCCGAAAAGGAAATCGACCACCGCTGCATCTTGGTCAAGACGTTGGGCTACAATGCTTTCCGCGATGCGCATCAGCCGCACAACCTGCGCTATCAACGCAACTGGAACAGGTTGGGAATCGTCTGCTGGGCGCAATTTTCGGCACATATCTGGTACGACACGCCGGCCTTCCGCGAGAACTTCAAGACATTGCTGCGGCAGTGGGTCAAGGAGCGCCGCAACGAGCCGTCGGTCGTCCTGTGGGGACTGCAAAATGAGTCCACTCTGCCGACCGATTTTGCAGCGGAGTGTACGGCCATCATCAAGGAACTTGACCCCAACAGCGGCCGTCTTGTGACCACCTGCAACGGCGGAACGGGCACCGACTGGAACGTCGTGCAGAACTGGAGCGGCACCTATGGCGGCAAGCTCGAGAACTACGCGACCGAGCTGAAGCAGGACAACCAGCTGCTGAACGGCGAATATGGCGCGTGGAGAACCATCGGCCTGCATGACACGTTGACCGTGTTCAACCCGAAGGCACCGCACAGCGAAGAGAAGTTCTCGATGCTGCTCAAGAGCAAGATGTTGCAGGCGTGGTCGGTGCGCGACAGTGTGTGCGGCCAATATCTTTGGCTGATGTATTCGCACGACAACCCCGGCCGCTACCAGCCCGACGAGGCTCTGCGACTGATCGACAAGGTCGGCCCGTTCAACTACAAGGGTCTGTTCACCAACTGGGGGCAGCCGACGGCATTTGCCCGCACCCTGCTACGCGACAGCATCGGCCAAACCGTTGAGAATGACAGCTCTGCGCTGCTTTTACGCGGCATTCCCGACATGACCTACCTCTACCGCTACAACTGCGGCGGCGACAGCGTGACCGACACGTGGGGGCAGCTCTGGATGGGCGACGACACCCGTTTCTCGCATTCGTGGGCGCAGCGTGAGTCGTTTGCGGCCGACAGCCTCTGTCCCGTCCTCGCCTCGCAGGGAGTGGCCGACAGCCCTGTCAGCGTAGCCTTTCCGACCGGATTGCCGCAGCTCCTGCCATTGGCCGACCAAGCCATCGCACGCACTTTCCGCTGGGGCCGTCACGAGCTGAAATTCCGCTTCCCAGTCGAGCCGCAGCGGCCGTACAACGTCGAAATCTACGCCATCGAACCGTGGTTGGCCATGACCGATGCGCGCCTTTTCGACATCGCCGTCAACGGAGTGACATTGGCCAAGAATATTGACGTAGCGGCCGTCAGTCAAGGCCGTAACCGATTGGTGCGCACCACGTTGAACGCATCGAGCGGCGACCGCGACTATCTGGAAATCAGTTTCCCGAGGGTCGAGTGCGGACAGGCCGTCGTGTGCGCCATCGCCATTTCGACGCCGTCGGCCGTGGCTGAGGGTATGTCGTTGCCCGCCATCGGCCAAGAAAAGGGCTATCCCTACAGTGCAGGGCTGACGTGGGCCGCGCTCGACACGATGACATTGGCCGTCACACCGAAGGGCTATTTCCCGACCTACGACGCCAACCAGAACCAGGAGACCAAGGCGCAGGCTGAGGTTGCGGCCGATGGCACAGTGCGGTTCGGCTTCTCGACCGGTCTGGCGCACGAATATGTGCTCCGTTTCCGCTACAAGAACGTGACGGGCGATGCGGTCGGTTCGCGCTGGGAACTGCGCAGCAATGCAGACAATCGCGTCATCGCGCAAGGCACATTGGCCTTCCCCGTCACGCCCGCCAAATGGAAGCCGGTCAGCACCACGACAGGCAGCATGATCAACGCAGGCAGCTACACGCTCGTGCTCAAGACCGACGTGCCGCTCGAATTCGATTATCTGACGGTGGAGTGACGGAACACCATTGGCCAAAATAATTACACCTCTTAAATTTCTTTTTCGCTCTTAA
>CACZAY010000128.1 GCA_902779265.1 uncultured Bacteroidales bacterium | reverse complement strand
GCCGATGCACTTGTCTTCAGTCATTTTAAGGCCGATAACCACCGGTTGCCCAACGACGTGGTCCTGTCACTCACGGCGCTGGACGATGGCGGGCTGATGGCCATCGGCAGTCATCTGATTACACTGATTGACAGCACGGGGGCGCAGCGCGTGCTCGACGCCGGCAATTTCCGCTCGGACTACCGCTTCAGCGACGCCCACCCGCAGCGGGTGAAGGGCGGCGCCTGGCTCTTCGGCCTGCAGGACGGTGCCTTCTGCCTCGCCGACTCGCAGATGTGCCGCGAGGCCTACAGCCCCAGGCTCGTGCTGACGGGAATCTCCATCCAGGGCAACAGCGAGAATCTGGCCGTGGCCTATGCCGACACATTGGCCATGAACCCGGATGAACGCAGCGTCACGGTGCGGTTTGCCGCCCTCGACTTCTCGTCGGCCGAGCGCATCAGCTACGCCTTCCGCCTGCATCCCGACGCGCCGTGGACCCACATCGGCCACAACCGTTCGGTCGTCCTGCTCGACCTCGCGCCCGGGACCTACCGGCTGGAAATCCGTTCGACCGACGCTAACGGCCGCTGGCTGGACAACATCCGCACGCTGGTCATCGTGGTGCAGCCCACGTTCTGGGAGTCCGTCTGGGGCAGGCTGCTGCTGTGGGCCATCGCATTGGCCACAATATCGGCCATCGCCTATACCATTGTCTATATAAGGCGCATCAAGCGCAGGCATCGCGAGACGCTCGAGGCCTACCTGGCCCTGCTGGAGACGCAGGAGAACGGTCCGGCCGGACTGACAGACAGGGCAAGGACGACCCCGCAACTGGAATATGACCCGATGCTGCGCCGCGTGATGGCCTTCATCGAGGAGAACATCTCGAACGAAAATGTCTCGGTCGGAGATATGGCCAATGCCGCTGCCGTGAGCCGTTCGGGCCTGCAACGCAAGCTGAAGCAGACGATGGGCGTCACGCCGCAGGAACTGCTCCACGAGGCACGCATCAAGCACGCCTGCACGCTGTTGCGCGAGACGACGCTCTCGGTGGCCGAGGTGGCCTACCAGTGCGGTTTCTCCGACCCGAAATACTTCAGCCGGTGCTTCAAGCAGCGCATCGGCCAGACACCGTCGGAATACAAGTCGCGGTAGGCAAGGACATTGGCCAACAACAAGTCACAAAATTGCGTCAGAAGGATGGAGTTATGCCACATTGCGGCGTTCTTCCCCCTCGCTGACGCATTTTTCATCCCCTCGCCTCTTCTTTTTTCACTATTTTTGCGGCCGGAAAACAACAACAACTAACCGTAAAAATACTGTAAGATGAAAGTAAGATTCTTTTCCATGTTTGTCTTGGCGATGCTGCTCGGCTCGGCATCGTATGCCAAGCGAGTACACACCCTGGGCGATTCGACCATGGCGCCCTACGACGAGTCGGCCACCGTCACACGCGGCTGGGGCATGTATTTCGGCCAATTCCTCACCAACGGCTGGACGAGCGTGAACTATGCCAAGGGCGGACGCGATGCCTATGGCGGCTACAACGAGCTGTGGCAGACGGCCAAGAAGAATGTCGAGGCCGGCGACTATGTCATCATCACCTTCGGCCACAATGACGAGAAGAACTCGGGCATGGACGGCCATCAGCTGAAGGCCTACTACGAGGGCATCGGTGACGCGACCGCTGCGGCTGCCGTTGACCTGCGCGGCTCCATCCCATCGACCACCTACAAGGAGAACTTGGCCAAAATCGTGGACGAGGCCATCGCCCTCGGTGCCACGCCTATTATATGTTCGCCCGTGTGCCGCAGCTACTTTTCGGGCAGCACCATCCGCCGCAACGGACGCCACGACCTGGGCGACAGCTACAAGATCCTGACCGAAAACGGCCCTGTGGACGGCCCGAAACTGGCGGCCGACGACCACACGATGGACTACGCCTACCATTCAGAGCAATTGGCCAAAGAAAAGAATGTGGCCTTCATCGACATGACCCAGGCAACCAAGGCGCTCTACGAGAGCTACGGCAACCAGGCCAGATGTGAGGCAGCGCTCTTCGACGGACAGGGTTCGACCCACTTCAACACGACGGGAGCCCTGCTGGTGGCCCGCGAGTGTGCCCGTCTGATGAAGGGACAAGGGATATTGGCCAATGACATTGTCCTGCCGACCGACCTGAGCATCAATCCTGCCGCTGTTGACCTGGGCGAGGCCTACAAGGGACAGACCCTGCAGAAGGAGCTGACCATCAACGGCTTCGGCCTCGTGCCGGAAGAGGGGAGCGTGACCATCTCGGCCACCGAGGGCATCTTGTTGTCATTCGACAAGACCGACTGGCAGACGTCGCTGAGCGTTGACTATTCATCGGCCACACTCATCAAAACCTTCTACGCCCAACTCACGCTTACCGAAGACGGCGAGACCGCGGGCTCCATCACCGTCCGCCAGGGAGACAAGGCTATCGAGGTACCGGTCAAGGGCAAGGCTGTCACGCTGGAGGGCGGCACCGAGGTGAAGGCCTACTGGCGGCTGGAGCAGGATGACTCGTACGAGCTGAGCGGACCCGCCATCGTGCTGCCCGAGACGTTCCAGGGCATGTACGTGCAGCGCTACTCGAACCCGAACGCAGCGACCGTGTGGCCCGAATGGACGGCCTACGACGCCTCGCGCAAGACCCAGCGCAACCTGCTCAACGGGGATGCCTGGCCGGCCGATGAGATTGACGACAATCCCGAGCGCTACATCCAGTGGGGCATCAAGGCCGCAATGGGCATGGAACTGAAGATTGACCAGATCAGCCTGTTCGCCTGCGGCTGCGGCGGCAACGGAATGTGCTGCCACATCTATTTCTCGACCGATGGATTTGAGACGCGCACGACCATCTTCGAGATGAAGAAGATGCCGGCCAACAACATGCAGTATGTCGAGGCCAAGCCCGTGATCTCCATCAGCGGAGAGCAGGAGCTGCTGGTGCGCGTCTATCCCTGGTACAACGGCGCGGCCTCAGGCAAGACCATCTGCCTCTCGGACCTCACCATCCACGGCATGGGCCTCGACGCCACAAGCGGCATCCACAATATCCTGCCGACGAACGCCATTGGCCAAAAAGCCGTTTTTACCCTTGAGGGTCGCAAGAGCAGCGGGATGCAGCGCGGCCTGATTATCGTCCGGATGAGCGACGGTAGCATCCAGAAAAAGATTGTTTACTGACCGAATAACAACTAACCGATTTTTCTTATGCAATTCAATTCATTTACAACACGATTGCTGCCAGGAATCCTCGCCCTGCTGCCATGGACGGCGGCTGCGCAGGGGAATCTGGCCGGACGGGACATGATGATTATGGCCAATGCCGTTGAATCACAGCCCGTCGATGAAAAGGACTTCACCCTCTCATGGCCGCTCGGCAAGGGGACAGACGATGCCACCGCAGCCGAAGTGAAGACTGCCGGCCTGTTCAGCGTGGCCGAGTTCGACCACGGCGCCATGACCATCTCGACGCAACGCACCGCCGGCACCTCCCTGCAGACGCTCTACAAGCCGTTGAACAACAATGCGGGGACGGCCAATGACGATGACGTACTGACCTTCGTCATCAAGCCGAAGAAAGGCCTCACATTCACGCCCAAGTCATTCAGCTTTGAATCATCGAAGTGGGGCACCGGCGGCGGAAAATTTGACGTGACAGCCACGGCCAGCGGCACCGAGACCGTGCTTGCCAGCGGCTTCAGCCCCCTGCGCAACAACGAGTTCTCGGCCCTCAGCTACGACCTGTCGGCCATTCCGGCCGATGTCAACGGTCTGACGCTGAAGATCAAGGTCTATGCATTGGCCACAAACAAAGAATACGGATTCGGCAACGTGGTGGTCACGGGCGACATCTCGGGCACGCCAGAAACCGTCCCGGCCTACACCATGAGCGTGCAGCTGGGCACGGAGGGCGCCGGTTCCGTATCGTGCAGCCCGGCCGGAACGGAGTTCGACGAAGGCACGTCACTCTGCGTCAGCGCGACCGAGAACTTCGGCTACCACTTCACCGGATGGACCGACACCGACGGCAACACAATCTCGGCCGAGAACCCCTACACGTTCGAAATCACGCATCACACCACACTCGTGGCCAATTACACCCGCAACAACGTCTATGCCCTGAACATGAAACGTACGGGTGGGGCCAATGAGAATCTGGTCCAGTTCCTGCCCGCAGGCAACTATGTGGACGGCATCCACTACTACGAGGAGGGCACCGACGTCCGGATTACGGCTGTAAGCAACCGCATCCTCACCTTCACCGGATGGGAAGGCGATGCCCAGGGCACCAGCACCGAATACGACATCCGGATGGACGGCGACAAGGAGGTGACGGCCAATTTCTCGGCCACAGACTACATCGTCGGCTGGGACCTCTACAACGACGCGCCCAAGAGCGAACGTGCAGCCGACTACAAGGCCGACTCGGAGAACGCCGGCCTGCTCAGCCTCCGCAACGCATCCAGCGAGACGACGAGTTGGTTGGCCAATGGCGTTGCTGCCGGCAAGATGAACGGCAAGTACGGCGCCCGCGTATGGCGCCCGCTGACGGGCAACTACTACTTCGAGATTTCATTTTCGGCCAAGGGCTATGAAAACCTGAAGCTCTCCGCCTCCGTCGGCGACGACTACAACGCCCACAGCATCATCTTCGCCCAATACAGCACCGACGGCGGCCAGACCTTCCAGACCTTCGGCACCTACAACCTGCCCAACCGAGGCTGGGACTCGCAGGAGTTCGACCTCCCCGCCGATGCCGCCGGAGCAGACCGCCTCTACATCCGCTTCATGCCCGACTACACATCACCGCTGACGGGCGTGACCAGCGACAATGACGGCACCGCCATAGCCGACATCTTCGTCTTGGCCGATGCCACAGGCGCCGCCAACGAAACCGCCACCCTCGTCTCCAGCAATCCGGCCGACCAGGCCACCGGCGTCTCACGCAACGGCTCCATCATCCTCAGCTTCGACAACAAAGTGAAGGCCGGCAGCGGCAAGGCCACCCTGAACGGCGAGGAGATTGAGCCCGTCATCAGCGGCAAGTCGGCCATCTTCCGCTACAGCGGCTTGGCCTACAACACGGCCTACACCTTCTCGATGCCCGAAGGCGTACTCACGAGCCGCAGCGGCAACCCGGTCGCATCGGCCATGATCACCTTCACCACGATGGAGCGCCAGCAGCCCGAGGCCCGACTCTACGATGCTGTGGTTGCGGCCAATGGCACCGGTGACTACACGACCCTCCAGGCCGCCATCGACGCGGCTCCCGCCGGACGCGCCAAGCCCTACCTCATCTTCGTCAAGAACGGACGCTACAACGAGCACATCGACATCCCCGCGACCAAGACCCATCTGCACATCATCGGCCAAGACCGGGACAAGACCGTCATCTACGACAACCGGCTCAGCGGCGGTGACAACGCCTATCCTGTCGATCCGGGCGCTACCGTCGTGGTCAAGGGCGCCGATGCCTTCTTCGAGAACATCACGCTCGAAAACAGCTACGGATACGAGAAGCTGGACGGACCGCAGGCATTGGCCCTGAACACCCAGGCCGACCGCGTGGCCCTCAACAACGTGGCCCTGCTCTCCTATCAGGACACCTGGATCACCTCCAGCAGCTCGACAGCACGCCACTACATCAAGAACTCGCTCATCGAGGGTGCCGTCGATTTTATCTACAACAACGGCAACGTCTATCTCGACGGCGACACCCTGCAGATCAACCGTCCCAGCGGCGGCTACATCGTCGCTCCGCGCCACACGGCCGACACCCGTTGGGGCTACGTCTTCCAGAACAACATCATCCGTCCGCGCAAGGGAATCAACGTCACAGACGTCTGGCTGGGCCGACCCTGGCACGACCAGCCGAAGACCGTCTTCATCAACACGCAGACCTTCATCAACATTCCGGCCAAGGGCTGGTACAACACGATGGGCGGCCTGCCGGCACTGTGGGCCGAATACAACACCGTTGACCAGGACGGCAACCCCGTTGACCTCTCGCAGCGTGAGACCTACTACTGGTACTGGATTGACAAGGACGCAGGCACCAAGGCCGAAGTCTTCAACGTCCAGAATACCCTCACAGCCGATGAAGCCGCCACATACACCATCAAGAACGTCTGCGGCGGCAGCGACAACTGGCAGCCCGAACTAATGTGCGAGGCGTGCGACGCTCCTGTCGTGATTTTGGCCAATGGCGTTCTCTCTTGGGATGCCGTACCCTACGCCATCTGCTACGTCGTCACCCGCAACGGCGAGGTCGCCGGCTTCACCACCGATGCCACCTTCCAGGCTACGACATCCGGCGGCGACATCTGGCAGGTCCAGGCCGTCAACGAATTCGGCGGACTGAGCACGAAGGCCACTGCCACCGAGGCCACCGGCATCTCGGCTCTCCCGAACCGCACGGCAGCCACGCGGCACATCTACACCATCGGCGGACACGAACTCCCCGCCACGCAGCGCGGCCTGAACATCATCCGCCACGCCGATGGCCAGGTCAGCAAGGTCCTCGCCGAATAACTTCCACCCACCATCAACCACAAAGCAGATTGCAACCGGCCGTCATGCGCGGCCCTGCAATCTGCTTTTCTTGTGCGGCCAAAATCTCATTGGCCAATGTCATTCCTCTCCCTTTTTGGCCGATGTCCATTGGCCACGAAAATAAAAAAGGACCTGCCCAAATAAGAGCAAGCCCTTTTTGCAAATTATGTAAGAGTAATTTTTACTCCTCGACGGCTGCCTGCGCGGCGGCTAACGGATGTTGATAATCAGCTACTTACAGGTTTAGTGTAAAGTACTGGCACCTTAAATCCGACACATTCTGCGCGTTTTTACAC
>CACZAY010000127.1 GCA_902779265.1 uncultured Bacteroidales bacterium | reverse complement strand
GTTCAAACCATTGCACATTTTGCCGTCATTTTTCCACTTTTTCAACCGAAATGCTTGATTTTGGAAAGGTTGCCTTACAAATTTTCGGGGCATTGGCCAATGTCATTTTTTCACCCGCCGACGCCCCTCATCGACAGAGCCAGGCGGCCGCGCTGCAGATCGACCTCCTTGACGCGCACCATGACGTGCTGGTGGAGCGAGACGACGGTGTTCGGGTCCTTCACGTAGTGGTCGGCCATTTCCGAGACGTGGACCAGTCCCTTCGTGTGGACGCCGACATCGACAAATGCGCCGAAGTTGGTGATGTTGGTCACGATGCCGGGCAGCACCATGCCAGGGACAACATCCTCCAGCTCCTTCACGTCGGCCGAGAAAGCAAATTCCTCCAGGTGTTTGCGCGGGTCACGTCCGGGCTTGGCGAGTTCATTCAAGATGTCGGTCAAGGTGGCTTGGCCAATGGTGTTCGTGCCGTCTGAAGTCACGTAGCGGTTGGGGTCGATGCGCGCGCGGAGTTCTGCACCACGGTCGCCGATGAGGTCGCTGACGTTGCAGCCGAGGTCGTCGGCCATGCGCTTTACCACCCAGTATGACTCGGGATGCACTGCGCTGTTGTCCAACGGGTTATCGCCATCGGCCACACGTAGGAATCCTGCCGACTGCTGGAACGCTTTGGGACCCATGCGCGACACTTTCTTCAGCTCCTCGCGCGAGTGGAATGCGCCATTGGCCGCACGGTAATCGACGATGTTCTGCGCCAGAAGCGGGCCGAGGCCGGAGATGTAGGTGAGCAGGTGGCGCGATGCCGTGTTGACGTTGACGCCCACCTTGTTGACGCAGCTTTCGACGGTCTGGTCGAGGCTGCGTTTCAGTTCCGACTGGTTCACGTCCTTCTGGTATTGGCCGACGCCTATCGAACTGGGGTCAATCTTGACGAGTTCGGCCAATGGATCCATCAGACGGCGGCCGATGGAGACGGCTCCGCGCACGGTGACATCCTCGTCGGGGAACTCGTCGCGCGCCACCTTCGAGGCGGAATAGATCGACGCGCCGTCTTCGCTCACGACGAAGACCTTGACCGAGCCATCGGCCACAAAACTGAGTCCGCGCACGAACTCTTCGGTCTCGCGGCTGGCGGTTCCGTTGCCGATTGAGATGGCCTCGATGCGGTATTTCTTGACCAATGCCTCCATCGTGTTCATGGCCTCGATGAACGAGCTTTTGGGCGGATGCGGATAGATGACATCGTGGTGCAGCAGGTTGCCTTCGGCGTCGAGGCAGACCACCTTGCAGCCGGTGCGGAAACCCGGGTCGAGCGCAAGGACGCGCTTCTGGCCGAGCGGAGCCGACATGAGCAGCTGTTCGAGGTTCTTGACAAAGATCCGGATGGCTTCGGCATCGGCCCTCTCCTTGCTCGACTGCGCAAATTCGGTCTCGATGCTGGGCTTCAGGAGTCGCTTGAACCCGTCGGCTACGGCATCGGCCACAAGCATTCCGGCCTGGCTGCCGTTGCGCACGAACTGGCGGTTGAGGCGCTCCATGCAGATGGCATCGTTGCCGCCGATGCTGACGCGCAGCACACCTTCGGCCTCACCGCGACGCATGGCCAGCAGACGGTGCGACGGGCAGCGTGACAGCTTCTCCTTCCAGTCAAAATAGTCGCGGAACTTCTGTCCGTCGGCCTCCTTGCCCTTCACTACGCGACTTTCGATGACGGCATCGTGCTCGAAATTGCGGCGCACGGAGCCGCGTGCACGTTCGTCCTCGGCCACAAGTTCGGCAATGATGTCCTGCGCGCCTGCGATAGCTTCATCGGCCGTCGAAACGCCCTTTTCCGGATTCACATAGTTGGGCAGCTGCGTGTTCAACGGCACGTTGGAACGCGGCATCTGCGCCTGGTCGAGCATGAACATGGCCAATGGTTCAAGCCCCTTCTCGCGGGCAATCATGGCGCGCGTGCGGCGTTTCGGCCGATAGGGCAGGTAGATGTCCTCGAGTTCGGTGGCGTTCCAGCTCTGTTCGATGCGTCGGCGCAGTTCGTCGGTCAGCTTGCCCTGTTCGTCGATGGTGTTGAGGATGGTTTCCTTGCGGTCGGCGAGTTCCTGCAGTTTGGCGTGTTGGGCGTCGATGTCGGCAATCTGCACCTCGTCGAGGCCGCCGGTCGCCTCCTTGCGGTAGCGTGAGATGAAGGGTATGGTGCATCCGTCGTTCAGGAGGTTGAGCACGGCCTCGACCTGCCGCACGGGGATGTTGAGCGTTGTGCTGATAAGTTGTGCGAAGATGTTTTGCATTTTGTTAAGGGTTATTGTTTTTGCTCAATATAATATCATACACAGGATTGACGACAAAAATCCCTCGCTTGTTAATTAAGCCGTATTTGACGCCCAATTCGACCGCAGCCAGACCTTCAGAAAAAGAAGACCGAACATGGTCAAATTGCGGGTTAATGACAATCTTCCCCTGTTTATCCATGAAGCCCCATTTGCCGCCCAGTTCGACCGCAGCCAGACCTTCTGAAAAAGAAAAAACACCGTCAAATTGCGGGTTAATGACATACGTTCCTTGCTTGTCGATGAAGCCCCATTTGCCGCCCAGTTTGACCGTAGCCAGACCTTCAGAAAAAGACCGAACATAGTCAAATTGCGGGTTAATGACATACGTTCCTTGCTTGTCGATGAAGCCCCATTTGCCACCCAGTTTGACCTCAGCCAGACCCTCAGAAAAAGGCCA
The DNA here is from genome assembly GCA_902779265.1 of uncultured Bacteroidales bacterium. Lineage (GTDB taxonomy): Bacteria > Bacteroidota > Bacteroidia > Bacteroidales > UBA3663 > Liminaster. Next base: position 4,205 of record CACZAY010000127.1, on the reverse strand, counting down.
AACATAGTCAAATTGCGGGTTAATGACATACGTTCCTTGCTTGTCGATGAAGCCACATTTGCCGCCCAGTCCGACCGCAGCCAGACCTTCAGAAAAAGACGAAACATCGTCAAATTGCGGGTTAATGATATATTTCCCGGACTCGTCTATGATACCCCATCTAGTTCCTAATCGAACCTCTGCCAAACCATTGTCGAAAAACCTTGCATCATCAAACTGTGGATTGACGACGATCTCACCCTTCAAGTTCACATATCCCCAAAGAGAATCTCTCATGATTCGATACCAGTGAGAAGATTCCGGTTGGGTTTGCGAGGCGTGTGGTGATTCTGCATCAGTCTTGGGTTGGCCGCAGGACGCGACCCCCAGCAAGAAAGTTACAATCATGGCACCCAGACTTAAACAATGCAAATATTTTTTCATAGAATCAAAAATAAAATGTTTAGTTGTTTTTTGAAACATTAGACGCGGCAAATATAGTCATTTTTTTGCAACGACGGAGCATCGACCATGAAAAAACCGAAGATATTTTTGGCCAATGGATTTCCGTCTCAACGCCATTGGCCAAGAAAAATCCCCAAAAGCGGTGAGGCTCTTGGGGACTGATGGGTTACTTCGTCGGCTCAACAGGGATGATCTTGCCGTCCTTGTCGAAGGTCAACGGGTCGATGCAGACCTGACGATGGATGCCAGGGCCGTTGCGTCGGCCACGGAAGAACGGGTTGATGCGGTGATAGACGATGTACCAGAGGTCCTTCTTCGGGTCTTTGAGGATGGAGTTGTGCGCCGTGCCGTAGATCTCCTTCTCGGGACGCTGCTGGAGGATGACAGGCTGCTCGGCCACCTCAATAGGACCAAGTGGCGACTTGCTGGTGCCATAGGCAACATGGTAGTTGTCGGCGCCGGTGTCATCTACCGACCAGAGGAAATAGTAGATACCCTTGCGGTAGAAGACATAACCGCCTTCGCGGTATGCATAGTCGCGTAGTGAACCACCCTTTGGCGTGAGGTTGACCTTGGTCTCGGGCTTGATGCTGATCATGTCGTCATTCAACTCAGCTCCGGCGAGGAAGCCGTTGCCCCAATAGAGGTAGAACTTGCCGGTCTTGGGGTCCTGGAAGACATCGACGTCGATGGCCTGACCACCTTTGGCATCTGCCGGACGGTCGGCATCGGTGATGATCGGATGACCGCAATCGACAAACGGGCCGACAGGGCTGTCGCTCACGGCGCAACCAATCTCCTTGCGCTTGCTCTCTGGGTTGTGGGCCGAGAAGTAGAAATAGTACTTGTAGCCCTTACCCTCCTTACGTTCGATGATGGCCGGTGCCCAAGCGTTGCCGACAGCCCATTTGACCTGATCGGTGGCGACATCGAGCATCTTGCCCTCATCCTTCCACGTCTTGAGGTCGTCGGACGAGAAGACCGAGAAGTCGTGTCCGCCCCAACCCGGTGTGCCGTCGGTCGTGGAATAGATGTAGTATTTCTTTGTCAGATTGCTGTAGAGCACCTCCGGGTCGGCATGGAAGTCGGGCAGAATCGGATTGGCCGTAGCGCCCCACTTGGCCAACAGGCGGTCTTTTTCCTCCTGCGTGATTGGCATGATTGTGCCGTGACGTGGCGTGAATGCGCCCTTGGTGTGCGTGTCGGCAACCCACTCGAAGGTCTTGAGGTCGGCCGACTTGCAGAACTGGTAGTGACCCGAGCCGTAGCAGTCGTACATCACGACCCACGACTTGCCATCCAGACTCTTGCAGACACCAACGCCCTCGACGGCTTTCTTGCATACCTCGACATGGCCATCGAGTTTTGTCCACTGGCTGCCGAGTGGCTGACCTGCATCGGCCGTAAGCTGCTTGGCGGTGGCCTGAAGGATGCCGCCGTGTGCCTCGCTCTTGTAGAAGAGGTGGTAGAGCTGGTCGGCCTCGTTATAGACGATGTCGCCGTCGATGGTGGCCGAGCCGTTGTCGAACATATAGACGGGTTCGGTTTCGAGGTCGGTGAAGTCCGCGTTCGCGTAGCAGTAGAAAATCTTGTCGAACTTGCACTTGCCGTCGTCGGTCAGCATCGAGAAGAAGACCATATACTTGCCGGTCTTGTGGTCGTAGATGGTCTCCGGAGCCCACACGCGGGTCACGTTCATCCACTCGGGGAAACGGGTCGGGATGTTGACCACCGAGTGCGTCCAGTTGATGAGGTCGGTGCTCTTCATCATGACGAGGCCACGGTTGGAGGCCCAGCCGAGGGAACTCTTCATGTCGGTAGCAACCATGTAGAACGTCTTGCCGTCCTCACCACGCAGGATGTGCGGGTCGCGCACGCACTGGGTGAAGGCGATGCTGTCGCTCTTGATGACGGGCAGACCCTGATTGAGCAGGGTGTAGTTGTAACCGTCCTCCGACAGGGCATAGCAAATCTGCTCCTGCTGGGGATTGTTGCCTGTGAAATAGGTAAAGAGAAAGGCAACGAATTCGCTTGCTAAAAATGCTAGATTCATGTTGTTTTGATATAAAAAGTTATTAAGTAGTTGTTCAAAATTATTTTAAATATCCTGTAGGTTGTCCAACAACTATCTTTTTCATTCTTGGGCGCATCTTCCCGCCTTGCCCTCAGGCACAATGTAACATTGCGCCATCGGCCAAAACCGAAATCTGCATCCCAATCTCTGAAAAAAATAGTCAAAAAATTTTGAACACCTACTTAGATTATTGGCCAATGGCTTTCTCTCACTTCATGAAGACCACCACGCCATTGCGGATGACGAGTCCCTTTCCTGGTTGTTGGCCGATGCGCCGTCCCTCGAGGTCATAAGCGGCCTGTTGGGTTTCATTGGCCGATGTTCCAATCTCCGTGATGCCCGTCTTGATGCTCTCGGCGTCCGATGTGGGCAGGCTGATGCCGTTCCACTCGCTCAGGACGGTGAGGTTCTCGCCCTTCTGGATGTAGCCGGAATAGGAGGCGATGACATCCTTGCGGACCGAGGTGTAGTTCCATACGCCATTGGCCAAGACAATACTACCAAGGGGATATTTGGCCGTTACCGCGAACGCGCCGCGCAGGCCGTGATAGTTCGTATTGACAATCGATGCCTTGTACGACACGTCTTCAAAGAAGCAGGCCTTCGTGCCATCGGCCACATGGAAGACGTAGGGGCAACCGGCGGTGATGGGCTCGGTCTCCTCCTCCAGACAGATGGCGGTGCAGTCGGCCAATATGCCGGCGATGCGGTAGATGGTCACGCCCTCGGGCACGCTGAAGGCGTAGGGCAGGCAGATGGTGCCCCAACCCGACTCGTCCACTTCACGCATATAGATGGGTATCTGACGCAGGGAGAAGTCGGTCGCGCACCACCAGCCCTCGCGGTTGTCGCCCGTGTTGGACGGGTCGCCGTACTTGATCCACGACTTGTCGGTCGCGCCGGCCTTCGAGCCTTCAAAGCCGATGACGACCACGTCGCCGTCGTTCACCGAGATGTAGGGCGTGACGAGCTGGCACCACTTCTCCTTGTCGCTGAAGCCAGGCAGGTCGAGTACACCGTAGGGCAGTGTGGCCGATTGTCGGGTCTCGCCCGTCGTCTGATTGGTCAGGAAGGCGTGCTGGTCGGTGACGCACGCGTGCTGGGTCGTGGCCTTGCATTGCAGGGCGTAGAGTCCTGGGGCCAGTCCCTTGATTTCCTGTTTGATGGCCATCGTCTTGTCGGCATTGCCATTGGCCGAAATATTCCACCACGCGTTCCAGCAGGTCAATCCTGCCTGCGTCGCGGTACGTTGGTCACCGCCGGTGTAGGTGCCGGCCAATGTTGTCCAACCCGTCGTGGAGGCAAAATCGGGTGAGCTTATGGCATCGGTCACGGTTGTGTAGCTACTCAGACAGTCATCGATGGCCGATTCCAGTTTATTAACAATTTTCGAAGACCACGAGGTCCAATTGCCGGGCATGGACATTCTTTGCTCCACCTCACGATAACCCGACATCTTCAAATCCTGGATGAGGGTGGCATTGGCCATAAGATCGTTCAACTTCATGCGAGACTGATACGACTCTATACATTTCTGGATATAGGCTTCAAGCTGGGCTGCAGACGTAGCTGCGGCGATGCTATCCTGTACCTCCCAATTAAGTTCGTTGATGCGTGTATTCCACTGCATGAACATCTCGGCACGCTTTTTTGCGCACTGAAGGGCATCGGCCAATGCCTCATCCCG
>CACZAY010000126.1 GCA_902779265.1 uncultured Bacteroidales bacterium | reverse complement strand
CGGGCCGTGGTGCCAAGCTGGGTACCTTCAAGATGGAAGAGGATGCCACCTACCTGAAGGAGGTGGAGTCGGTGGCACGTAACCAGCGTGTGAAGCAGAACGGCGACACCATCGTCTATAATGCCGATGCCTACAAGGTGCAGGATGGCGCCACCGCCGAGGACCTGGTGAAGAAGATGCCGGGCATCGAGGTGACGAACGAGGGCGTCAAGGCACAGGGCGAGACGGTCGAGAAAGTGCTGGTAGATGGTAAGTCCTTCTTCGAGAACGACCCGAAGTTGGCGCTCAAGACGCTCCCTGCCGAGGTGGTGCAGAGCGTCAGCGTCTTCGACAAGAAGTCCGACCAGGCAGAGTTCACCGGCTTTGACGACGGCAATACGGTCAAGGCGATGGACCTCACTACCAAGTCGTACCGCCGCAACGGTGTGTTCGGCAAAGTATATGGTTCGGTGGGCAGCGACTTCGACTTCAACAGTATGTATTATAACGGCGGCTTCAACCTGAACGTCTTTTCGGGCAACAGGCGCATCTCTCTGTTGGGCATGTCGAACAACGTGAACCAGCAGAACTTCACCTTCGATGACCTCCAGTCGGCCGGCGGCGGCTTCGGCGGTTTCGGTGGCCGTATGATGATGCGAATGGGTGGCGTCTCGGGTGTGAGCAGGGCCAATGCCTTTGGCCTCAACTACAACGACAGCTTCTTGGACGACAAGTTGGAGGTGCAGGGATCGTACTTCTTCAACCAGTTGCGTACGGTAAACGAGAACGAGACACAGACGGACTACTTCCCCGTTGAGGCCGATTCGACCAAGGGCATTGCCGCCATCCCCAACAAGGCGAGCCTCGGCAATTCCAACAGCCTGAGCCACCGGTACAACCATAGCTTCAACATGCGCATCAACTACAAGGCATCGGACAAGGACCAGTTCATCTTCCGTCCATCGGTGACCTTGCAGAAGAGCGACGCCCTGTCGGACAGCCACTCGACCCAGTGGTATGGGACATTGGACAGCATCCTGTCTTTGACCGATGCACAGCGTGCGCTATTGAACAGAATCAACTACTCAAACGAATACAGCCAGAGCGACAACACCTCATGGAACATCACCGGTCAATTGACCTGGCGACACAAATTTGACAAGGATGGCCGCACATTGTCTTCGGAACTGAGAGGTTCGACTTCGGGAGACAATTCGACATCCAACAGCGTCCGCACAGGTAGTGCCATCAAGCTGGGCGAGAACTTCCGCAACACCGATTCCGAAAACCGCAGCTGGAGCGCCGGCGGCAACCTGCAATACACAGAGCCATTGGGTGAGTTGGCCCAACTCTCACTGCGCTACAACTTGAACTATAACCAGTCGGATCGCGACTACACCATTGGCTATGATGATATCCGACAGGTGGTCGCCGAGGACTACAACCAGTTCCATACGGGCATGGACTCTATCGATTCGCGCAATTCGAGCACCTATCTCCAGAAAAACCTGCGTCAGGGTGGTGAGTTGGGCATCCGTCTGCGCACCGAGACCATCAACCTGATGGGCGGCATCAGTGTCGAGGCTTCTCACCTGGAGGGCGATCAGGACTACTTTGCTTGGAACGAGAAGCTCTATGGCAATAACCCAAGTTTCAACACCTCGCGCAACTACCTTTCCGTATTGCCGAACATGCGTTTGGAGTGGAGCCCCATACAAGGTACTTCGGTCAATCTTGATTATCGCGCTCGCACCTCCAATCCAAGTATCCAGAACTTGCAGGAGGTGGTCAACAACAGCAATCCTTTGAGTTACTCAACCGGCAACAAGGACTTGGACCAGAGCCAGAGCCACAACATCGGCCTACGCTTCATCCACTCGAACATGGAAAAGGCCACGAACATCATGCTCTTTGCCAACTATTCGTTCCAGTTGGACGCCATCGGTACGCAGCTGTTCACCAACTATTCCGACTCCGTAATGCCAATGACAGAAATCAGTTGGATCAATGCATTGGACACACAGAAACGTGCTCAGTATGAGAACCTTTCGCTGGCACGCGGCGCATCATTCTCACGTCCAATCAACATGAGCGGCAACAAGAGCGCCATGGTCGGATTCTCTTATGGATTCCCTTGGGACCTGGTGATGTCCAACGTGAACCTGGGCCTGAATGCAAATTATTCGGTTTCGCCGACCCAACAGTATTATTACACGGTTGACACGTTGACCCATAAGTTCCAGGTGACCGACTTCACCTCGAAGATCAAGAACTTCTCTTTGTCACCACGCATCTTCATTGCCAGCAATATCTCGCAGGATCTGGACTTCTCGCTGTCGTACAGCCCGACCTACCAGAAGGTGAGTGACAAGGTGAACAAGGCCAACAACAACGAATACTTCAACCAGAATGCCAACGCCCGCATCAGCTGGACGTTCTGGAAGAACTTCACCCTGGAGCAGGATCTGAACTATTCGTACTACGGCGGTGCGTCGATGCCAAGCGTGATTGATGAATGGGTTTGGAACATGTCATTCGGCAAGAAGTTTCTCAAGAAGAACGCAGCCGAGTTGAAGTTGCAGATCTACGACGTATTGAACTCACGTACTGGCTATTCGCGTAGCGTCGGCAGCAACGGCATCACCCACAGCTACAACAACTACATGCCACGCTACTTCATGTTGACCTTCTCGTACAAGATTGCCAACTACAAGAGCAGTTCGGCCATGAAGGAGCGTCAGCGCGGTGGTGGCGGCTTCGGCGGCGGTTTCGGCGGTCCGCGCTTCTGACGAGACAACGTTTTTTCTTGTGTAGGCAGGCATCGCCCTGCAACCCCATTGGTCCGGAAGGTCTTTCCTTTTCCGGGCCAATGTCTTTTTCCGGCCATGCGGACGGGAGGCATTGGCCAATACACCCCGGCAAGAGGCCCAAGCTGACGCGTGCAGATGACATTTTCGGAAAAAAAACGCTTCTTTTTTATGGCCAATGTGCCGAAGCTACCACTTTTTTTCCTACCTTTGCACCCAGCAATCACGTGGTATAGAAAGGTTGCCGTTGTGTTAATTTGTTTTTTCCTGATGTAGCCAGTAGAATGTGGCCGATCGGGAATCCCACCTAAACTTTTACAGTATTCAATGAACAAATCTGTTTTGTCCATTGCTGTGTTGTTAGGCTCATTTTATCCAATCTTCAATCTTTACGGAGCCTCAAACGGCAATGACGCTACAGCGGCCGATCCTCTTTTTTCGGGAGGAGCGGCCAGTGATGTCTATGACCTGGACGAGGTCGTCGTGACCGGCCAGGGCGCAGAAATCAAGAAACGCCGCCTGTCGAGCAACGTGCAGACACTCTCGGCCAGCCAGTTGGACAACCTGCCCACAACACGCGTGGACCAGCTGCTCCAGACCGCATTGCCCAACATGAAAATCAACCTCTCGGGCGGACAGCCCGGAGCCACCTCGCTGCTGTGGGCGCGCGGCCTTTCATCGGCCTACAGCACCTCGACACCCGTCATCTATGTCGATGGCGTGAGGGTTGACAACAACAACACGGCATCGGCCCTGAACAACGACCTGAACGGCGGCAACCACGCCGGCGCGGGCTATGCGGGCCAGACATCGGCCGTCAGCTCATTGGCCGACATCCCGCTGGAAAACATCGAGCGCATCGAGTACGTCCCGGGCGGCGCAGCCACGACACTCTACGGCTCGGACGCAGCCAACGGCGTCATCCAGATCTTCACACGCCGCGGCGACACCGAGCGGTTCCGCGCCTCCGTCACGGCCGAGGTCGGTGTGGAGGTGGCCAATGCCGACTACTACCACTTCAGCCGCACCCGCGAGCTGCTGCACCAGAACGCCCTCAGCCAGAAATACCGCCTCGCGATGGAGAACGGCTCGGAACGCGGCGGCTGGAGCCTGGGCGCCTCGATGAGCCACAGCGACGGTGTGATTGTGGCCGATGCGCAGCAGCAGCGCCGCTACGACGTGCGCCTGGGCATGCATCACGACATCGGCCATCACCTCGAGTACCGCTCGTCGTGGGGCGCAGCCTTCCAGGAACAGAGCTATGCGCGCAACGGCAACGAGGGCCTCTATGCCGGCCTGTGGTCAATCGAGTGCGGCGACTTCGGTTTTGCGGCCAATGACCAGGGTCTGAAGACGCTCTACCCCCTGTGCGAACGTGCGGCCGATGGGCATTGGACAAGAATCTTCAACACCTGCAACGTCGATGAGCTCACGGCCGACGAGCTGGCGCGCCTCAAGCAGCTGTGCCGCGACGGCGAGGGGCTGAACGACCACAATGACCGCATCCAGCGCTTCCAGATGTCGCAGGGGCTCGTCTATCGTCCCGTTGCTGGGCTTGTGGCCAAGGTCACCTTCGGCCTCGACTACCGCCACAACCTGGAGAAATATGCCATCACGAACGCGTGGCTCGACGCGACGGGCGAAAGGAACTACCTGACCCTCAGCTCGATGCGCAACTTCGAACGCAGCTATCTGGGTCTGACGCTCGACGCCTCGCTGTCGCACAACTACACGCACGAGTGGTTCAGCGCGGTGACGACGGCTGGCTACCAGTTCTTCTCGACCGATGACCACCAGTCAACCGCCTTGGGCAAGGACGTGCGCGACGGACAGCTGACCATCACGGGCGCCGCGACCAAGACGGCCGACGAGTGGATGTCGCGCCTGCACAACAGCGGCGTCTTCGTCCAGGAGAACATCGGCCTCAACGAGCGCTATTACATCGATCTGGGCCTGCGCGCGGACTACAATTCGGCCTTCGGCGACAACGTGGGCTGGCAGTGGTACCCGAAGGTGGGCCTGTCGTGGCTCGTGAGCGAAGAGGCATTGGCCAATGACCTTGCGTGGATGAACCAGTTCCGCGTCTTTGCCAACTATGGCGTGGCAGGCCTCTATCCGCCGGCCTTCGCCTACCAGCGGACGGTGGCTCTGGGGGCGTTCCGCGGGGCATCGGCCGCCACCTTCGACCAGTACGGCAACAACGACCTTGGCCCTGAAAAGAAACACTCGGTGGAGGTCGGTTTCAGTTCGTCGTGGTTGGCCAATGCGGTTTCCATCGGCCTCAATTACTATTATGCGCTGACGCGGGATGCGCTCTTTGACGTGCCGCTGGCGCCGTCGGTGGGCGAAGGCAACTGCCTGAAGAACGTGGGCCGCATCGAGAACAAGGGCGTCGAGATGAACCTCGGGCTGCACTTGGTCCAGACGCGCGACTGGGACGTGATGCTGCAAGGCTCGCTCAACACGAACCGCAACAAGGTCTTGTCCAATGGCGGGGCGACGACGTTCGCCATCGGCGGATTCAGCGCGAGCGCCATCCAGTCGGTCGTGAGCCAGGGCGAGACGGTGGGCTATCTGCGTGCGTCGCGAGCCTCATTGAAGGCCGATGGGACGGTCCAGGTGGACAAGCTCCAGAACCTGGGCAACACCCTGCCGCGCTGCTACGGGACATTGGCCATCAACCTGCGCTGGAAGAACCTCACGGTCTATGCCAACGGCGACTGGCAGACGGGCGCCCATGTCCACAACTACGACGCGCAGTTCCGCTTCCGCAACGGACTGAAGGACAGCCGCGTGCCCGACGAGCTGCTCATGGCCCTGGGCATGGCCGAGGATGGCAGCAACCGCTGGAAAATCCAGAAGAGCAACTGGACGAATGTGACCAATTATTTTGTCTATCGCTCTGATTTCCTGAAGATTCGCCAGGTGGGCGCGAACTACAACTTCCGCCGTCCCGTACAGGGGCTTGAGGCGGTCGAAGTGGGCGTAACGGTGACCAATCCATGGGCCATCACGAGCTGTCCCGTCGATCCCGAGGCGACCATCTCGACCTCGCTGACCCAAGGCGCAGTAGCCACGGGCGGCTTCAACTACGCGACCTATTCAGCGCCGCGCCAGTTCCTCCTTTCAGTGAAAATGACTTTATGACCTGTTGAAAAGAAATATGAAAAATATATCCATCTTTTCGGTTGCACTCGGCGCATTGGCCATCACCTCGTGCGACCTGTTGAGTCCGGGCGACGTACAGAACCCGAACGTCGTTGAGTCCGACTTTGCCGCCTCGACCGACGCGATGGCCATCTGGGTGAACGGGACAAATGCGAGCTTCGGCGCGTGCGTCTCGTCGTTTGCCGAAATCACGGCCATCCTCTCGGACGACGTACACAACAATTCGTCCCACAGCGCCAAGACCTACGACGTGCTCGACATTGCCTATACCGACGGCGAGGTGGCCAAGCTCTCGACCCACATCGGCAAGATGATCGAGATGGCCGATTTCGGGTTGGAGACGATTGCGGCCAATGACCCTGCGGCGACCGACGCCGAACGTTTCAACCTACTCTACATCAAGGCAATTGCCTATCTGATGGGCGCCGAGAACTTCGTGGCCCTGCCCGCCTCGGCCGATGGTCCGATGCTCACCTCTCGCGAGCTCGCCGATGCTGCCATGAAGACGCTTGACGCAGCCGGAACATTGGCCATAAACCCAGCCCTCGTGGACCTGCTGCGTGCCCGCGCCAGCCGTCTGATGGGCCTGTCCGATGACGCAAAGACCTACGCCCAACGCGCCCTTGACGCCGCACCGCAGCTGCTCGTCGAGGCGCAGTTTGACGACATCAACGGCTATAGCAACACGCTCCAGTCGTATGTGGCCAATGACCTGTTCACCATCCTCCCGCGACTCGCGGCCCAGCGCGTCAAGTGCCCGCAGGCCGGCCTGCACGAACAGCCCATCGCGGTGGCCAAGGCCGAGGAGGCGCACCTCATCCTTGCCGAGTGTGCCGTGGCTGGCGGCAACTTCGACGCGGCACGCACACATCTGTGCAACCTGCTCAGTCTCGTGCAGTTACGCGACGACCCATCGGTCACGACGGTGAGCCTCACTGCGGCCGATGTCGCATTGGCCACAACCCGAGAAAAGCTCTACGAAACGCTGATGACCC
>CACZAY010000125.1 GCA_902779265.1 uncultured Bacteroidales bacterium | reverse complement strand
GCTTCATCGAGGATGCCTCCTATCTGAAACTGCGCGACATCACCGTTTCCTACTCGTGGAACAAGAAGCTCTGGAACCTCATCAAGAGCGGTACCATCTACGTGAGCGGACAGAACCTCTTCTGTCTGACCGACTATCTGGGCCTCGATCCGGAGTTCGCCTACAGCAATTCGGCCTCAATGATGGGTGTCGATTATGCCAAGGTCGCCCTGCCGAAGAGTGTCAAGGTGGGTGTCAACCTGAAGTTCTAATCGTGTTAGGAATTATGAATTAAGAAACAAGCATTAATTCTGCCAACCTATGAAAATGAAAAAATATATCATTAGCAGTCTATTGTTGCCAATGGCGCTCATGACGTCGTGCGACGACTTTTTCCAGCCGGAGACGGCCGATGCCCTTTCCGGCGACGACTACATGTCATCGACCACCGAGATGGCCACCGGCTATCTGGGCATCCTGACCAAGATGCAGGCCGTGGGCGACAAGGAAATCTACCTTACCGACACGCGCGGCGAGATGCTCGAACCGACCGACCAGTCGATTGCCGAGCTCATCTCCATCTACAACTACGACGATGACCTGACGGGCAACAGTTACGCGGATCCAGCCGGCTACTACGACGTCATCATAGCCTGCAACGACTACCTGCGCAACATGGAGGAGTTCATCGCCAACTATCCCGAGATCGTGGCCGAGACCGACTATTTCGACGGACTCTATGCCTCGGCCGTGCGCGTCAAGGTGTGGGCCTACATGACATTGGCCGAAATCTATGGCCAGGCCCTCTGGTTCGACGATCCGATCACCGAGGTCAAGGATGTGGCCGATGCCTCCATCTTCACCCGCATGCAGACTGAAGAGATTGTCACCAAGTGTCTTGATTTGTTGTCCAATGATATTCAGGTACGCGTCAATGCCGATTCTGTCCGCACCATCAGCCCTTCGGCCGACTTCTCATGGCGCCGCTGGGTGGACCCCGAGACGAAGGAGTCTGATTCCGAATATCGTTTCTGGGACATGATGACGCCGCCTGCCTTCGCCCTGCGCGCCAAGCTGTGCGTCTGGAAGGCCGCCTTCATGGATGCCCGTGGCGAAGATGCGAGAACCGTCTATCAGTTGTTGTGCACCTCTATCCAGAGCCGGTTCAAGACCTATTGGGCAGGCTATACGCACTACTGGAAGCGTTGCCCAACCACACCAGGCCACTACAGCGCATTCTGGAACAACAAGGATCCGTATCAGGAGGAGGTGGTAAGTGCCATCATCTACGACTACACCAAGAATCAGACCAACAAGCTGCTCTATCACTTCTCCAACGAGTATCCGAACAAGTACCTTCTGCGCTCCAACGAGTCGGCACGCGCCCGATTCAGCGACAAGACGGTCGATCCGCTCGGCACGCAGACGCAGGACAGCCGCTTGAGCGTCATCACCAAAGAGACCGGCGACTTGTGGTACATCTCGAAGTATCGCCCAATTGGCTCGACCGTGCGCACAAATGCCTATCAGGACGACGTCCATATCTACACCTTCCGCTGCTCGGAGCTGTTCCTCTGGTTGGCCGAGGCATTGAACCACATGGGCCGCTATGAAGCCTTGAACCGCGTCATGAACAATGGTTTCGGTTCGGGTGACTACGATATGCTGCTGGCCATCGAAAACGGCGAGTACAACCCCGTATCCGATGCCGATTCCATCAGCAACTACAAAAACTTCTACGACTTCCATTCCTACTGGGCCATCCCGACTTCGACCGACCGTTACGGTACCTACAACGGTTTCCGAGGCTGCCTCACGTTGGGCGCAGTCGATATCTGGGTCGGAAGCGAAGACGGTTCAACGGGTCACACGCACGCCGAGGCCCAGCGTCACAACGACGAGCTGATTGCCAACGAGTGGATGTTCGAGTGTGCGGCCGAGGGCAAGGTCTATCCGAACCTCATCCGCATGGCCGAGCGCTATAACGACCCGACCATCGTCTCCAGCCGCGTAGCACCAAAGTATGAGACATCGGCCACAGGAGTCACTCCCGCCGACGTCACCGCAAAGATCGGCTCCGTCAATTCAAATTCGGGCGTGATGGGCTACTACGTTCCTTGGAAATTGTATTAATTCTTATACACAACAACCTAACAAAAAACACAAAAAATGAAAAAGTTATTTTTCTCTACCGCACTCCTCGCAACTGCTTTTTTCGGTGCGTTCGCTGAAGAGGGCGACGGCTATCGCCGCACTTGGGACTTCACCAAAGGGTGGAGCGTAACAACAATTGAAAAGCTTGAGGCCGATGCTTCCAACTGGGAGCCACAGGCAACCGGTTTTCAGAACAATCCGACTGCGATGACGGCCAATGAGACCCCTTGGGTCATGGTCAATGGCGAGAAAGAGCCCATCGCCGAAATGGTCGGCATGACCATCAACTCGAGCTTGGCCAAGGCAAAGCACTGCCAGATCTGCACTACGGGTTCGGGTTTGGCCGATGTTCCATGCTTCTGGCTCAATGGTAAGGGGGATGCCGTATCGGTCAAGGTGCCAGCCGGCGAGAATGTCCGTTTCGGTTATACCGCTCACGGTGCCAACGACCGTGGTTTCAAGTGTAGTACCGGTTTCGCCGATGCAAACGGAGCTACCCAGTTCACTAATGCTGACAATCAGCAGATACATGAAGTAGAGCTTATCAACAGCAACGAAGGGGAATCCACGTTGACCCTCACCACCGTCAATGGTGGCAGCCACATCTACTACATCATCATCGGTGAAGGAGATGCTGAGGAGACCATCGACAAGAACTACAAGGTCGCCTACCTCTACGACGGTACCTACAACGGTACCAAAGACGGCGAGGAACAGCCTGCCGGTTGGTTGGCCAATGGTGGCCTCGAAACCGACATGGCCTGGATGACATTGGAGAGTTTTGATGCCGAAGCCATCGACTATTCGACCGTAGGTCTGACCTCGGCCGAGCTGAACGATTCGCTGCTCTCTTATGACGTCGTTGTCCTGAGTGAAGCCGTTTCCAGCAGCAATGCATTGGCCAAGGGCGTACTTGAAATCGTCAACAAGGTGCCAATGCTCAACCTCAAGTCATTCTTCTACAAGAGCGGCGTCTGGGGCGTCGGCGCTGGCAAGAATCCAAGTCCGAAATCTACGACCGTCATCGTGGCCGAGGACTTCAAGGATGACAAGCTTTTCAGCGATGTCGCATGGGAAGGCGACGATGAGTCAACCATCCGTCTCTTTGACGTCGATGATGTCGATGCCGTGCCTGGCAATTTTGTGCAGGGTTATACGGCCAATGAGACTGGACTGTTCGCCAATGACGAGGTCTTCGCAATGACCGGTGCTGGCGACATCAATGCCATCCACGTCCACAGCGCTGCACGCAACGCCTATATGCTGCTACCACTTTCGTCGGACAACTACTGCTATTTGAACGACAATGCAACGACAATCATCACCAATGCCATCGGCATCCTCGCCGCTACCAAGACAAAGGTATCGGCCGTCGTTACTCCGGTGATTTCGATGGACAACTACGATGGCGGTGCAACCGTCTCGATTACCTGCTCAAACAAATTGGCCACAATCTATTACACCTTGGACGGCACCGATCCGACTACGGCAAGCACTGTCTATAGCGAGCCGTTCGATGTGACGACCGAGGGCGTCGTTGTCAAGGCATTGGCCGTTGCTCAGGGCTACGACAATTCTGCAATCGCATCGGCCGAAGTCAAGATTATGAGCCAGGCCGCTGCGCCAAGCTTCGCATCGGTTGATTCAGAGGGCTTCACCACCATCACGCTCACCGCTGCCGAGGGCGCAAGCATCTACTTCAACTTCGTGGGTGGCGAGGATGCAGCCACTTCACAGCTCTACGCCGAGCCAATCGTCCTGAAGGAGCCGGCTACGCTCACCGCATTCGCTACGGGCGACGACGTACTCCAGTCTGCCGCAGTCAGCCGTTACTACAGCGTGGGTGGCATTCCAGCTGTCAAGGATACAATCGCACACTTTACGGCCAATGAGGAGGCTTGGTTCACCAACGTGAAGATTTACGACTACGCAATGGTTGAACAGGAGATTCCGACCAGCAACTGGGCTGCCAAGGCCGCTTACTATTGGGGCAAGAGCGGTTGGAGCTACTATTCGACCGAGGAGGACCACACCGAAATCGTTTACGAAGAGGACGGCGTAACTCCGCTCAAGTCACTCGTTAATCCTGACCAGGATTCTGTCAAGACTGTTTACAAGATTGATCCAACTGCTGTCAAGTACGTCTATTCAACCGTCGATACCCAGTGGCGTCTGCGTTCTCAGGGCCAGGCATTCACCGGCGAAACCAACGTGTCGGCTCTTTCTGGTGTGGGTAACAATGCCGCAAACTATTACGCCGAGACCGCATTTGACGAAATCGGCTCTCCATCGAAGGGCAAGCTGACTTTCGGCGGCAAGAAGGATGGCGAACGTTTCACAGGCAGCGTCGAATCGACCGTCAAGTTCGAGGGTGAGTTCGATGTCGTTACCTACTTGACCAACGGCGGTACATCGGCCATCGTCCTGGAACTCCAGACTTCGACCGACGGCGAGACCTGGGCTACAGTCGATACGTTGAGCTCGGCCACAACCCAGCGCTACTACAAGAAGGACCGCTTCCACATCTCGGCCACCGAGCCAGTCTATGTCCGCGTCGCACAGACCGGTGGCGGCAGCAAGGGCCAGCTCTATGACATCTACGTCATCACAACCGACGGCACGACCGGCATTGAGGCTATTTCGGCCAATGCTCCATCGGCCACAATCAAGCGCATCTACGACCTGCAGGGCCGTCGCGTGAACAGCACGGCTGCCGGCCAACTCTACATCGTGAACGGCAAAAAAGTCGTCGTGAAATAAGCTGAAAAGCCATTAAATATTGAAAAGTGGGGCATTTCCGAAAGAAATTGCCCCACTTTTTGTTCTTTCGCCGATTTTTGATTATCTTTGCGCGGAAAAACAAAAACCTTAATATACACTTTAATTTTTACACTATGAAGAAATCTTTACTTTTTGCAACGGCGGCACTCCTGCTTTCCAGCAGCTTGTACGCCAAGAAGTGGGACTTCACCAACTGGAGTTCCGAGACCGTAGCCAACATCGCGGCCGATGAGAAATGGACCGGCGACGAGAAGGGCAACGGTACTGTATTCGAAGGTGCTTATTGGTACACCGCATCAACAATTGCTGAGGGCTGTGATGCCGACAGCAGTGTTATGGCCAATGGCGTAGCCATCAAGGAAATGGTCGGCCTGAAGATCAATGCCATGGGCAGCAAGCAGATTGCCATCGCCACCGACTATCAGGTCACCAAGGATGCCAATGCATGGGGCCCATATCAGGGTCCACAGTACTTGTGGTTCGCCGGCGCTTTTGAAATCCGCATTCCGGGCGTAAAGCCTGGTACCAACATCAGTGCCGGTGTCGAGTCGCACAAGCCGAGCGATGGCCGTGGTATCGACATGTATGTCAACGGTACAAAGGTGGCCTGGAATTCCGGTCAGTCTGGTTATCCTACCACTTACGAAGTTTACTCTTGGCAGGTGCCAACGGATATCGATGCCGACGTAGTTGACGTCGTTTTCAAGCGCAGCAACGGCTGCCACGTCTATTTCTTCGACGTCGAGGGCTATGGCAGCGATGATTTCGATGCATCGGCCGTAAAGGTCGCCTATCTCTATGATGGCACTTACAACGGAGCAAAGGATGCCGACAAGAACCCTTGTGGCTGGTTGGCCAATGGTGGTCTCGACGGCGACTTGGTTTATGCTGCTCTGTCAAGCTACGATGTTCAGACCATCGACTATGCAACCGTAGGTCTGACTTCGGACGAGTTGAACGACTCGCTGCTCAAATATGACGTTGTCGTCCTGAGCGAGGCTGTCGGTAGCGGCAATGCATTGGCCATGGGTACCTATGCCATTGTCAACAAGGTCCCGATGCTCAACCTCAAGTCGTTCTTCTACAAGAAAGGTGTCTGGAGTGTCGGTGCTGGCAACAACCCAAGCCCGAAGGCAACCTCTATCTCTGTCGCTGAGGATTATTTGGATGATGCGCTCTTCGCCAATGTTGAGATGGACGAGGGTGTTGTCAACCTGTTCGATGTCGATGACGTGACAGCAATCAATGGCAACTTGGTTCAGGGCTACACGCCAAACGCAGACGGCCTCTTCGGCAGCGATGACGTGATTGCTACCGTTCCAAACGGCGAGAGCAGCTACAACGCTATCCACACGCACGGTACCCGCAATCAGTACATGCTGATTCCGATTTCATCGGACAACAGCGACAAGCTGACCGATGCCGCCATGACGCTCATCAGCAATGCAGTCGAGGTATTGGCCAAGACCAAGTCTTCTGTCCAGAAGGCCGGCAAGCCTAACATCGAGCAGCAGATGGCCAACAACGAGACAACTGTCAGCATGAGCTCATCGGCCACCAACCCGACCATCTACTATTCAATTGACGGCGGCGAGTTCAAGACCTACAGCGAGCCATTCGTCGTAACTGTGGACGGCACTGTGGTCAAGGCATACGCCGTAGCTCATGGCTATGATGATTCTGACACCACCGAGGTTATCATCAGCGTAAAGGCTCAGGCCGCAGCTCCAAGTTTCGCTTCGGTTGATTCAGAGGGCTTCACCACCATCACGCTCACCGCAGCCGAGGGCGTAAACATCTACTTCAACTTCGTCGGTGGCGAGAACGCTGCAACATCGCAGCTCTACACCGAGCCAATCGTCCTGAAGGAGCCTGCAACTCTTACCGCATTCGCTACGGGCGACGGCGTGCTCCAGTCTCCAGCTGTCAGCCGCGATTACAAGGTGGGTGGCATTCCAGCCGTCAAGGATACAATCGCACACTTTACGGCCAATGAGGAGGCTTGGTTCACCAACGTGAAGATCTACGACTACGCAATGGTT
>CACZAY010000124.1 GCA_902779265.1 uncultured Bacteroidales bacterium | reverse complement strand
CAGCAACCCTCCTCACCGCCCTTCTGGCAAGTTTTTGGCCGATGACGCTTTCGGCCGACACCACTGGCAACACCACTTGGAACGAAGTCAAGGCGCTCCAGCAGTTCAACACGCCCGACTTCGAGTTCCCGCAGACGGTCGTGACCAACGCATCGGCCATGCTCCAGAAATCGTTGGCCGACGGAGACCAGAACCTCACCGTGCGCGCCGTGGTGCAGATAGCATTGGCCAAGAGCACAATCTCGCGCCACGAGGTCACGCCGATGTGCCGTTTCATCGACTCGGTGCGCACCGTCGGCAAGTTTTCGGACGACTACAAGGCTCTGCTCGATGTCGTTCAAGCGCGCATGATTTCCGCGCTGCCATGGCAAGACAAGGGCGACGATATGGCCGATGACATCTCGCAGTGGGGCGATGCCAAACGCGACAGCCTGAGCCGAGCAATGATGAGCCGCGCCATCGCGCACGACAAGGCTCTGCTACAGCCCGTCGAACGCTACAAGGGCATCCTGACCCCGGGCAACGACATCGGCCGACGTTGCCAGCCGCTGCTCTACGACTTCGTGGCGCGACAGATGCTGCGTGTCCTCCAGGCCGATTCACTACGCGAAAAAAAGGAGCAGTTTTTTGACCAATGGCTCTACGTCCACGCCCAGGACAGCGACGCATTGGCCACACTCTACATCGAACAGCTGCGGGGCAAGACGCCCATGAACGAGCTGCTGCAACGCTACAAGGGACGCGAGGAGATGGGCATACTGTTGGCCGACGGCTCATTCTCGAAAGACGAGGGCTACGACCTGTGCAAACAGTATATCAAGAAGTTCCCGATATCGCCGTTCAGCGCGAAAATCCGGTTGAGAATAATGGGTTGGGAACAGAAAGAAGCGTTTCTGCATTTTGGAAATTTGGCAAGCACAAGCGACAGCATCCGCATTGGGCTGACGCTTGACAATCTTGACCAATGCCAGATTTCACTCTACCGCATCCCGAACGAATTTGCATCGAACGGAAAAAAATTCAACATTTCCCAATTGCAACGCATTGATTCAATTCTGTACAAAAAATATCAAGCGGAAAAAGTCCGATTCGCACCACAAGGCTATGGCTGTTATCTGATTGCGCCATCATTCTACGCACCAGACAGCGCAATCGTACAAGAAACTTCATTCCACTACTGGAATTCCAACAACGACATTTTGTACGTGAGCGACATCCGCTCTTTCTGCATAAGCGACTGGAACGACTGCAAAGTTTTCGCCGTCAGTGCCGACGACGGGCATCCGCTGGAGGGAACCACGGTCGAATATACGAACTATGGAGGAAAGAAAGTGGTTAGCCAAGGTTTGACCAATGCCGACGGCTACCTTTCCCTCCCAAATTCTCAACCGTATTACTACATGTTGCGTCGTGGCGACGACCGCTATCTGCCTACTAAATCGCACATATATGGATACGGCATCAGCAACGAAGACACAACGAAACTCACAGCCGAAGTCTTCACCGATTTGGCCATCTTCCGTCCGGGCGAGGAAGTGAAATTGTCCGTCATCGCATATCAAGTCACGCCCACCACACGCCGGCCGATGCCGAACCAGTCTTTGAAGCTGAAGTTGCTGGACAATAATTGGAAGATCATCGACTCCTTGCTGTGCAAAACCGACGAATGGGGAGCCGTCGATGCCCGTTTCACATTGCCGGCCGACCGCATGAACGGCCGTTTCAACGTGGTCATACTCAACGACGACAGTGAGTTGTCATGGAAGGAAATCCAAGTGAGCGAATACAAGCTGCCGACGTTCTCCATCGACCTCACTCCGACCGCTACGCGACAATCGACGGATAAACCGCTGGAAATTTCCGGCCGATGCACCACCTTTACGGGAATGCCATTGGCCAACCGCGAAGTGCGTTGTCAGCTGATTCCGCGCCGCTTTTTCTGGCACAGCAACCTCGACTTGGACAGACAGGAATTCATTGTCAAAACCGATTCTGAGGGCAATTTTCACTACACCTGTCCCGCCGAATGGACTGCGTGGGAAGAGGACGATGACGACGCGGACGAAGATGACGCTTACGAAAGCTGCCCGCACGTGTGTTTCATGCAATTGAAGACGGAATGTACCGACGCGGCTGGCGAGACGCAATCGGCCGCAACCATGATTCTGCTGGGAAGCGGATGCCGCGTCTGGCTTGCAGAGGAAGACATTCTTATCAAGTCCGACGGGAAATCCACCCTGCCTGTCCGTCTGGAAAGCCCCGACCCCAAAGAAACATCGGTCATGTGCCAATATGAACTGCTCACTCCATCAGAAAAGACAGTACGCAAAGGCAAGTTCAACACGGCCGACCCTACCGTCAACTGGGGAAAAGTACCATCTGGATCCTACCTTTTGAAAATAAAGGTATTAGGACAAAAGAATGGCGGCTGCGAAGAGGATGTCCTCCTGTACCGTGAGAACGACACGATGCCGCCCTACAACGACGGCATCTGGATTCCCAAAGGCGCGCAGCGCATCACAACAGACGGCAAGGCAAGCTGTCTGATTGGCAACGCGTCCGATGTGCATATCTACTACGTGGCCTCGACGCGCAACAAAGTCGTCGGACAAGGTTGGCTGCACTACGCGCCGGGAATGCACCGCTTTGAGATGCCGATGCCATCGGACAGGGACGAAAAACTCACCATCCAGTTCTTCGGCTGCATGAAAGGCAATTTATGCGACAGAACCATTTCATTCATCGCACCCGAACGCGACGAGGTCAAATTGCAAACCGTCTCGTTCCGCGACAAGGTAATGCCCGGTGGACGAGAACATTGGTCATTCAAACTCACACGACCAGACGGCACACCTGTGGCTGGGCGTATGATGCTCGAGCTGTACAGCAAGGCATTGGACGCATTGCAAAGCAATAAGTGGAATTTTTCGCCCAATTTTGCAAACCCATACGAAGTGCATAGCAGTATAGGCTCACAAAGCAGACTTTGCTTCTCAACATTAAAATTCCCCAAAACCATTCCGTGGAGCAAGGGAGAATTACAAGTCACACTGCCTGCACTGAACCTATACGACCGCTCCGATTTCTTCAGCAACCGCGCCATCAGACGAGGCGAGCTAAAGTTTGGCCAACAGCGAGCCAGCGAAACAGAGACTATGGCAGATGTCGTCGATTTGTCGGCCGATTCCGGCCCTTGCGAAGAGGAAGAAGCATGTAGCGGAGGTCTAAGTGAGGTCGAGACAGTCGGAGCCTCATTCAATGTCCAAAATGCCCTTGTCGGCCGCATTGCCGGTATAGAGACCCACAAAATGAGGAAGACGGCCGATAATTCCCAATTGGCCTCCCTCCCCGTCCGCTCCACACGCACCCACGTTGCCCTGTGGCGGCCCACGCTCACGGCGGGCGACGACGGCACCTTCTCGCTCGACTTCGACCTGCCGGACGAGAACGCTACGTGGATTCTCCAGGCGTTGGCCTACACCAAGACGCTTGCGGCCGATGTGCTACGCCGCGAAATCGTCGCCCAACGCCCCGTCATGGTGCAGCCCTCGCTGCCGCGCTTCCTCCGCACGGGCGACGTGACAACGCTTTTGGCCAATGTGCAGAACGCGACCGACTCTGCGCTCCACGTCACCGCCCTCGTCGAGCTCTTCGACCCGCGCACCGAAGCCATCCTCTCGACCCGCACCGAGACGTTGGACATCGCCGCCCATGGCACCCGGACCGTCGGCATCGAGTGTCGGGTTATGGCCAATGCCCCATACGTCGGATTCCGCGTCAGGGCAGTTGCGGCCGATGGCAACGGCGACGGCGAACAGCAGCGCATCCCCATCCTGCCGGCCACTTCGCCCGTCACCGAGGCGCTGTCGTTCTACCTCGCCGGCGGACAAGCTTCGACGACGCTCGACGTGACCCGTCCATCGGCCGAAAATCGACGTAGCACGCTGCTGGCATGCAGCAATCCGACGTGGCACTGCATCTCGGCGCTCCCATCGTTGGCCAATGCCGATGCCGTCACGAGCACGGGTCTCGCCCACTCGCTCTTCGCCCGCGCATTGGCCGCAACCCTCATCGACACGCTGCCCGCCCTGCCGCAGATGTCCGCCCTGCGCCGCAACGCCGACCTCCGCATCGGCACGCTCCAGGCCTCGCCGTGGCTCCCCGACGCCGAGTGGCAGGAACGACGCATCGCAGCCATCGGCCAACTGCTTGATTCTGTGGCCAATGCCGATGCCATCGCCCAGTTGTACGACAAACTGCGCTCGATGCAGACGGCCGACGGCGGTTTCCTCTGGATCGGCGATGCGAAAGGCTCGTCGGACAAGGCTTCGCTGTGGGCAACGACGACGGTCGTCCAGCTCGTCGGCGAACTCTGCAAGCTCGGCGCGCTGCCATCGGCCGAAAAATGGCTCGACATCGTCCGTCCGGCGCTGCACTTCATCGACCGCGAGACATCGGCCATCGAACAAGACCTGAAGAAACGCAACGAAAAGATTGATTATCTGACATTTGCCGGCTACGCCTACACGCGCCAACTCTTCGACGGCAAGGTCGGATTCGCCTCGGCCGATGCAGAACGCCGCGCATCGGACATCATCCGTCGAACCACGAACGCCCTGGCCGAAAGGTGGCGTGAACTGTCGCTGCCCGACCGCGCATCGGCCGCAATCATCCTGAACCGCAACGGCCGCACCGACGAGGCCCGGCGCATCGTGGAAAGTCTGCGGCAGATGGCCGTCGTTACGCCCCAGCGCGGAATGTACTGGGAACGCATCGGCCAAGGCACGTGGTTCCATCCGGTGGCCTGCACGGCGGCAGTGCTCGAAGCCTTCAACGAGGTTGCGGCCGATGCCGAAGCGCGCTCCATCGAGGCCATCCGCCAGTGGCTTCTGCTCGAAAAACAGACCTCCGACTGGGGCACATCGAGCATGGCCGCACACGCCATCTACGTGCTCTTGCGCACGGGCGACGACTGGCTCGGCTCGGCCACCGACACCACTACGCGACTTGACCTCCGGCTGAACGGCGCACCGCTCTCGTGGCAGCCCGAACACGCCGCATTGGGCGACATCCGCCTCACGTTGGCCGACACCGTGCGTACAGTCAGCATCGGCCACAACGCACCGAATCCGGCCTGGGGTGCCGTCGTCCACCAATATGAGGCACCGATGCAGAGCGTCACGGCCGATGCCACCGACGAACTGCGCATCCGCAAGGAATTCTGGGTCGAGGCGGCCGATGGCTCGTGGTCGAAGGCTCCCGTTGCGGCCGATGGCTCGTTGCAGTTCCACGTCGGCCAACGCGTGCAGGTGCGGCTCGTCATCGTCTGCACCAAGGCACTCGAATACCTCACATTGGCCGACGAACGCCCCGCCTTCCTCGAACCCGTTGACCAGACTTCGGGCTACCGCTGGGACGGCACTTTCCACTACCTCGAAACGAAGGACAGTCAGACGCGCCTCTACTTCACGCGCCTCGCCGAGGGCAGCCACGTCGCGACCTACGACTGTCACGTGACCAACAGCGGCCGCTTCGCCGTCGGCATCGCCACCATCCAGAGCCAATATGCGCCGCAGTTCGTGGCCCACAGCGCGGGAGGCACGGCGGAGAGTAGGAAGTGAGTAGTCTGTCGAGTGGTATGCTGTGCGGACTTCAGAAATATAGTGTGTTAATAAAACATTAAACTCCAACACTTTGATTATCATTGAATCCAATCTGAAAAATCGGGCATCATCATTATGAAAGTTGAATTACGGAAATGGTCATTGGCCGACAAGAAAGGACTGACGGAATTATGCAATGCCATTGATCGGACATTCCTGTCCGACAGATTACCGAATCCTTATACGGACGAGAATGCAGACTGGTGGCTGAATATGGTTACCAAAAGAGAGGGCATTGACGGAACTTTCCGTGCCATAGTCGTGGACGGGAAAATTGTTGGCAGTATCTCCATTGAACGAAAAGCCGACATATACAGGCTTGACGGAGAATTGGGCTACATGTTATTGCGTGACTATTGGAATCGAGGTCTGATGAGCCGAGCCGTGGGACAAGTGTGTGAAATTGCCATAAAGGAACTTGGTCTCAATCGGATTACGGCCAATGTCTTTCATCCCAACTTGGCATCCCAACGCGTCCTGCTGAAGAATGGTTTTACACAAGAAGGCATCATGCGCAATGCAGCAATAAAATGTGAAAATATTTACGACATACTCATTTTTGGTCTGTTGAAGTAAAATGAAACTTCTCCCCGAGGTCCGCGATGTGGACTTTCGGGGTATTTTTTTGGCCGATGCACATCGCCCATAACCCCAAGAATACCGAAATTATGGTATTTCTAACACCGCGAAAAGGCCGTAACTTTGCAGCGCAAAAAAAGCTCAAAAATGTCGAGAGACAGAGCGTAATCCGATATAAAAGATGTTGTTAAGGTTGTGTCCGATGGCTTATCGCTACCTTTTTTTTCTGTCCCTGCTGCTCTGGAACGGCGTATGCCGGGCCACTTCGACCGTGTCGGTGAGCGGACGGGTGACGTCGGCCAAAGGCGAGCCGCTCGAATCGCGGATTTGCCACCGACAGCCGCCATCGCCTCTACGTCATCACGGCCGACTACACATTGGCCCCGACCGCCATCGAGCACTTCGACCCGACCCGCGAGCGGATGCTCATCATCGGCAACATGATCGACTGGACGGTCTCGGTGACGGGCGACGATGCCGTCCGCTACTACGCGATTTCGGCCTCCGACTACAGCCTCATCCGCAGCTTCGACCGCCCGCTTGACAGCAGTGCCGTGCCCGGCCTGCACTTCACGTCGGCCAACGACAACTACTGCTACCCGAGGTTCTGACGGCGTGAGCCATCGGCCAAAAACACGAAATTGCGAAATATGAATGCCCGAAGAGTGCACAACTGCACATTTTCGGGTGTTTTTTATGGCCAATGCACCGAAATCTCGAAAACTTTCCGTATCTTTGCGCTCAGTTTGA
>CACZAY010000123.1 GCA_902779265.1 uncultured Bacteroidales bacterium | reverse complement strand
CTGTAGTAGGTGCCCGAGCCGTTCGGACCTTGGGCCTGTGTGTTGATGGCCAATGTCAGCATCGCGGCCAACATCGGCAGAAGTTTGGTCATTTTCATTGTCTGTAGTTGAATTTTCGGGGCGCAAATATAATGAATAATCTTCAATCTTCGCCCGTTTTCGGCAAAAATGTGTCGGATTTCAAATCCCAACTTCCAAATCCCGCCATTTGGCCTTCGATTTTGTTTTTTGTGGCCAATGGCGTTCCGACTTGTGAAAAAAATGTGTATATTCGCGCCGTTTTTTGCCAGAGTGGCAATGTGAACTGTATATATGTAATTTTTTTCCTTATCACAATGCAATTGAACTTACGCATTTTGGGGCTTAGTTTGTTCTTTGGGCTATGTCCTTTTTTCCCCGCTTTCGGAGAGGAATTCAAGGCGGTCGGCTTCCGTTTCCAGACGATAACGGAGACGGATGTGAGAGTGTTTGGTGTGGCCGATTCCACTTACCGCGGCAATGTCACGATTCCAGCTACGTTCTTCTATAATGGAATCGAACATACCGTGAAAAATATCGGTGACAATGCCTTTAAGGACTGCACCGAGATAACCGGCATCTCCATCCCAAGTACGGTCACCATGATTGGCAATGCTTCATTCTATGGCTGTACGGCATTGGCCAATGTCGTTATACCATCAACTGTGAATTCGATTCAGCCGGATGCTTTCGCCTACTGTAACAGTTTGGAAAGGATTGTGCTCCCCAAGGGTTTGACCTTCCTAGGTGCCCATGCATTCGGGAAAAGTAAGGCATTGAAGACTGTCGTTTGCATGGGAAAGACCAAGCCGACCCAGTCCCAGGCCTCTTTCGATAGCGACATTTATGCTACGGCCACGCTCTATGTGCCGGTGGGAAGTTTAAGCAATTACCAGGGAGCGCCAACGCAGCCATACTATACAAATGAGTTCCCCAAATTCAGTAATATCGTCGAGTTGGGCAACATCGTCGATGGAGTGGCCTACACGCAGGATTTCGACATAACGGCCAATGTCCGCTACTCCCGCAACTTCAACAATACCAACTGGCAGGCGCTCTACGTGCCCTTCTCCCTGCCGATTGATACATTGGTCGCCCACGGACTGAAGATCGCCGCCCTGAACGACAACCACCAGTACGACAACGACAATGACGGTGTGGCCGATGAGACCCGGATGGAGTTCTTCACCGTCCCATCGGGCGAGACCCGACCCAACTATCCCTACCTCATCCGCGCGGAGCAGGTCGGACCGGTGACATTGGACCTGAAAGACGTAGAAATCAAGGCCGCTGCCGAGGCCAGCATCGAGTGTTCCTCCATCAACCAGCGTTTCACCTTCATCGGCAGCTATGACGGCGTCTCTGGCGCCGAGATGTGCGGCAACAACTACTACGCCATGGCAGGCGGCGGATTGAAGCGTGCGGCCGATGCCTCGGTTGCGCTCAAGCCCCAGCGCTGGTACATGAAGGTCGAGAACAAGGACGGCTCCTCCGTTGACCATTATCTCGCGCCCACCATCCGCTTCTGCATCGACGGCGAGGAGGAGGCAGCTGGGGCATTGGCCATAGACACCCTCCATTCATCCGACTCTTTGGCCAATGGCGTTTGCTACGACATGTCGGGCCGTCGCCTCTCCGTGCGTTCCGGCCTTTATATTCAACAGGGTAAAATCGTCTTAATCCGCAAATGACAATATGAAACGTACCTATATCCAACCAGCCATCATCACCGTGCGCATCGAGCAGACCGAAATCATCTGTGCATCCACTGACCCGGAACAGGTCAAGGTCCCTGTCGGCGGCACAACGACAGAATATGATGCCCCGCGCACCCGTCTCTGGTGCAGCGAGGAGGAGTGATTCCCGCTCCATTTTCAGACATCACAAAGTGAGGTATTTGTCCCTCGATACACCGGGGCAGATATCTCACTTTTTTTTGTGTGTAGGGTCCCCCCGCGTTCTCATTCTGTGCACAACGAAGAATCTCTCCATGAATAGAAATCCATCGGAAATCATTTTTTTTGGCCAATGGATTTTATTGCACGCAGAGCGGAATGGAAGAAATCTTACCCTGGAAAAAGTTGAATGATTCTTGCCCTAAACCCTGACTAAAATTGAATGAAAAACACCATTCTTCTGCGCCTAAAAAATCCCGAAGGTCCTATAAACCTTCTATGAAGGTATTATCAGCGTATTATGGCCGATTTTTTCAAAAAGGAAGCCGATATGCACGCCGGCCCGTACAGCAACCGCGTGGTCTTCAAGTTCGAGCTGAGCGACGATGTGCCGTCGGTCCGCGTGGCCCTCTACAGCCGCATGGGCATGAACGTGGCCAATTTCGTATTCGGCGAGATGCAGGCCGGACGGAACTCGCTCACCATCACGCCCGACATCGCCGAGGGGTATTATGTGGCCTATGTTTTGGCCGGAACTCACAAGTTTCGGGCTATATAGTCAAATAAAATGCAGAAAGTATGAAAAAGATTTTGTTTTTCCTATTATTGTTCGTAAATTTGCACGTCTTCATTACCGATGATGGCCTGTAATTCCAAGCCGGAACAACTGCCGCAGCACAACACATGTACCAAGAGGCAGGTGATAATTGTTATGATCCAGAAATCGGTTGGTATCGCTCGCCTTTTTCCAAATGTGATGAACCGGAAATAACCTCGGACGACGAAGACAAAAAAGAAGACGAAGAGGAAGATGGATTCAATTGCTGTTGGTGTGGTGCATCATTCTCGGATCCAGCTGATTGTGGCCGACATGAAGATATTTGTAGATCTGGAACTGGGAATACACAACAACAAGAAACAATCAACAATCCTGAAACACCGCAAGTAGGAGACACTCGCGTTTGGGAAACATATCCGGGGCAAGACCCTCCTGCAGGGCATATAGATTGGTGGAACGGTGAGAGTTGGCAGTCTGACTTTACGCAAAAAAATCCAAAATATTGGTTTCCAGGGGAAGGATACAAGATTAATAATACTGATTATAAAATATACAGATAAATTATGAAAAATATATTAATACGTACTTTGTTCAGTATGTGCCTATATTGGACTGTTTGTTCGATTTATGCGCAAACGCCACATTCGAAAGCGAATATTGACATCGATTACAGCGAATCAATTCGCAACTTTTACATGCAATATGTCAATTGTGAACCTTCTCGTGAAGCATTAAATAATCTCCTTCTCAATAATTGTACAGACCAAATGAGAAAAGAGCATTTGGATGTCATCTTTTCTGCCGATTATGACTTTTTGACTGGTGGAGCGGTCTTTGAGGAAGAAATGATGAAAAACACGATTAAAGTTGCAAAAACAGAAGATTTTTACACTTTTTCATTTAGCGGTCACACTTGGCCCAAAAAAGAATTATTTAAGGATTCCGTTTTCGTCTATCTTGACGAAACTGGAAAAATTGCCTATGTCGTGCGACCATCAGATGGTTACATTTTCCCCGAACCAACTGAGGTCATGTATAATGGCATTCTTTATTCGGTGCTCGACAGTTGTTCCGTTGAAATCAAAGAGTGTACTTTGGCAAATGTTTCAGCAATTCCAGACGCTATCATAATCAATGATGTCAAACATTATGTTACGTCCATCTCCGATTCCGCTTTTGTCAACTGTACGTCATTGACAAGCGTCACCATCCCCGGCAGCGTTCAGAAGCCAGGAATGTACGTGTTCCGTGGCTGCAAAAACTTGGTGTCGGCCACATTGCAAAATGGCATTCCCTACATTGATACGGGAATGTTCTGCGATTGTGAAAAGCTTACTTCGGTCTCGATTCCAGAACGTGTCACGCACATTTGGTCATTGGCATTCGATGGTTGCAAGAGTTTGGCAACGCTCACGCTGCCGTCTGGCCTCAAGAAAATGGAGGGCACGGTCTTCCGCAATTGCCCGTCACTCAAGACCATCACTTGCCTTGCCACAATGCCCCCAGCAATGCGTGCTGACGGCACGACATTCAACGGTTTCGACCGTTCGCAATGCACCTTGATTGTCCCAAAAGGCTGCGCTGCAAAATACCAAGCCGCAACAGGTTGGAAAGAGTTCAAGGAAATCCGTGAGCTATAAGACGATGGAATGACCAACATTGGCCATCGTAAAAATAATTGACGCAGATTCTCGAGTGGGAGGGTCTGCGTTTTTGCGTGGACTTTGGTAAGCCTCCTTCCGTGGGTGGGGGATTTCCATTGGCCGAAATGAAAAACTGATTTCAATTGATTTTAACCGATGGAGTTTTTTGAACGCTCTAAATTTGCGCCTCATTGGCCACAGGCTCCATAATAGAAAAGTGTTTTGGCAACGTTGGAAACGTCGCTTCCTTGATTTTTCAGTTCTTCCGCAACAGCACCCACAAGATGACCGGGATGCCGAACAGCGGTGTCAATGCGTTGATGGGCAACGTCTTTCCGTCGGACGGCAGCGTGCTGAACCACAGACAGAGCATCGTGCAGGTCGAACCGAGCAGCATCGAGGCGGGAAGGAGCGTGCGATGATTGTCGGTGTGGAACATCATTCGCGCCACGTGCGGAATGCTGAGTCCGACGAAGGCTATCGGCCCGCACCATGCCGTCGTTGCCGCGCAGAGCAGGCCCGTCACGAGCAGGATGCCCCATCGGACACGACCCGTCGAGATGCCCAGATTGCGCGCGTAGAGTTCGCCCAGCATCCATCCGTTCATCGGCCGTATCAGAGCGAGCGAGGCCAGCAGTCCGCACGAAATCAACGTAGCGTAGAGCGGCATCTGGCTCATGCCGACCTGATGGAACGAGCCCATGCCCCAAATGAGCAGCGCCTGAACGCCGTCGGTCGTCGCCTCGTAGTGGATGAGTGTCAGGATCGCGCTCGACAGGTAGCTGAGCAGGATGCCGACGATGAGCAGCGTGACTGGATGCTTCACTACGCGACCTATGCCAAGCAGCAGCATGAGCACGGCCAATGCTCCGATCATCGCCGCCCAGATGACGTCCCAGCCGCTATGGCTACCCGTCACCACGATGACCACTGCGACGGCCAGATTCGCGCCGTTGGTGATGCCCAGAATCGACGGGCCGGCTAATGGATTACGGAAGTAGCTCTGCAACAGCAGACCGCACACGCCGAGGGCTGCTCCCGTCAACGCGGCTGTGAGCATGGCCGGCACGCGCATCTGCCACACAATGTAGTCCCAGCCGGCATTGGCCGTATCGTCGCCGCAAAGGATTGAGGCTACGTCCGATGTCGGAATCGACACCGAACCGGAGAACAGACAGGCCACGGCGGCGGCCAATGCGATGATGGTGAGCAGGATGTATCTCATTTTTAAGGGCTTTTAAGGGGAGTGAAAAGGATGTAAAAGGGGAGTGAAAGGGACGATAGTTTTTGTCGGTGAAAGACTGTCAAGTGGAGTAGAAAATCTTTGTGTTGGCTGAGGCAAACGACCCTTTTTTCTCCCCTTTTACTCCTTTTCAATACTTTTTAACCGACTGAAAAACCTCAGACTGTCGTCCTCGCCACGGCGGATGTGGCGCATCTCGGCCAACATCAGGTCGGGACGGAACGGCGTCACTTCAAAGTAGTCGGAATGTGCTGTGTTGCAGCCGAATATGTTGCCGTCGGCCATCGCCTTGATGTGCTCGAACAGGCGGTTCTGGTCGCGTAGTGTGGCCGATGTCCAGTCGCCGTCGGGGTCGAAATACTTGAAGATCCAGCAGTCGGCAGTGCGGGCGCGGTCGAACACGGCCTCCATCGAGAGGGCGAGCGAGCCGCCGTGCGTGTCGTCGCTCCACGGATAGCGGAAACCTGCGTCCTGATAGAGCCAGCTCATCGTGCTCCGTCCACCGGGCACGTACCACGTTGCGCCGTAGGGCAGGTCGCACAGCAGCATCGGGCGTTCGTTCTTTATGGCCGATGCCCCAGTCTCGTCCTCCGAAATCCGCGTAGTGTCGGCCAATTCCGTCATGCGGGCGGCCACCACGGCAAAGAGCGAGTCGGCTTCCCGTCCGCGGTTGACCAATCGGCCGAAGAACCGCATCCATTCGGCGCGTCCAAGTGGCGTGTTTTCTTGATAATCAGCGCAATAAATCACAGGTAATTGTGGCAATACGGCCGATATGACCGCCTGTGAACCGGCCTCGTAGGGCGTGAGCCAGATGGCTTCGCTGTGGGCTGCGGTGATGACCTCGGCGTTCGGGTTCATGCTGCTGCCGCCATCGGCGATTGAACCATCGGCCAAAGCCTTGACAATCTGCTCGTTGTGGACGTATTCGGCATCGCACATCACGCCAATGAACTGCGTGGCGCCGAGTTGGACATACAAATCCGCGTAGCACGATGCGGTGAGCGTCTGGCGCGGCACGGGCGTGGTGAGCGTCTGCACGCGGCCGAACTGTTCTTCGATTTCATCGACTTTTTCGTCGGCCAATGTCTCGGCCGCACCCTCGGGGACGAGCAGATACTGCATCGCGGTGCGGTCGGTCTGCCACGGGTTCAGGATGCGCACGAGGGTCATCCCATTGGCCAAATCCTGCATCTGGAACAGTGCGGCGTAGTGCGTTGCGGCCGATGTCTCGGCCAACGGTTCGTTTGGCGTGCGCGTGTGGCAGGCGGTGAGGAGAAGGAAGAGGAGGAGACCCCCACCCAGCCTCCCCGAGGGGAGGAGAGCAGACCATATCCCCTTACCCTTCCCCGTTATGCAGGGGAAGGGAGTGGTTTGCTTTTTATGAAAAAAAATGTTGAATGACATCGGAAATATTGTCGAATATTGTTTTGACTGATGATGTTTTGACAATTGTTGCTATATACACCCTTCCCCTACACAACGGGGAATGGTTCTGTCACCTCCCCTCGGGGAGGCCGGGAGGGGGTCGAGATGGGGTCTGTGAGGGGGTCGGGAGGGTCTGTCCCTTACATCCCTCTTGCCGCCCAGATGAGGTCTTTGGCGCGGCCGAGCTCCTTGAACTTCTTTTCTGCAGCGGCCTTCACGTCGTCG
>CACZAY010000122.1 GCA_902779265.1 uncultured Bacteroidales bacterium | reverse complement strand
CGTGCTCCCAATGCCTTGCGGATGCCGAACTCGCGGGTCCTTTCTCGCACAGTAATGAGCATAATATTCGAAATGCCCGTCACACCAGCAATCAGTGTAGCGATACCGATAAGCCAGATGAATAGTGTGATATAACGCAGGATGCGCATTGTCTGCAAGTAGTCCTCATACGAATTCCATACCCAATAGGCATTTCTGTCCTGCGGGTCGTAGCGCTTGGAACTTGACAAGACTGTCTTCAGGGCCTTGTTGAACTCCTCATTAGCCTCAGGAGTTTCGAGGTTCTTCACCAGAAAGGTTATCCTCGAAAAGTGTCCATTGGGTTTATAGATGGTGCCAACCGTAGTTATGGGTGAAAGGATATCGGTCTCGCCTTCCATAGGAGCCTTATAATTGCCCACGATCTGGAACGGGATGTCATAGAGGTCAATCCATTCGCCCAGATGCGGCTCTTCATCTCCGAAGAGTTCTTCAATCGTCTTGGCTGTGACCATGCACACCTTGCGATTGTCACGAAGGTCCATCTCGTTGATTGAGCGTCCTTCTACCACAGTGTATCCGTTCGTAGTAATGTACTCTGGGAAGACGCCCATCAGCGACGTCGTCGTATAGAGCAGGCCTTTAGAAGCACGCACCGAAGCCTCATAGGTCGGTTGTGCATCGGCAATCTGATGAGGGAATCTGTTTTGAAGCAGCTGAAGGTCCTCGCTGTCGAGGTACATCTCACGATACCGTCGCAGGCCCTCAAAGCTCTGCGACGTCCAGCCCGGACTAAGCGACACCGTGTTGATGCTCCGCGATGCAAATGCATCCTCCATACCATGCAGCAACCCATTGCCAGCACCCAGCAGCACGATGAGCATGAAGATGCCCCAGGCAATGCTGAATCCCGTCAGTGCGATGCGCAGCTTGTTGCGGCTCATCGAGACATAAACTTCCGAAAAATTATCCAACCACATAGGCCTACTCCACAATTAAGCCGTCCTTGATGTGTATCAGTCGGTCGGTCTGGTCAGCAATCTCTTTCTCGTGTGTCACGATAATGATGGTCTTACCCTGTTCGCGGTTCACCCGTTTCAAGAGGTCCATCACCTCTTGGGTGGTCTTGGAGTCGAGGGCGCCCGTCGGTTCGTCCGCCAGAATGATCTTGGGTTGGGCAATTAAGGCGCGGGCTATCGCCACACGCTGTTTCTGTCCGCCCGACATCTCGCTCGGATAGTGGTCAGCCCAGTCGCGCAGACCCATCATCTCCAGATAGTCCAACGCCATGGCATTACGTTTCTTGCGGCTCACCCCTTGGTAATAAAGGGGAAGCGCCACATTCTCCATCGCGTTCTTGAAAGTGATGAGGTTGAACGACTGGAACACAAAGCCGATGAGTTTGTTTCGCAACTCGGCGGCTCGCGTCTCACTCAAGTTCTTGATGAGGTTTCCGGCCAATGTATAACTACCCTCGTCGTAATCGTCGAGGATGCCCAAGATGTTGAGCAGGGTCGATTTGCCGGAGCCCGACGCGCCCATGATGCTCACCAGTTCGCCCTCGTCGATGTGCAGGTCAATGCCTTTCAGCACATGGAGCGGGGTAGCCGACTGGTAGGTCTTGTGAATGCCTTGTAAGTCTATCATTTTTTTGGTTTGTTGGATATGGTCAGATTTATTATTTCGGATGGTATTGGCCAATGGTCTTATTCTCTTCGGATGGTTGGCCGATGCACCGGAATTGAATAACGGTCTGTATATATAACGTGCTTTCCGGCGATTTGTGACATGGACATGGAAAAAAAACTGAAAAAAATTTCAGGCATCAGATATTCTTCAGGAGCTTGATGGCCAATGAATTTCAATCCAACTAACTGTCAATCTGCGCGTTGCGGAGAAAAGCATTGGCCATCACAATCCTAAAAAACGGAAATGCAGCCTCACTCGAACTGGAGCACGAAGCGGGCCACGTAGTTGCCATTTGCCCAATAGGGTTGTGCCGACAGACCATTGAGGTCGGTGGTGTTCACCTTGTTGCGCACGGCCGGAATGACGCGCAGCAGCGAGATGCCCGTCTGCGGCAACGTGTAGAGGATGTGGTCGCGGCCGTCGCGCGGTTCATAGACGCCGACGAAATCCTCGTCCGGCTGGAGGTTGACGATGCCGATGCGACCCTCGTCGGTCTGGATCGACATCCAGTTGACCGCCGCGAAGTATCCCTTGAACTCAGGATATTCGAACGATTCGGCCGGCACCGGGTCGTTGTAGTCGTTGGCCCAGAATCCGAACTGCGGACCGTGCATTCGGTTCTGCCAGACGCGGTAGGGACCTTGGCCGACCCACTGCTTCGCGCGCACCTTCTCTTCGGGATAGTCGAACATCACGCCCATCACATCGACCACGCCCTGGAAGTTATAGTGCGCCTCGACGGAGACTGTGCCTTGCGCCTCGTTGAGCAGATAGACGACCGAGTCCATGCAGCCCAGCTTGTAGCGGGCGACGATGCGGTTTGCGGCCAATGTGTCAAGTCGGACGAACACGCCGGCATCGGCAAATTCGGTGTACTGCGTCTTCTTCTTCTCGGCCTGCTTGTCGTCGTGGTTGTAGAACTGGTCGAGCGAGCGGTCACTGCGGCGTGCGGCGACGAAGCGTGGTCCATTGGCCAACGAAATGCGCCTGCCGTTCACCTCGACACCGTTCAGACGGCCGGTCTTGCTGTCGAAGTCGGCGCGGAAGCCCTTGACCTGACGGTCGTTGAACGACAACTGGCCGCCGACGGGCTGGCTCCATGTCATGAGCTGACGGCCGTTGAGGTCGGTCGCCGTGATGCGCAACAGGTTGGCATCCTCCTTGCAGGCCGGAATGCTGATTCGGCCCTGGGCGCGCGGTGCGACATCTGGACCCTTCACCTTGCCCGACTTGACGACCTTTTCGCTGCCGCCACGGGTGACATCGGCCAACGAGACGAACTCGTACTGGAACGATACGGTGTTGAGATTCAGGAAGTCATAGCGGTTTTCGACGGCCAATTCGTAGTGATCGACGACGTTGCGCAGGCCGGTCAGACGACCCGGTACATCATCTGCCAATAGTCGTAGAGACCGGCACCGTGGCCGCCGTCGTAGAGGCCGTGCAGGAACTCGGTCGGCATGAAGAGTTCGGGCTCGCGCATATAGTCCTGGCTTTCGCCGTAGGAGCGGTAGTGCTTCGTCTCGTAGCCGTTGCGGTTCGACCACGGGTAGATGACGGTGCGCTGCTGTGGGTCATTGGCCAAGAAGACAGGCTCCAGCTCGTAGTTGAAGCCGCCCTCGTTGCCGTTGCTCCACCAGATGATGCTGGGGTGGTTGACGTCGCGCTGCACCATCTCGCGGACGAGCTTCGTGCCGTTCATCGTGTCGTGCGCCCAATGCCAGCCTGACAGCTCCTCCATGACGTAGAGGCCAAGGCTGTCGCAGATGTCGAGGAACTCGGGGTCGGCCGGATAGTGCGAGAGGCGTACGGCGTTCATATTCATCGACTTGATGAGCTCGACATCCTCCAGATTTTTCGCGTAGCTCAGGGTGCGGCCGCTCTCGGGACGGAAGCTGTGGCGGTTCACGCCGCGCACGTTGATGCGTTGGCCGTTGATGAAGAGGCCGTCATTTTCGCGTAGTTCGATGGTGCGGAAGCCGAACTTCTGCTCCTCGTCGTGGAGGGGCTTGCCATCGGCCGCAACCAGACTGAAACGGGCCGTATAGCGCACCGGTGTCTCGGCGCTCCAGGTCTGGATTTTGTTGGCCGACAAAGTGACCTTGGCCACGTCGCTGCGCACCGGAGTTTCGGTCTTGGCCAATGTCTTTCCCTTGTCATCGACGATGGCTGTGACGAGCTTTGCGCCCGGCATGGCGTGGTTCAGATAGACATCGGCCATGAAACTGCCGTCCATGCGGGCATCGATGGCGACGCGCTGGATGCAGTGTGCCGGACGCGACTCGATATAGACGGGACGGATCAGTCCGCCGAAGTTCCAGTAGTCGGCGCGGCGCTCGGCCAGATTGGTCTTGGTGTTGGTCTTACTCTCCTTGCTGACGGTCACTTCGAGCTTGTTGACCTTGTCGCCGCAGAAGATGCGGTCGCTCACGTTCAGACGGAACGGCGAGAAGCCGCCCTGATGCGCATCGCCCGCCTTACGGCCGTTGATGTAGGCCACACATTCGGTCATTGCGGCCTCGAAGACGAGTTCGATGTGGCGGCCGTTCCACTCTTTGGGCAACGTGAATTCGTAGCGGTATTTGCCCTCCTCGTCGGCGATGCCGTCGGGCGTCTCCTTGCCGTAGAAACGCATTCCGTACGGATAGGTGCCGAAGCCCTGCAATTCCCAGCACGAAGGCACGCCGATTTTGGTCCATTGGCCACTATTGTTACCGTCGGTACAGAAGAAATCCCACTGCACCATGTCGTCGCAGCCGTGGCCCGAGAGATACTGCCGTTCGGTGCGGGTGCTTTGTGCGAAGGCTGTGGCCAATGCGAATGCCACGCCGAGAGAGAGAATGACTTTTTTCATTTAGAACCAGGATTTTATGTTATAATTTGATTCAACTTCATCTTCGATGTTGTCTGGCAGTGCGGGGAAGAAATCGATGCCCGTGAGCCGCTCCACGCTATCGACCGTGACGGCATAGTCGGTGAGCGGACGGTTCTTGCGGCCCACCTTCTCGTTGTGGTTCGGCATCACAAAGCCGATGGCGCGCACATCGCCGCCGTAGGGCATCAGCACGACCTTCCAGAACAGTTCCGGCACCAGCACCTTGCCCTTGCCGATGCGTTTCATCCGCTTGGCATCGGCCGACGAACGGGGCAGCACCGGTCCGCACACGATGGTCACTGCACTGTCGCGCTCCGCCCACACGCGCACCTGATTTTCAAGGTCGAGCCAGATGCCGGCGTTGAAGTCATGTCCCTGCGGACACATGTTGCTCAGGTAGAAGCTCTCGTCCTGCGCCGTCTGGCTCCAGTTCAGGTCGGCGTTCGGAGCCATGTGGCCACGGTCGTAGCCCGAATTGCGGTAGTCGGAGAGCTGCGCCATCTGCTCCTTGGGCACCTCGGGATCGACATCGAAGTTGTTGGTGCGCTTCAGGTTGCCCAACGTCTCGCCAAGCGTCAGCTCGTAGATGACCCAATTGGGCACCTTGTAGTCGGCATTGTACGACACTACATATCCCTCATGTTCAATGACTTGCGCCGTAAAATCATAGTCAAACTGCGGACGCAGGTCGCGTTCGGGCACGAGGTTGGCCAATGCCACTGCCGATGCCATCTTGCTACGCGGTTTCTGGGCCTGTTTCTTGGCCGATGGAGCCGCCTTTTTCGCCTTGGCCGACGACGACTTTTTCGACTTCTTGGCCGATGTTTTTTCCACCTTTGACGGCTTCGCGCCATCGGCCACCTTCCGCTCCACGCGTTCGGCCGACGGGCCTTGCTTTCCATTGGCCGAAATCGTCACACCAGCCACTTGAGCGCCGATATATGCGATGACAAACAAGGTCAGCGCGACGAGAGTCACGATACCTGCCACGCGGCCGAAAACGCCGCCACTCTTTCCTTTCGATGATTTTTTTCCAGAGGATTTGCCCGTTTTTCGGGCGTTATTTTTGGCCATTTACGAAATATTTCTTAAATTTGCGCGTTCATAATGATACCTATGCGCGTACGGCGCCCACACGGGCGTCAGCGACGGCGCAAAAGTATGAAAAAAAATCGAATCCTACAAATAAAATCACCAAAATATGGACTTAGTAAACCGTTTTCTGCGCTACGTACAAATAGAAACAACCAGCGACGAGGCATCGGCCACAACCCCAAGCACGCCGACCCAGATGGCCTTCGCCCGACAGCTTCAGCAGGAGCTGACCGACATGGGTCTGGCCGACATCCGCCTCGACAAGAACGCCTACATCTACGCCGCGCTGCCCGCCACACCCGGCTGCGAGAGCGCGCCCAGCATCGGCTTCATCGCCCACCTCGACACCTCGCCCGACGCCCCGGGCCGCAACGTCCGTCCACGCATCGTCAGCCACTACGACGGCGGCGACATCACGCTGAGCGACGGGATTGTGCTTTCGGCCAATGTCTTTCCCGAGCTGCACAACGCCATTGGCCAAGACCTCATCGTGACCGACGGGACAACCCTCCTCGGCGCCGATGACAAGGCCGGCATCGCCGAAATCCTCGCGGCCGTCGAATATCTTCAGGAGCACCCCGAAATCCGCCACGGACGCATCGGCATCGCCTTCACGCCCGACGAGGAAATCGGCCACGGCGCGGCACAGTTCGACATCGAGGGCTTCGGCTGCGACTGGGCCTACACCATCGACGGCGGCGAGACGGGCGAACTGGAATTCGAGAACTTCAACGCAGCGCGCGCCGACCTCACCTTCCACGGCACGGAGTGCCATCCGGGCACGGCCAAGGGCAAGATGGTCAACGCCATGCTATTGGCCATAAAATATGCCTCACAACTACCCGAAAGCGAGCGGCCCGAGACGACCGAGGGACGCGAGGGCTTCTACCACCTGCACGGCATGGCCGGCGACGTGGCATCGGCCAACCTCCACTACATCATCCGCGACCACGACCGTGAGCGATTCGAGGCACGCAAGCAGCATATGCGGGATTTGGCCGATGCGATGAACCGCGAGCACCCGGGCTGCTGCGAAATTGCATTGGCCGACCAATACCGCAACATGAGCGAGAAGGTGGCTGTGGCCGATGCCGAGAACCGTCGCCGCGGCCTGCCCGGTATCGTCGAGGTGGCCGAGAAGGCCATGCGCGAGGCGGGCGTCGAGCCGAAGATTGTCCCCTGCCGTGGCGGAACCGACGGCGCGCAGCTATCGTTCATGGGTCTGCCCTGCCCCAACATCTTCGCCGGCGGAATGAACATGCACGGCCGCTTCGAATATGTGCCGATCCAGAGCATGGAAAAGGCGATGATGACAATCGTAAACATCTGTAAGATTGTGGGAAAATAAGGAACTGGAAAAAGGGAAAGGATTTCAACGACAAATCAAACTGCCACCGCAGCATTCGTCCCTTTCACTTCCCTTTCACTCCCCTTTCACTCCCCTTAAACAAATAATATGATTTACCAACTCTTTGCAGGCAACATCGCCGACAACGGCCGCATCAGCCTGCCCGCATCGAAAAGCCTGTCCAACCGCGCGCTCATCCTCAAGGCTCTGTGCGACGGCCAATGCCAGCTGCACAACGTGAGCGACTGCGACGACACGCGCGTCATGCTGCAAGCCTTCGAACAGCCCATTTCGTCGGCCGACGGGCCTGTCACCATCGACATCGGTGCCGCCGGAACCTCGATGCGATTCCTCACCGCCTACTACGCGACCCGCGCCGGCAGCGACATCCTGCTCACCGGCAGCCAGCGCATGAAACAACGCCCCATCAGCATCCTGGTCGATGCGCTACGCGGATTGGGCGCCGACATCGAATATGCCGAAGCCGACGGTTTCCCGCCGCTCCACATCCGTGGCAAGCAGCTTGACGGTGGCGAAATGAGCATCGACGGCAGCACATCGAGCCAATACATCTCGGCCCTGCTCATGGTGGCCCCGACGTTGAAGAACGGCCTCCGACTCACCCTGACGGGCGCGGTTACAAGCCGTCCATACATCGAGATGACGCTCGCCATGATGCGCCAGTTCGGCACCGAGAGCAGTTTTACGGCCAATGTGATTGACGTGCGTCCGCAGAGCTACTCGGCACACGAATACACCGTCGAAAGCGACTGGAGCGCCGCCTCCTATTGGTACGAAATCCTGGTCCTGAGCCAGCAGACATCGGACACGACACAGCCACTACGCGAATTCCAGCTGCTCGGACTGCACAGCGACAGCCTGCAAGGTGACTGCGCCATCGCCCGCTACTTCGACGAACTCGGCATCCAGACCGAATTCACGGCCGATGGGGCAAGACTGTCGGCCAACGGGAAACCGCTCCCCAAACGCGTGAAGTGGAACTTGGCCAACCAGCCGGACCTTGCCCAGACGCTCGTCGTGACCTGCTGCGGCCTCGGCGTGGCGTTCACCATCGACGGCCTGCACACGCTGCGCATCAAGGAGACCGACCGTCTGGCGGCCCTGCAGAACGAACTGTGCAAGTGCGGCTATGTGGTCGAGGTGAAGGGCGACGACACGATGACGTGGAACGGCCAGACCTGTCCGCTCGACGAGCCGGTGATGATCCGCACCTACAAGGACCACCGCATGGCGATGTCGTTCGCGCCATTGGCCATCACGATGTACAACCGCTTCGGTCAGGACATGGAGGCTGCGGCCGATCAGGATGCGCTCTACATCCATCATCCCGAGGTTGTCAGCAAGTCGTACCCGACGTTCTGGAACGACCTGCGCAGCGTGGGCATCGACATCGGCGAAATCGACAAGGGCGGTGAGGCTTTCATGGCCGACCGCAAACGCACGATGCAGCACGCGGCCAACGTGCGCCGTAGGGCGAAATTCATCGTCAACTCGTTGATTGCTGTGGCATTGGCCACAATTATCCTGATTGTTATTTCTTGTCTGATATGATTATCGTGCTCTATCTTCTGGTGCTGATCGGCGGATTGGCACTGCTCGTGTTCGGACTGTCGCTCATCGGCCACAAACGCTACGAAAAGCGCGTTGAGGAGGGCACGGCCAAGCCCGACGAGACTTCGCCGTTTGAGGTGACAAAGGATGTGCCGGCTGAATGCTGCGGCCAACACGCCACGTGCGAACGCGACTCGCTGCTGGCTGCCGTGTCGAAGGAAATCATCTACTACGACGACGAGGAGCTGGATGCCTACAAGGGCATTGCGGCCGATGCCTACACCGACGAACAGACCGACCAGTTCGCGCAGATCTTCTACGAGCTGAAGGAGGTCGAGGTGGCCGGATGGGTGCGCTCGCTGCAACTACGCGGCATCGAACTGCCCGACGGTATCCGCGATGAGGTGCTGCTTGTGGTGCGCGAACGCCGTTTCCAGCCTGTCGGCGAGGGCGGTGACCATTCGGAGGATAAGGTAAGATGAGCGACCCCCTCCCAACCTCCCCGAGGGGAGGTGCTTGAACACCATCGGCCAAAAAAAGATTTTCCGTAGCAAAGAATCATTTCGTGCCCTTTCGTGAATTTCGTGGTTATAAAATATCCGTAGTTAAAAATTCATTTCGTGGTTAGAACAATTACAAATAAATGTATCTGTGGTGCGCTGGTGCTGGTGACGGCATTGGCATTGGCCGCATGCAAATCGAACACGAAACTGAACCGTGGCGTCGCCGGATTGACCACGAAATACAACATCCACTTCAACGGCGAGGAGGCATACCGCCAGAGCCTCAAGTCGATGGAGGAAAACACCTCGAAGGACGACTATTCGACGCAGCTGAAACTGCATCCGCTCTACTATCAGTTGGGCGAAAAACCGAGCTCATCGTTCGACGCGGCCATCGAGAAGTGCAAGAAGTGCGTCCAGACGAAGAGCATCAGCAACAAGCCGAAACGCAAGGCCAAATCGACGCCCGAATACCGTCTGTGGCTCACGCGCGGCGAATACAACCCCTACATGCACAACGCATGGCTGCTGTCGGGCAGGGCGCAGTTCTACAACGCCGACTTCGACGCGGCGCAATCGACCTTCAACTACGTCATCCGCCACTTCTGGTGGAAGCCGTTGGCCATCGACGAAAGCCACATCTGGAAGGCGCGGATGTTTGCCCTGCGCGGCGAACGGTTTTCGGCCGAGAGCGAACTGGCACTCGTCATCCCACGCAAGCAATACAACTCGCAGCGACAGCTCAACGGCATCGACAAATACCACCAGCTGCCCCTGCGCCTGCAACGGCTTTTCAGTCTGGCTCAGGCCGAAATAATCTTGGCCGATGAAGGTCACGAGGCCGAGGCAATCCCCTATCTGGAGAAGGCCAAACGCGGATTTTCGACCAAGGTGCAGCGCATCCGCAGCGACTTCTTCATCGCCCAGCTGCACGAGGGCAACGGCCAATGGAACGAGGCTTACAAGAGCTACGGCCGCATCGTGCGACAGGCGCGCGACTACAAGACGCAGTTCAACGCGAGGCTGGCACGCGTGCGCG
>CACZAY010000121.1 GCA_902779265.1 uncultured Bacteroidales bacterium | reverse complement strand
TCGTCCTTGGCCAACCATTCTTTCCGGGCCTCCGCAAGCCGCTTTTGCCATTCATCCGAGCGGAAAAAACGTCGCTGCTGAAGGATATAGTTCCGCAGATGCTTCCGCGTGCTGCCAAAGTCGGCAATATAGTCGGCAATCTTCCATCCGTCTGGCTCGTGGACGAGATGGTAGGAAACGGAATCGTACAAATTGTCCATTTCTATGACCTCGTATGAGAAGAAACGGCCGAAAGTCACGACGGCACTGTCATTGGCCACATCAACAGACTCCACAACGAACTGGTTGCGAATTTCCCCATTCGTGTTGACGAAATAAAACAGACTCTCTTCGCTGCCCATATCCCCCAAGCCGTCACTGGGCATTGTCCACGCCTCGCGTAACAGACTGTGATATTCATCGGTGAAAGCCCACGCAGCCGTATCGGGCGCATAATGGTCGGGGATGGCCAATATGAGCCGCGAAATCTCAGCAAAACTGATGGCCGAGCTATCGAACGTAACGCCATTGGCCAAAAGCACCGTACGGACGAGTTCTTCCGAAGTTGACGGCACGCTGCTCTGACAAAAATCGGCAGCATCTTGGCCAATGGCATTATCCTCGGGGATTTGAGTGTTGGTCGATGGCGTTTGCGATGCAGGCTGCGACGACGGTCGGCCGCACGCCGTGAGGAGAACAGCACACAAGAAAGAACTCCATACCCACCCCCTGAACGAAGGTGAGATGGAGTTATTGTATTGGGTATTAGACGGAAACATACAGCTATATTTATATCATTTGCTCAACTCGTAGCAGCCCATAATGAACAGGC
Organism: uncultured Bacteroidales bacterium; assembly: GCA_902779265.1. Lineage (GTDB taxonomy): Bacteria > Bacteroidota > Bacteroidia > Bacteroidales > UBA3663 > Liminaster. Next base: position 6,437 of record CACZAY010000121.1, on the reverse strand, counting down.
CGGTAGCCTTGCCGTCGTCGTGACGGATCTTTTCGTTGATGTAGTATTCATACGAGCCGTCGCGATAGGGATTGCCGCCCAGGCCGCCCACGGTGCAGCACTGCGACAGCGTCAGGCGACCCTTCTCGTCGCGGTAGAGCATCGGGCAGTCAATATCCTCGTCGCGATGCTTGAACGAAGTCTGTTGCAGGCCGTTGAAGGCGTCGATGGCAATCTGCTTGCGGTCGGCCGGAATGTAGCCTTTGTTCACGGCCTTGGCGATGGCATACATGAACTGCGTTGTGACCGATGCCTCAGGCCAGTTGCCCTCGCGGTCGGGCTGATCCATCACCTGATACCACAGGCCGCCGCGCTGATACTGCGGCAGGGCATCGACCAGCGTGTTGATGTAGCGGATCAAAGTGTCGCGGCCTGAAATCATGACAGTATCTTTATGGCCAAGGTTGAGCGGCGACTTGAAGCCCTCGGGGATGTAGTCGAGGATATCGACCATCGCCATCAGATACCAGCCGACCGAACGTCCCCAAAAGTTCGGACTGTGGCCATCCTTGTCGCTCCAACGCTGCGAGGCCGATTCGTCCCAAGCGTGGTGCAGCAGGCCGGTCTTCGGGTCGTAAGTGTGACGCCAGCAGGTGATGACCTGTTGCAGAGCCTCGGCCTTCCATGCGTCGAGACCGAACACGTCGCCGTATGATGCCATGAAGGGAGATGCCATATAGATGCCGTCGAGCCACATCTGATGCGGATAGACGAGCTTGTGCCAGAAACCGCCGTCGCACGTCTTCGGCTGGTTGCGGAGCTGACGGATGAGCTGCCCCTCCATCGCACGGTGGTACTTGTAGCGGCGCGACATACGCTCCTCGTCGTCGGGCACAAGCTCGGGATGCTCGCACAGTTCGCGATAGACCTCGCTCACAACCCAGCCGCCACGTATCAGGTCGAGGTTGTAGCTCTCCATGGCGCGCAGCTGGATGGTACCGTCGTCGTTGATGAGCGTGTCGCACCAATGTTCGGCATAGTCGAAATAGCGGCGGTCGCCCGTCTCGCGGTAGAGGTAGAGGAACGATGTTCCGCCAACGCCCTGCGTATAGCCGAAGAAGGGACGTCGGCCATAGTCATATTGCCAGAGTTCGGGGAAACGTGCCATTTCGTCTTCGGCAAAGGCGATGGCCATCTCGCGCGGATCGTCGATGAGATTCCTCGGAACCATCTTTTTGGGACGTGCCGTACAGAGCGCTGCAGCCGATAGTGTCAGAACAAGAAATGAGGTTAGTCGCTTCATAAAATACCTATTTTAAAATTACAATTATTAAATTAAATCCATTGGCCAAAAACAATACAGCCACGGACGACGATGTGAGTTTTCGCCTTCCGTGGCCAATGTTCCAAGTTGATTATTCTTTCAGATTGAGTGCCAGCTGGAGTTCGTCGAGCTGGGCCTGATCGATGGCGCAAGGTGCATCGACCATGACATCGCGGCCGGAGTTGTTCTTCGGGAAGGCGATGGTGTCGCGGATGCTGTCAATCTCGGCGAACATGCTCACTACGCGATCCAGACCGAAGGCCAGACCTGCGTGAGGCGGTGCACCGTACTTGAAGGCGTTGATGAGGCAACCAAACTGCTCCATGGCCTTTTCGGGCGTGAAACCGAGCAGTTTGAACATCTTGGCCTGCAATGCCGAATCGTGGATACGGACAGAACCGCCGCCCAATTCGACGCCATTCATCACGCAGTCGTATGCCCACGAACGGACCTCGCCCTGATAGGTGTCGAGCAGCGGAATGTCGTCCGGATTCGGCATCGTGAACGGATGGTGAGTCGCGTAGTAGCGCTGCGTCTCGTCGTCCCACTCGAACAGCGGGAAGTCGATGACCCAAAGCGGCACGAACTTCGACGGGTCGCGGAATCCGAGCTGCTGTCCCATCTCCAGACGGAGGGCACAGAGCTGCTTCTGCGTCTTGCGACGTTCGCCACACAGGATGAGCATCAAGTCGCCGTTGTTGGCACCGAAACGGTCGCACAGGGCGGCAAGCACCTCGGGAGCATAGAATTTGTCAATAGAAGACTTGATGGTGCCGTCCTCGTTCTTGCGAATCCAAACCAAGCCCTTGGCGCCAATCTGCGAACGCTTGACAAAGTCGGTCAACTGGTCAATCTGCTTGCGGGTATAGTTGGCGCAACCTGGAGCACAGATACCTGCAACGTAGGCTGCATCGTCGAACACCGTGAACTGACCTGCCGGCAGGACGTCCATCACAGCCTCCGGGCGTGCACCCTCGGCAAACTTCGACTCCTTCTCCGGATCGACCTTGAGCTCGACGAACTTCATGCCAAAACGGAGATCCGGCTTGTCCGAGCCATAGTACTTCATTGCGTCCTCCCAAGTCATGCGCGGGAAGGTATCGAACTCGATGCCCTTCAGCTCCTTGAAGAGGTGCTTCATCATGCCCTCGAACATCTGGATGACGTCCTCCTGATCGACGAACGACATCTCGCAGTCAATCTGGGTGAACTCCGGCTGACGGTCGGCACGCAGGTCTTCGTCGCGGAAGCACTTGACAATCTGGAAGTAACGATCCATGCCGGCGACCATCAACAGCTGTTTGAACTGCTGTGGTGACTGTGGCAGGGCATAGAACTGACCCGGATTCATGCGCGATGGCACGACGAAGTCGCGGGCACCTTCCGGCGTCGATTTGATGAGCATCGGTGTCTCGATTTCGAGAAAATTCTGGCTGTCCAAGTAGCGACGTACCTCGAAGGCCAGCTTGTGGCGCAGTTCGAGATTCTTGCGCACGCATGGACGGCGCAAATCCAGATAGCGGTACTGCATACGGAGGTCGTCGCCGCCGTCGGTGTTGTCTTCGATGGTGAACGGAGGCACTTCCGACGATGAAATGATGTTCAGCTGGCTGACGACGATTTCGATGTCGCCCGTCGGATTCTTGGCATTCTTCGACTCGCGCTCACGCACCTTGCCGACGGCCTGAATGACATATTCGCGGCCCAGGTGATTGGCCTTTTCGCACATTTCGGTATTGCCGTCGCTCTCGTCGAACACAAGCTGCGTGATGCCGTAGCGGTCGCGCAGATCGACAAACGTGAGGCCACCCATCTTACGCACGCGCTGCACCCAGCCGGCCAAAGTGACCTCCTGCCCTACATTGGCGAGACGCAACTCGCCACAAGTTTGTTTACGATACATATTTGTTTTTCTAAATTAAGTTGTCTTTTTATTGGCCAATGAGATAGCCTCGTTCATGTTCTTGGCCAATGCCATTCATCCACTCCACGGACCTCCCATTTTTAAACATGGATGCAAATTTAACGTATATTTTTCAATCGGCCAAATATTTGCTCAGATTTGTCCGGCCAAGACTGGAATTTACTCAGAATGGATAGCCGACTGCGAAGTGGAATGTTCGGTTGTGACTGCTCAACGGATCGGCCACAACCCAAGAATCCACGCCCGACCCCACCGACGGATCATGCGCCTTGATGCCCAAATCGAGACGCAGGACGACCAGATCGGTCACCAGACGCAGGCCCAGTCCCCACGAGGCAGCAATCTCCCGATAGAAATCAGGGCCAATGGTACCGCCCGGCTGCGACTCGTAGTCCTCCAGCGTCCAGACATTGCCCGCATCGACAAAGGCCGCAAACTCGAACTTCCAGAACAGACGGCTGCGCAGTTCGACCGAGGCATCCAGACGCACGTCACCGCACTGGTTGAAATAGTCGATGGTCGAGTTTTCACTCTTGTAACGACCTGGGCCAAGGGTTCGCACGCTCCATCCGCGCACGGAATTGGCCCCACCCGAATAATACCGCTTCTCAAACGGCATGACCTTGCTGTTGCCATAAGGCACGGCTACGCCTCCGGCCAGGTGGAAGGCCAAGCGAGAGCGGTCGGTCAGATACTTGCTGTATGACCAGTCCATGTCGAAGCGCGCATATTGCTCGAACGGAAGGTTGAAGATCTGGTATTGGCCGTCCGACTTCTCAAAATCGGCCATCTGCGACACGGCATAGAGCACGTTGCCCGCGATTTCCGGACTGAAACGCAGCGACCAGAGGTCTCGGCTGGTATTCTGGGCCGAGTTCATCATGCTGCGGCCATTGCCGGCGTAGATGTTGTAGGCCGATGAGAGAATCAGGTGGGACGTGTAGCTGCTGTAGCTGATGGGACCCGCCCGCTGGATGATTTTCAGGAACGACTCGCTGCGCTCGGGCAGATAAACGTAGCTCAGGTCGATGACATCGAGCGTGTGATAGAGCGTACGCAGGGCATTGCTCCACTTGTAGCTGAGGCCCACGTTGGTGATGATACGCGTGTATTCGGGGCGGCTCTGGTGGCTGTAGCCGGCCTTGACAGCGGTATTGGCCGTAAAGGAACGCCTCCGTTCCGCGCTCATGAAGGGGAAAAGAAAACGCGGGAAGTCAATCTGATTCTCGAACGAATATTCGGTGTAGTTGTCGTTGACCAGGCCCGAGACGTCGCCCGAAAGAGACTCGTAGCCGCCCTTCAACGTCGCGCTGTAGGCCTCCGAGCCGCGGAAGAGGTTGCGGTGCTGGTAGGTGAGTGATGCGGCGAAGCCAAGGTCGCCCGACGTGTTGGTGCCGTCCAGCTCGAACTGCAACGCCTGCGGGTTCTGCGGGCTGAGATAGACGGTGCAGGCCAGTTCATTGGCCACATCGGTCGGCTCCAGACGGATATTGACGTATTTCAGGATGTGGAGGCGCGAAAACGAGCTGTAGGTCTTGCGCACGGCCTCCTCGCTGTAGAGCGTGCCGGGCTGGATGTAGCAGTTTGTGGCCAATACACTGGCGCGCAGGTAGTCGTCGTTGCCACTACGCCGGCCGGTGGCGATGTCGAAGTCGGGCACGAACTCGACGCTGCGCACGGTATATCGGTTGTGGATGCCGCTCACGAACATCGTCAGATCGACCCGCTTGTCGCGCGAAAGTGTATCGGCCACAAACGAGATGTCCTCCTTGTTGAAGTCGTAGAAGCCCTGGTTGCGCATCAGCGACGTCAACCGCGTGCGTTCAGCCTCCAGCTGCGTGCGGTCCAGGTTGTCCTTGACGTGGAGCAGGCAGTTCGGCACATCGGCCATCACTATCGGCTCAAGCAGCGGGTCTTCGACCAGATAGGCAATCCGGTGGATACGGTGCGGGCGGCCGGTCTCGACGTGATAAGTGACCTCGACCTTGCGGTTGCGGCTCGTTGTGGTGTGGGCGACATCGGCCTCCAGATAGCCCTGGTTGACCAAGGCGCGGCGCATTGCGTTGTCTGTTCTTATGGCCAATGCCTCGTCATAGACCGGCGGCCGTGTACCCAACTTGGCGCGGAAGCGGTGCCACGCGCTGACGCTGTCATTGTGCCAGATCCAGGCCGAGACGGGCAGGAAGCCGAACGTGCGGTGGTAGGCACTCTGGGCGACCGCCATACGCAGGGTGGTGCTGTTGCTCTTGCGGCCGTTCACCTCGATGTGCACACGGCTCAACACCTCGTCATCCTGCGGGACATGACGCGTCACGCTGCAACTGGCGAGCAGTGCAGCGAGCATGATGATGGTGGTGATGGTGAATGTCCAGCGGCGCATCGGCAAATTTGGATTACTTCATTTTGTCATGAAACATTTTCAGAGAGCGAGAGGTATCGAACCAAATCTTTTTCTCTGAAAAATATTTACTTGTTTCCTTTAATTCAAAAACATCGCATACACCGACAAGTCTTTGGCCAGAATACTCCCAAAGTTCAAGATAATATCTCATAAATTCGTATTCGTCTGAAACTTTTGTCACAAAAAATGGATATTCTTGACTTCCATTTCCAGTCGTCGCTATGGTATTATATATGCGAAATGCTCGATTACAAAAGACTTCCGCATCTGACTTCTGATATTTTGTATTGCCTGCTTTAATCAAATTTAAAATGCTATTTTCCGCAATTCTCAAAGCAGGAAGCGACAAAGCATTGATAGTCAATGCTTGTTTCGCTAATTCAAGAGCCTTTTCGTATTCATTTGAATTATAGGAGGATATCGCTTCATTTACTTTATTATCCTCTTTACCTTCGGTCAAAATGGACTGTCCATAAAAAGCCAAACGTCTTTCATCCCATGTAAGGTTTTTGTCAATTGTCGGTAAAGACAACCGTTCCACCAACGATTTTACATAATTTGGATTGGTTGACGTTGTTGTTTCAATTTCACTCCATTTAATTGGGAAAAGTTCCCTCTCTGCAAATGCAGAAAATGCCCAAAGACAGATCATCAGGCATAATAAAGTTCGTTTCATAAGGCAACTCATAACTATTAACTTTTAACTCATCAGTCCTCCTCGCCCTTCAGGTCAAGCAGTTCGCGGTATTCCTCGTTGTCGGGATCGTCGTAGGCGTTGACGACGATGGGCAGCTGCGGGTAGTTGGCCA
>CACZAY010000120.1:1251-8690 GCA_902779265.1 uncultured Bacteroidales bacterium | reverse complement strand
TCACGCCCGATGGCAACTTCTTCACCGGTTCGCTGGTGGTTTCGGCCAATATCCCTGCGGGCTGCACCCTCGTCTATACGACCGATGGCTCAACCCCGACATTGGCCAATGGCACCCAGGTCGCCAACAGCGGGACATCGGCCACAAACAAGACCTTCTACTGCATGGCGACGAGCATCTACCGTTTCCGCCTCTTCCAGGAGGGCAAACTGCCCAGCGAGGTGGTCACGCGCTCGTACATCTATAAGAATTCGAACAGCTACGCCATGCCTGTGGTGAGCGTTGTGGCCAATTATAAGGACCTCTTCGGTGCGGATTATGGCGTTTACGTCCAGGGCAACGGCAACGGCCGCCCGGGCAACGGCCAGAGTGCCGCGTGCAACTGGAATATGGACTGGGAGCGCGCGGTAAACTTCGAGTATTTCGTGCCCGATGGTGACGGCAACTATGTCTCGGCCTTCAACCAGCAGGTCGATTTCGAGATGTGCGGTGGCTGGAGCCGCGCTTGGACGCCTCATTCATTCAAGCTGCGTGCCGAGAAGTTCTACGGCAACGGCGACAAGAACCTGGACTACCCGTTCTTCAGCAGCAAGCCGTATAACCGCAACAAGACCCTGCAGCTGCGTAATGGTGGCAACGATACCTCGTGCCGCTTCAAGGATGCCGCGTTGCAGGAAATCGTGCGCCGTTCGGGCCTCTATCTTGATTGTCAGGCCTGGCAGCCTGCCCACATCTTCATCAACGGCACGTACCGTCAGGTATTGAACATCCGCGAGCCGAACAACAAGCACTTTGCATCGGCCAACTACGGCATGGACACGGACTATATCGACCAGTTCGAGATGAGTCCGGACTCGGGCTACGTGCAGAAGTCGGGCACGAAGGATGCCTTCAACCGCTGGTACGAGTTGAGCAAGACTTGTGCCGATGACAAGGTTTATCAGCTCATCTGCGACAGTCTGGTCGATATTGAGGAATACCTGAACTACATGGCCGTCGAATTCTATTTGGGCGGTACGGATTGGCCACAAAACAACGTGAAGGGCTTCCGCGCCGTGATTGATGACGAGAATGGACATCCCGAGGGCAAGTTCCATTTCGTCCTGTTCGACCTCGACGGCACATTTGCAACCAAGGAGACGATGTCCATCTTCTCCAGCCGTCAGTATTACACGTTCGACAAGTTGTATGGCATCGATGAATATGGCAGTGACATTACCGGCCAGCGCTATAGCGAGGAAATCGAGTTCGTCACCATCTTCCTGAACATGTTGAAGAACGAGAAGTTCAAGAAGCGTTTCGTCGATACGTTCAGCCTCGTTGCCGGTTCGGTCTTCGAACCGTCGCATTGCCGTGCGGTCATCAGCGAGATGCAGGGCATCATGAACCGGGCGCTTGCGGTCGAGGGCGGCAGTTGCAACAGTACGGCCAATTCGCTTTCGAGCAATCTCTCGGCCTCACGCCAGACGACGATGCAGGCCCACGTGCAGAGCTACCTCGGGCTGACGGGCGGACGCAGTGTTTCGCTTTCGGCCAATGTCGATGGCGGCGTCCTCCTGGTCAATGGCATGGAGGTGCCGACGGGCAAGTTCGGCGGTACGCTGTATGGTGACATCCAGGTGCAGGCTCTGGCTCCGGCGGGCTATCGTTTTGTGGGCTGGTCGGGTACGGATGGAGCATCGGCCGCCTACACAGACATCTTCCCGAAGGGCGCGTCATGGAACTATTACGGCGACGGTTCGCTGGACGGCACTGGCTGGTCGCAGGACATGTCGGGCTATCCGGGCGGTGCGGCTCCGCTGGGCTATGGCAAGGATGGCGTCAAGACGACGCTGACGGGCTATCAGCCGACCTATTATTTCGGCCGTACGTTTGACGTGACATCGGCCATGATAGAGAATGACCTGCTGCTTGACTTCGTGATCGATGACGGCTGTATCGTCTATGTGAACGGTGTGGAGGCGGGCCGATATAACATGCCGACGGGTACGGTGACGTTCAGCACAGTCTCATCGACCTATGCGGATGGAAATCCGGACACGGGGTCAATGACATTGGCCAAGAAACTCTTCCACGAGGGCTCGAACACCATCTGCGTCGAGGTGCACAACAATTCGACCACGTCGTCGGACATCATGTGGGACGCTTCGCTGGCCTATCTGCCGGCTGTGTCGAGTGGCACGTATGTCAGTGCCGACAGCATCCTGACGTTGGGTACATCGGCCGTCAATCTCCAGGCCTGTTTCGAGGCTCTCGCGACCGCCTCGGAGCGCGTTGCCTGCCACGACTTCCCGATTCGTGTGAATGAGGTGAGTGCGGCCAATGACGTGTACGCCAACGAGTTCTGGAAGAAGACCGACTGGATTGAACTCTACAACAACACCGATGTCGAAATCGAGCTGGGCGGCCTCTACATCAGCAATACGGCCGACAAGCCGACGGCCTACAAGATTCCGCAGGGCACCTTTGCCGAGGGCAGCCGCATTCCGGCGCGTGGCAAGCGGGTCATCTGGGCCGACAAACTGGAGGATGTCTCGCAGCTGCACACCAACTTCAAGCTGAGCAACGATGACGACATGCTTGTGCTGGTCTATTCGTCAGCCGAGTTTGAGGCCAATAATGCGGCATACTTCACCGCGCATCCCGAGATGAAGGGCTTTGCCGATGCATTGGCCTACAACCTGCACGAGTACAACCAGAGCGTGGGCCGCTATCCGGATGGCGGCAATGCGATCTTCCTCATGAACCGACCCACCATTGGCCAAGAAAATGCCCACCTGACGCAGGACGAGTTCCTGGGCTATGACGAGGGCATCCAGCTGGAGGGTCAGCCGTCGGCCATCGAGGAGCTCACCATCGGCGGTGAGCGCGAGGAGGCTACGTTCGAGGAATGGCAGCGTCGCGGCGGTGTGATCTACGACTTGCAGGGCAGGCGCATCGGCCAACCTCGAGAAGGCCAGTTGTTCGTGCGAGGCAAGAATCCCCAAAAATAGGTATTTTTCAGTGCGGAACGGCACGACCTATTGAAATAAACACTATCTTTGCGTGCAAATTTGAGAAAAAATGACGTTGCGCGATTTGAAGATAGGTCAGACAGGGCGCATCACTGCGGTAGGCGGTGAGGGCGCCCTTCGTCAACATTTATTGGACATGGGAGTCATCCCCGAGGCCGAGGTGACGGTGGTGAAATATGCGCCGATGGGAGATCCCGTCGAGGTGCGCATCCATGGTTATGAGCTGACCTTGAGGTTGGCCGATGCCGCTCGTATCGAGATTGACCGCCATCTGGCTGCACCCCAGCGCGAGAATCCCGAGCCGTTGAACATCCCGCATCCGGGACTGGGCGAGGAACACCGTTCTGCCAAGGAGCGTGCCGAGGAGAATCCGCTGCCCAAGTCGATGGTGCTGAAATTCGCATTGGCCGGAAACCAGAACTGCGGCAAGACGACGCTCTTCAACCAGCTGACCGGCTCGAACCAGCATGTGGGCAACTTCCCCGGTGTGACGGTTGACCGTAAGAGCGGCGCCATCAAGGGACATCCCGACAGCGATGTGGTCGATCTGCCGGGCATCTACAGCCTCTCGCCCTACACGAACGAGGAGATTGTCTCGCGCGACTTCATCCTGCAAGAGCGGCCGCAGGGCATCATCAACATCGTCGATAGCACGAACATCGAGCGCAACCTCTACCTCACGATGCAGTTGATGGAGTTGGGTTTGCCGATGGTACTTGCGCTCAACATGATGGACGAGCTGGAGGGCAACGGCGGCACGGTGCGCATCAATGAGATGGAGGCCGCCTTGGGCATCCCTGTGGTGGCCATCTCGGCCGCAAAGAATGAAGGCATTGACGAGCTTGTCGATCACGCGCTCCATGTGGCGCACTTCCAGGAGCCGCCGCTCCGTCAGGATTTCTGTAGCCCGCAGGAGCATGGTGGTGCCGTCCACCGCTGTCTCCACGCCGTGATGCACCTCATCGAAGACCATGCCGAGGCTGCGGGCATTCCGTTGCGATTTGCTGCAAGCAAGGTGGTCGAGGGTGACCATCTGGTCATCGATGCGTTGAAGTTAAGTCCGAACGAACTGGAGACCGTCCGCCACATCATCCAGCAGCTCGAGCAGGAGCGAGGTCTCGATGCTGCCGCTGCCATTGCCGACATGCGGTTCAATTTTATCGGCCGCCTGTGCCGTCAGGCTGTCGTCAAGCCCAAGCGCAGCCGCGAGCACGTGCGCAGTCTAGCCATCGACCGTGTCCTTACTGGCCGATGGACCGCGTTGCCCTCTTTCCTGCTTATCATTGGCCTCATTTTTTATATCACGTTCGAGAGCCTCGGCGCGTGGCTGCAGGGCCTGTTGGAAGATGGCATTGCGGCGTTCACGACATTGGCCGATACCCTTCTCACCCGATGGGAAATCAATGGAGCGGTCCACAGCCTCATCATCGACGGCTGTTTCGCCGGCTGCGGTTCTGTACTCAGTTTCGTGCCGCTCATCGTACTTTTGTTCCTGTTCCTCAGCCTGTTGGAAGACAGCGGCTATATGGCGCGCATTGCCTTCGTGACCGACCGGCTCTTGCGACGCATCGGCCTCTCCGGTCGTAGCATCGTGCCCATGTTGATCGGTTTCGGCTGTTCTGTGCCGTCGGTCATGGCCTCGCGCACCCTGCCGTCCGAGCGTGACCGCCGTCTCACCATCATGCTCACGCCGTTCATGAGTTGTACGGCCAAGGTCGCCATCTACGCCTTCATTGCCGAGCCGTTTTTCGGCCGATGGGCCTGGGCCGTCATGGTTGGCCTCTACCTGTTGGGCATCGTGACGGGCATCCTTGTGGCGGTTGTGGCCAAGGTCTTTTTCCTGCGCGGCGAGGCGATGCCGTTCGTCATGGAGCTGCCCAACTACCGGATGCCCGGTGCGAAGAATGTCGGCCACCTGCTCTGGGACAAGACGCGCGACTTCATCCAGCGTGCCTTCACCGTGATTTTTGTCGCTTCGATTGTCATCTGGTTTCTCCAGAATTTTGATTTCCGGCTCCAGATGGTCGATCCGTCTGGCAGCCAGTCCATCTTGGCCAATGTCGCAGGCTGGATTTCCCCCATCTTCTCGCCGCTGGGCTTCGGCGACTGGCGTGTGACGACTGCCCTTGTTTCCGGTTTTATGGCCAAGGAGAGTGTCGTCAGCACCCTTGAAACGCTGTCGGCCGGCCTGCCGCTCACGGCCATCCTGAGCCGTTCGTCCGCTATCTGTCTGATGGTCTTCTGCCTGCTCTACACGCCGTGCGTGGCCGCTGTCGCCGCCATCCGCCGTGAGTTGGGCAACCGCTACGCCGTGTTTATCGTCGTGCTGCAGTGCGTCGTGGCATGGATTGTCGCGTGGCTGTTCGCAGTATTTTGAAACTCTCGCAGAGTGTAAATGAGTGCAAAAGAGATTATTCGATACTGAAACTCCATTACACTTCTTACACTATGCGAGAGAAAAATAAACTCCTGGCATGAATCCTCAAAGCATCATTTTACTCATCGCGGTATTGGCCGCATTTATCTGGACGGTGCGCTACATCGTCAAAAAAAATCGCAGGAATCCGGGTTGTGGTTCCTGCAATTGTTGCGGTGAGACGAAGTGTGCATTGCGTAATTCGCGACGAGGATAAGCGTTGGCCAATTGTTATGTCAGAATAGGACTAATGCTGCGGAAATTACTGCAACTATGATAATAATTGAAGAACAGCCTGCCTTGTGTTCTGGTAACTTAACCCCATCCTTGATTAATTCATCACGAATATAATCTACTTTTTCTTTTGCTGTGGCAAGATCTATGTTCGGATTTTTATCCTTGACATACTTAACGGCTTGAATATATTGGTCATTTTTTAGCATTTCAATATTTTTTTGATCAAAATGCTGGGGAGGTGTGCTTGTCGTAAATTCCATATTATTGTTTTTAATCTTAGATGTCTAAAACTGATAACAAGTTCATTAGGAACCATGAATCAAGTCCTTCAAAAATCAAACGCTTTGTATTGGTTTCACGTTGAACTTCGACTCCGTCAGAGTAAGGAATGAGGCTAATGATTTTCTTGATAGGTACTTTGATGCTTTTAAGTGAAGAGTATAAAATTAAATTTTGATTTGTAACAATCAGATAACCGCTTGTGGTAGGAGTCATATATGAAGTTTCTACCTTATGTCCTCTCGATTGTCCAACTTTATAATATACACCTTTACATATTCTAACACTGATACCACTGCTTCTGCCAACCCATTCACTTTTGGTCTTTTCTTCGTATGCAGTTACATTTGGATACACCCAAACATAGTATTCCTTAGATTTAAGAACGATTGGAGCGTTTACAGTAACTTCTGGCTTTTTCCCATTTTTAATGTCTGAAAGAAAACCCAATTGGCATACTTTTAAGATATTTGAATCGTCATATTTGCTTGGTAGGTTTCCTAACGGTAATTTTAATGTATCAGTATAAGTGTCATATCGTTTTCGCTCTTCGTCAGATAATATACCATCACTTAAATAACTATCTGCAGCTTTACTCAATGACTCTAAATAGATATCTTGTAGATTTGAATATTTTTTAGTAATTGTATTTGTGCTTCTCTGGAACTCCTCAATTGATAGTTCTCCAGCAAAGTACTGATCTGCTAGTTTTTGAACTACTGGACGCAATTCTTTAATTAGCTTCTCATTTGGAATGTTTTGACACAGTTTTTTTACATAGTCTTCTATTGATTCTATTGATATATTATTGAGAATATGAGCCCAACACAAACCCGAAATAATAGGTCCTTCTAACAAGTCTCCATTCAAAGAAAATGCTTGTTTGATTGTATTGACATTGTCTACAATTGATGAAATATTTTTTTTCTTGAGGAAAAAATCTTCGGATTCATTTTGAAGAAGTTTATTGATAAGGTACAGTGCTGAATCCTTGATATTCGAAAAAGACATTTCATATTGAAGCAATAATTCAGACAGACGCAACAATGAAGATAATATGAGGCTATCTTCTATGTTTGTGTTTCTAAGAGCAATTCTTATGCCATTTTGTATATCTATTTCAGACAAGTAACAATCATGGCTTAACAATCGGATACGACTCTCCCAGTCTTCATTATTGTATGGATTTTCAATAATGAGTTTAATCAATTCTGTTAATTGATTTATACCTTGTTTGTGCTTGTTTTCACATTCTTTATGAACGTGAGAGAAAAGGCCGGCACTATGTCCGCAGTATTTACATTTTCCCATAGTATTATCGAAATGACCCGTTGTTGGGATTAATAATTGATATCAGAATAGTTGGTAAAAAAATAGCGCAATCCTCACCATACTCTCTGCAAGGCTTGGAACGCGCCTACAATCCATTTATGGAGAAGACTGCACCAAAAGGCACAGCTTCAACAATGGATTGAATGCTCTTTCTTTTTCTC
>CACZAY010000120.1:0-1244 GCA_902779265.1 uncultured Bacteroidales bacterium | reverse complement strand
AGCAGAGAGATTGAGCAAATATGTAAAAAGTTGTGTTCCATCGAACACGGTGCAAAGATATGTTTTTTTTGTAAATAGACAAAGACATTGGCCGAAAAAATGACAAAATGTCCCCCAAAAGTCGTTTTTTGTAGCTTTTGAGGGGCGTTTTTGTGTCTTGCTGTGGCCGAAGATGTTCTTCATGCGGAGGTGTGTCATTTCGGGTGTGATGGCGCGAATTGGAGTTGTTCCGCGCGTGGCCGCAAAGGTACAAAAAAAGAGCGAAGAGGGTCGCCTCTCCGCTCCGTAAAATTTGGCCTCGGCCGCAACTTAGTCTTCTTCAACCACGATGTTGTCGATGGCGATGTAGCCTGGCGTATTCATGCCCCAGTCGCCGTTGTCGCTGCTCGAGAAGGTGAATTCAAGTTTGACGACGTCGTCCAATTCGTCCAGATCGACCTTTGTCCATGAGGTGAATGCAATGTTCTTGTCGATGTCGATGACGTCGATGTCGAGCACCTTCTTCGTGCCGTCGGCCGCAGTACCTGTGATGGTGACGCGGAAGTAGTCTCCCTCGCCGAACTTCTTGGCGAAGCTATCGCCCTTCTGTGTGCTCAGGTAGGTGTAGGTCGTGAGCGACAGCATTACCGACTTCGGCTCGAATGATGCGCCGTCGGCACGTGCAATTGTCGGATTGTCGGTGAAGCCCATGTAGATGATGCCGAACTGCTTTGAGCCGTTGGCACCGCCGTTGCCATAGACGCTGTACTGGTTCAGGTAGCCTTCGGTCTCCATGTCGGTCTGGTTGCTCACAGCGAAGCCGTCCCACGAACCGTATTGCTCATCGTAGTTGTTCGAGAAGGTGTAACCGCTTTCGGTGTAGTCTGCATTGTTGATGTAGCCTGCTTCGCCGAGGTCGGCTGATTCGAACGTGATGGTGACGGTCTTGTCGTCGTCGTCATCGTCGTCGCACGCTGTAAATCCGAACACTGTGCAGCAGAAAAGTGCTGCGAGAATAACTTTCTTGTTCATTGCTGAAAAGTTGTTAAATGGTTAATAAATAAGTTGTTAAAAAGGAAATTACGATTGTGATTTGGAAGGGGAGTAAAAGAGGAGTGAAAAGGTAGTTAAAACGGAGTAAAAGGGACGTTTGTTGTTGTCGTCGGGAGTTTTTTCGTGACAGATTGTATCGTCCCTTTTACTCCTTTTTTAATCTTTTCCATACCTTCAGTTAATTATTTCGGGATAATTCTCGCTCCGCTTAT
>CACZAY010000119.1 GCA_902779265.1 uncultured Bacteroidales bacterium | reverse complement strand
TTTATCCACAATGGTAAGACGGTCGTTGAATAAAAACACATCCCTCCGTAGAGACGTTTCATAAAACGTCTCTGCGAGAGATATAAAAAACGCAAAGCGCAAGGTCTGGAATTGAGGATAAAAAAGCATTTAAAACTCATTTACACTCCCTTGCACTCTGCGAGAAATAACTTCAAAAATTAAATCAAAATGTCAGACAACAACAATAAAATCATGCCCTCCAAAGCAAACCAATGCACCCTTCCCTCGGGTAGGCATGGAGGGGGTCGCGTCTATGTCCGCCCCACCTTTGAGATAATAGACATCGACGTGTCGCAGGTCATCTGCCAGAGTCTGTATAACAACGCCGGCCTCGGCAACGGTGGCGGCAGCGGCGAAAGTGGCCAGGTGCAAGGCCGCGCAGCCCGTATGCGCGACTGGCAAGAGTGGGAGGGGACGTATTGAAAAAGACCCCCTCCCGTTCATCCCCTCGGCTAAAGTCTCGTCTTCTCGCGGAGGGTTATCAACCCTCCTAATTTGCTGCGAGGACCCCGAGGGGAGGAGATTGTCCCCGCCAACTCTTATTTCTTCACTCAAAAGGTATCGCCCCTTTTATTCCTTTTTTGAGCCTTTCCCAAGCTTTTTACAGTTGAATAAAGTTTTTTCATCATAGTTTTTCGACAGGGCACGCAGAGATTGCGGGCCCTGATTTTTTTCGGGAAGCGTTAAAATGTGTCAAAACTTGAGTTTTTCGGCCAATGCCCTGTCGAACGAGAACGGAAAATCACTACCTTTGCAGCCAGAAAACGAAAACAACATGAAACGCAGTCACGCACTCATCGTGCTTTTCCTCCTGCTGTCGCCCTCGCTCTACATGAGCCTGCGCAGCTACGAGCAGACGCGCCAGGAACTTCTGTCTGACATGAACCAGGCATTGGCCAAAACCCTGGAGCAGCAACACTCGGCCGAAATCACGCCCGACACCATCCAGAACTATCTGGCCCATCTGCAGGTGCCCGTCCTGCGCGAACACTCGTTCATCTATTACACGATAGACGGCCGCGGCAAGGAACACCTGTGCAGCGACAGCCTGCGGTGGAGCGACGGTCACGGCACGAGCTGCAACTTCCAGAGCTTCGCCACGGTCGCGCCGCTCTCCATCTGGCTGATGTCGGACCAGCGGCTGGCGGGCCTCTTCCTTCTGCTCACCGCCGCGTGGGGCCTCTACACGGCCATCCGTTTCCGGCGCAGGCTGATGCCGGCGGGAATCCATGTGGGGCGGTTGACATTGGCCGATGGCAAGTTCTACGACCAGCAGCACCAGCGGGTGCGCCTCACGCCGATGCAGGAGCAGGTGCTCACGATGTTCTTCATGGCCGATGGAAATACATTGGCCAAACAGGAGATATGCGATGCCCTCTGGCCGAAGAAGCCCGATGCCAGCGAGACGCTCTACACGCTCATCAAGCGCCTGCGGCCCATCGTGGAGGAGTCGGGTGCGCTACAGATTTCCTCCCAGCGCGGCGGGGAATACACGCTACAGGAGCGGAAATAGCCAACACACAAATAGGCAACGGATTACAGAACCTGTCAATTGCCGGACATGGAAATGTCAGACAATTGTCAGGTTTTTTTTTTGTGCATTGCGCGGCGCGGCGCTACCTTTGCAGCACAAAAATCCAAAAGTCATGAACAGGAAAACCTATCTGCGATGGAACGACCTGCTGGGATGGACGACATTCGGCATTGCGGCATGGACGTACCTCTCGACCGTCGAGCCCAGCATCAGTTTCTGGGACTGTCCCGAATATGTAGCGTGCGCCGTGAAGGGCGAGGTGGGCCATCCGCCCGGAAACGCCTTCTTCCTCCTCATGGGGCGGGTCTTTGCCAATGCTGCCGGCGACGACATGAGCCGCGCCGCACTGTGGATGAACCGCATGTCGGCCCTGTTCAGCGCGGGCACGATCCTCTTCCTCTATTGGACAATAACGGCACTGGTGAGCCGGCTTTTATGGCCGATGTCTTGGCCGAAAGGCATTCTGACGCTGGGCAGCGGACTGGTCGGTGCATTGGCCTACACGTGGTCGGACACCTTCTGGTTCTCGGCGGTGGAGGCCGAGGTCTATGCCTTCTCGTCGTTCATGACGGCGCTCACCTTCTGGCTGATGCTGAAGTGGGAGGCGCGGGCCGATGAGCCGTCGGCCGACCGCTATCTCATCCTGATTGCCTATGTCGTGGGACTCTCCATCGGCGTGCACCTGCTGAACCTGCTCTGTCTGCCCGCCATCGTGCTGATAGCCTACCACCGCCGCTGCCGTCGGCCCAACCGATGGCGTCTGGCCGGAGCATTGGCCCTGTCCCTCCTGCTGATTGCCGTCATCCTCTACGGACTGATTCCGGGCGTGGTGTGGCTGGCGCAGCGGGCCGAACTGCTCGCGGTCAACGGGCTGGGCCTTCCCTACAACATGGGGACGCTGTTCAGCTACGCCGGGGCATTGGCCATCATCATCCTGCTGTTGTGGCGGGTCTATTGTGGCCGATGGCACCATTCCGTCGGGCGGCGGGTGGTGGCCAATGGCCTGCTCTCGCTGCTGATGCTGCTGGCCGGCTATTCGACCTTCGCGCAGGTGCTGATACGCGCATCGGCCGCACCGCCCATCAACGAGAATGCGCCCAGCGATGCCTTCGCCCTGGGGAGCTACCTGAACCGCGACCAGTACGGCCAGGTGCCGCTGCTGTGGGGACAGACGTTCGCGTCGAGGAGCATCGGCCAAAAACACGGACACGAGGGACGCGCGCTGTGGGCCAAGGCGCTGAAACCCACCGACGACGCGCCGGACCGCTATTATGTCTATGGACACGCGGGCGAGCCGGCCTACGACTACAACGTCCTCTTCCCGCGCATGTACAGCGACCGACCGGAACATCTGGCGGGCTACAAGCGCTGGTCGGACTACGTGGGCCAGGAGGTCAACGTGCGCGACGGGAACGGCCGGATGCGGCGGGTCAAAGTGCCGACGTGGCGGGAGAACATGGCCTATTTCCTGAACTATCAGGTGGGGCACATGTACTGGCGCTACTTCCTCTGGAACTTCTGCGGACGGCAGAACGACCTGCGCGGCAACGGCGAGGCCGACCGGGGCAACTGGGTGACGGGCTGGAAATGGGTGGACCGATGGCTCACGGGCAGCCAGGAGGACCTGCCCCGCATGATTGCGGCCAATAAGGGGCACAACGTCTATTACATGCTGCCGCTGCTGCTGGGTCTGGCCGGCATGGTCTGGCAGCTGCGCCAGGGACAGAGGGGCCGTCAGGGCTGGCTCACGGTGGCGCTCTTCTTCTTCATGACCGGCCTGGCCATCGTCATCTACCTGAACCAGCCGCCCAACCAGCCCCGTGAACGCGACTACGCCTACGCCGGGTCATTCTACGCCTTCTCCATCTGGATCGGGATGGGCGTGTGCGGATTGTGGCCAATGGTCCGTCGCTTGTCGCATTGGCCAAAAACATGGAACGAGGGCGCAGGTGCCGCACTGACCGTAGCCCTGTGTCTCGCCGTGCCGCTCCAGATGGTGGGCCAGACATGGGACGACCACGACCGCTCGGAGCGTTGGCTGGCTCACGACTTCGGCCGGAACTACTTGGCTGCGCTCGACCGGGACGCCATCATCTTCGTCAACGGTGACAACGAGACCTTCCCGCTGTGGTACGCGCAGGAGGTGGAGGGCTTCCGCCGCGACGTGCGCGTCTGCAATCTGGCCTATCTCCAGACCGACTGGTATATCGACCAGATGAAGTCGCCCGCCTACGAGTCACCGGCCCTGCCCATCCCGATGAACCGCGGACAGTATGCCGGCAACAACCGACTTGTCTCCTACGTCGTGCCGCGCTCGGACAAGCCGATGGACCTGCACCGCGCGATGGACTTCCTCTTGAGCGATGACGCGCGCACCAAGACGCTGCCCGACTATGCGGGACGGCTCGACTACCTGCCGGCACGGAAGCTGCAACTGCACAATGACGTGGAGGCGATAATCGGGGCCAATGTGATTCGCACGCAACCGGGCGACAGCCTGCTCCCGCAGATGGACATCGAACTGCCCACGCGGCAGTATCTGATGCGGAACGAGATAGTACAATTGGCCATGATCGACAGCATCGCGCGGGACGGGTGGCATCGGCCGATATATTTCCCGATCACGTCGAGCGCGGACAGCTTCGTCGGCATGGAGCCCGACCTGCGGCTGGCGGGTCTGGTGCAGCAGGTCGTGCCATTGGCCAATGAAGACCGGCGCCTCGCCGCCATCGACGTGGAGCGCACCTACGACTGCGTGATGAACCGCTTCCGATGGGGCAATGCCGACAAGCCGGGCATCTATCTCGACGAGACCGCCATGGGCATGTGCCTGACGCACCGGCTTGTCTTCGGCCAACTGATTGAGGCCCTGCTTGCGAGGGGCGATACGGCGCGCGCCGTAGAGGTGGCCGACCGTGCCCGCAGCGTGCTTCCGGCCTGCAACGTGCCGGACAACTTGCAGTCCATCCCCATCATGCGCGCCTATCTCGCGGGCGGCAGGGAGACATTGGCCGATGAGATGGCCGAAGAGATGTTGGCCGATGCCGCGCAATACCTGCGATGGGCCGCAAGCCTCTCACCCACGCGCCAGGCCAGCTGCCAGGCCACCATCTACAGCCAGCTGCGGCTCATGCACGAGACATTGGCCGAAATGCAACGCGCCGGTCGAAGCCAGGTCATCGGCCATCACCTTAACACATTCAACCATCACTATGAACAATTCAAATTCATCCTTGCGGCGGGCCGATGAACCGCTCTGCCTGGGCCGCACGAACTTCATCATCATGGCCGTCGCCGCCGCGCTGGTTGTCACCGGATTCGTCCTGATGTCGGGCCCGGGATGCACGATGCGGGAGTTTGTGGCCGATGTCTTCAGCGCGCGCCGTGTCGTCTGGGCGCCCACGGTCTGTGTCGCGGGCTACCTGCTGATGATTGTCGGCATCCTGTGGCGGCGCTGAGCTCGGAAATTTTCGAGGCAGACGGGGGACATTGGCCGAAATGTATCAAAAAACGGTGGTTTTTGTAATAAAAATGGCCGAGGGTTTGCGAAATAATCCATACCTTTGCGCCAAAATTCCAAAAACACACCGAAACATGAAAACCAAAATCGCATTGATCATCGCAGCAGGCGCCATATTGTCATGGGCCAATGCCCAGCAGAAATACGAAATCGGCAAGCCGAGCGACACGGAGCACTACGGCTACCTGAAGCTCTACAAGCCGCTCAAGCAGTATGTCGACCGCGAGCAGCACCCGAACTTCAAGCTAGGTCTGGCCATCTCGGCCAGCGAATATCTCCAGAAGGGCATCGTCTATAGGGTGGCCAATGGATATTTCGACGAGACCGTGGCCGGCAACGAGATGAAGCAAGCCTCGTGCGTCAACTCAAGCGGCTCGATGAACTTCAACACCGTGCGCAACTACGTCAACACAGCCACGGCCGCCGGACTCAACGTCTATGGACACACCCTCGCATGGCACTCCCAGCAGGCCACCGGCTGGCTGCGCGGACTGCTGCAGGACAAGCCGGCTGCCGTCCTCACCGACGGCGACATCACGACCTACGCCACCATCGCCACCAAGGACTTCCGCACCCAGCAGAACGTCGGTTGGCACAGCAGCGAATCGACCTACGCCTACACGCTCACCTACGACGCGACCAACGGTCTGAAAGTCCACTGCACGAAGCTCGCCACCAACTCGTGGGACGTCCAGTACGTCGCCATGGACAACATCCCGACCGTCCAGGGCGGAACCTACCAGATGACCATCCAGGTGCGCGGCAGCGTGGCCGGCAAGCTCCACACCAAGCTGGGCGACTTCGGCAGCGGCGTGACGGCCGACATCCCCTTCACCACCGAGTGGCAGGACATCACCGTGACCTACAAGAATTCGACTGTGGCCAATGCCTTCCTCCTGCTCCAGAACGGCGACTACGTGGGCGACATCTACATCCGCCAGATCTCCTTCGCCAAGACCGTCAAGGCCCGCACGACCGATGAGGACCGCCGCTGCATCGTCATCCCCGCCACCGCTAAGGAGAAGAACCCCTGGGACAACCAGTTCTGGCTTGTGACAGGCAGTTTTGCGGCCAATAGCACGTTCGAATTCACGGCCGACGTGCGCGCTGACAAACCGGCATCGGCCACAACCCAGACACACACCACACCCGGCATCCTTACCGCCTATGACGCCATCGGCAGCGTGCCCTTCGCCCCCGAATGGAAGACCGTCACCCTCACGGGCACATTGGCCAAGGGCGGCTCCTCCATTGCCCTCAACCTCAGCGAACTGGCCGATGCCAACACCTATTATTTCGACAACATCAGCCTGAAAATCAACGGCGAGGAGCGCATCTCCAACGGCGACCTCGAGGGCGACGACATCTCGTCGTTCCGCCAGAAGATTGGCCGCGGCAGCATCACCGAATGTGCCATCCAGGACCACATCCAGTACGTCTATCTGCCCTGCGCCACCCCACTCACGGCCCAGGAAATCCACGACACCCTCGTCTGGGCCATGGGGAAATGGATCAAGGGCATGATGGAGGCCTGCGGCGGCAAGGTCAAGGCCTGGGACGTAGTCAACGAGTCCATCGGAGGCGGCAATCCCGACAGTGAGGGCGTCTATGCCCTGCAGCACGACAACGGCTCGTCGTCCAACGACTTCTTCTGGCAGGACTACATGGGCGACCTCGAATATGTGCGCCAGGCCATCCGTCTGGCCCGAGAGTACGGCCCCGAAGACATCACCCTCTTCATCAACGACTACAACCTCGAGAGCGACTGGGACAACAACGGCAAGCTCCGCTCCCTCATCAAGTGGATTGAGCGCTGGGAGGCCGATGGTGTAACCCACGTGGACGGCATCGGCTCGCAGATGCACATCTCCTGCTACATGAACGCCTCGACCCAGACCAGCAAGAAGCGCGGCATCGAGAACATGCTGAAGCTCATGGCCGGCACGGGCAAGTGGGTGCGCATCAGCGAGCTCGACATGGGCATGGTCGATGCCAATGGCAATGACGTCCCCACCAGCCAGATGACCGAGGATATGCACCATCGTATGGCCGACCTCTACGAGTGGATCGTCAAGAAATATTTCGAGATTGTCCCCGTCGGACAGCAGTGGGGCATCTGCCAGTGGTGCGCGACCGACTCGCCGACCAACTCGGGCTGGCGTGCCAATACACCCGTCGGCCTCTGGACGCTCGACTACTACCGCAAGCACACCTACGCCGGTGTGGCGCGCGGCCTCGGTGCCGAAGACTACACGTCGCTGGATGAGACATTGGCCAATGACCCGGCCGAACCCACCGAAAAGGCCATCCATGACCTCCTGGGCCGACGGCTCCCGGCCACCTCACTCGACGAGCTGCCCGCCGGACTCTACGTCGTGGACGGAAAGAAGGTCTTGAAGAG
>CACZAY010000118.1 GCA_902779265.1 uncultured Bacteroidales bacterium | reverse complement strand
CCAGGATGGGACGGTCGTTGTTCTTCATCATGATGCGGAAGATGACGTCGTCGAACACATCCTTCTGGTGCAGATACTGGCGCAGGAGCATCTCCTGGCGCGACTTCTGGCGGCTCTGGATGTTGTTGCCCCCACGCGGACGCAGGTGGAACTGGGTGATGGTGTCGATGCCGTTGAACTCGAAAGTCTGCACCGAGCCGTCGGGATTCTTCAGCGTGACCTTGCTGTGCTGGTAGCTGAGCTGAGTGGTCCGCGAGGGCGGAAGGCCGGGCTCGTCATCGTCGTGGAACATCTGTTCGAGCGCGTCACGCTGGTCTTCGTCAAAATTCTCATCTATATACGCGCGAGTCTCCTCTCGTTCCAGCTGGCGGCTCACGGCGATAAGCGCACGGTTGACCACATGGTTGAACTGGTCTTTTCGGCTGGCCAGGATTTCGTCCAGATAGGCAAATTGGATAGCAATCAGGCCGACCAGGGCAATGAACAGGGCGACGGATATGTACCAAATAGTGGATTTTCGCATAGCATTTTAACTTTCGGGTGCAAATTTAACTTAAATGTTTAACATTTGAAAGTTTTTCATCTGAAAAATAGATTGCATTTAGTAATAATTAACAGCGAGAAGGGCTTTTGGGCGCGAAATGTGAAAAATTTTTGAAATTGGGTGTTTTTTTTGGATAATTCGCGAAAGGTGTGTATCTTTGCGGCTATGAAATTGAAGAACCGTATATTTATATACTTTCTGATACTCGCGTGCGCGCCCGCATTGGCCATAGCCCAAACTGCACCGACGGATGCCGGCTCGCGGGAAAATTCCCGACAGGAGAGCGACTCTGTCAAGGAAGACCCGTGCGTGCCACGTTCGGACGCGCGCCGATGCTGGGTCATGAATCCGTTGACGGGGCTTGTCATGCCCGTACGGCCCGACACGTCATACCTCGGGTTGGGCAACCGGCAGAGCATGGAGAGCAAGGCATTGGCCATCACCCACACGGGCAACCTCTACAGCCCGCACCAGGTGGAGGCCTTCTTCGACCGGCGCACGGGCCATGACTTTATTTTTGCCAATGCCTATAACCTGTTCCGCCATGACCCGTCGCAGCAGATCTTCTACAACAGCCAGCTGCCCTGTACGGTGTTGAGCTACTCGAAGGAGGGGGGCGGTCTTCAGGCCAATGACCATCTGAAAATCAACTTCTTCGGCAACTTCAACCGGCAGGTGGGCATCGGCACGAACCTGGATTACGTCTATGCCCGAGGCGAGTATCCGGCCAGCTCGACCAAGCCGCTCAAGTGGAACAGCTACGGCTATTACGAGAGCGACCAGTACAAGGCCTATCTGGCCTTCACGCTCAGCAAGTTGGCCAATCAGGAGAACGGCGGCATCAGTGACCGCGGCTACGTGCTCTATCCGGACAACTACAAGGACAACTTCACCGACCCGAAGAACATGCCCACCAATCTGGTGAACACGTGGAACGATACCGACCAGCGTCAGGTGCACTTCCAGCACAGCTATGACCTGGGCCGATGGGAGGAGCGCACCGAGCCGGGCGACTCGACCGTGTGGGACGAATTCGTGCCCGTGGCCTCCATCTTCCACAACATCGACTTCGAGTACCTGCACCACAATTTCCGCATGGACGAGGGGGCCGACATCTCGGAGGGCGGCGTCTTCCGCAACAGCTATTGCGACACATTGGCCACCCACGACTCGACCACCTACCGCAACTTCTCGACCTATGCCGGCATCCGACTGAACGAGGGGTTCAGCAAGTTCTCCCAGTTCTCGCTCAGCGGCTTCATCGGCTACGAGAGGCAGCACTACACGATGTTGCAGGACACGCTGGACTTCAGCTACATCGGCCGCAGCCACTATTCCAACAACGTCTGGGCGGGCGGCCAGCTGAGCCGACATCTCTCGTCGCTCTTCACGGTCGATGCCACGGCACGCACGGCCATCTCGGGCGACAAGGCGGGCGACGTGGACATCAACGGCAAGGTGCAGATGGTCATCCCGCTCGGTTCGGCCGACAGTGTGATTTTTATGGCCAATGGCGCATTCCGCAACAGCCGCGTCTCCTACCTCCTGGACCACTACTTCAGCAACCACTTCCGCTGGAGCAACAACTTCGACCGCGAGCAGCAGGTGCGCATCGAGGGCCGTCTCCTTTACCCGCGCACACGGTCGGGCATCCGCATCGGCATCGAACACATCAACAACTTCCACTTTTTCGGGGCCGATGGACTTCCGCACCAGTTCGACAAGCAGATGGACGTCTTCGCCCTGGAGCTGCGCCAAGGCCTGCGTGCCGGCAAGTGGCTGCAATGGGACAACGCCGTCCTGATCCAGACCTCGACCGACGACGAGGTGCTCCCCCTGCCCAACGTGAGCGTCGAGACCGACCTTTCGTTCCACTTCTGCATCGCAAGGACATTGGCCATACAAGCCGGAGTCGCCGGCTACTATCACACGGCCTACTATGCGCCGGCCTACCAGCCTGCCACCCAGCAGTTCTGCATCCAGCACGACATCAAGTGCGGCAACTATCCCCTGCTCAACGGCTATGTGAACTGCAACCTGAAGCGCATCAAGTTCTTCCTCACCGTCCACAACATGCTGGAGAATGCCGTGACCAACGACATGTTCCTCATGCCCTACTACCCGCACCAGAGCCGCCGCATCGAATACGGCATGATCCTTGACCTCCAGAACTGATTTTCCCATGACTATATCCCAGCATCTGGCCGAGCAGGAACGCCTGCTCGCCATGGAATACGAATACGAGAAGCATGAGTTCGAGGAGCTCTCACGGAGCATCGGCATCCAGCGGCGCATCAAGCAGGGCAAGTGCTGGTATCCGATAGCCTGCGGCGAGACACGCTACGACGCGCTCAACCAGATCGTCATCCACATCTCCAACCAGCGCGACACCGCCGACCAGGAGGCCATCGACCACGAGTTCGAACCCGGCCGCCCCGTGGCGTTCTTCTACACGGACGAAGACGGGACATCGGCCAATGACACAGCCAAACCGATATTCCTGCCGTGGCAATGCCAGATTTCGCGCGTCCAGGACCAGCGCATGAGGATTGTCATCCCGTCGATGAAGGTGGCCGATGTCCTGCGCCAATATGCCCGCGACGGACGGCTGGGTGTCCAGCTTTCGTTCGACGCGACCAGCCACATGGTGATGCGCGGAGCCATCCACACGCTCCAGGAGACGGACGACCCGAAGATTCTCGCGATGCGGGACATCCTCATCGGCCAAAAAGAGCCCTCCTTCCGCACGGAGCAGCCCCTCTCCTTCCCGTGGCTCAACCCGTCGCAACAGAAGGCGGTGATGAAGGTGGTCAACGCCCGCGAGGTGGCCATCGTACACGGCCCTCCGGGGACAGGCAAGACGACGACACTGGTCGAGGCCATCGGCGAAATCCTGAAACGCGAGACACAGGTCATGGTGTGCGCCCAGAGCAACGCCGCCGTCGATTGGATTGCCGAACAGCTGCTTGCACGCGGCATCAGCGTGCTTCGCGTGGGCAACCCGCTGCGAGTGAGTGACAGCCTGCTCGACGCGACCTACGAACGGCAGTACGAGGCCCACCCCGACTATCAGGACCTGTGGGCCATACGCCGCGCCGAGCGTGAGACCATCGCCAAGCTCTCGTCGCGACATGCCAAGCCCAACGAACGGCGCACGGCCCAGGTCCGGCTCAACCGCCTGCGCAGTTGCCGCACGCAGCTCGAAATCACCATCAACGAAGACCTCTTCGCCCGCAACCGCGTCATCGCCTGCACGCTGATCGGTTCGGCCGCCCGGGTGCTGGAACGTCGGCACTTCTCCACGCTCTTCATCGACGAGGCCGCCCAGGCCTTCGAAGCCGCCTGCTGGGCCGCCATCCTCAAGGCCGACCGCGTCATCCTCGCGGGAGACCACTGCCAGCTCCCTCCCACCGTCAAGTGCATCGAGGCCGAACGGCAGGGATTGGCCAAGACCCTGATGGAGATTGTGGCCAATGGAAAGCCCGCGTGCGTCGAACTGCTCACCACGCAATACCGTATGCACCGGGACATCATGCAGTTCTCGTCCGACTGGTTCTATCATGGCCAATTGCTCGCCGCGCCCGAAATCGCCCAGCGCCGCATCCACGAGTTCGACACGCCGCTCGTGTGGATCGACACCTCGCAGCTTGGCTACGAAGAGCAGTCCAACCCACTCAGCCAGAGCCGGTTGAACACGAGCGAGGGATTGCTCCTGGTCAAGACCCTGCGCGACTACGTGCGCAAGCTGGGCATGGAACGGATGTTGGCCGACCGCGTCGATTTCGGCATCATCTCGCCCTACCGGGGACAGGTCCAGCTGTTGCGCAAACTGGTCAGACAGAGCAACTTCCTCAAACCGCTCCAGTCGCAGATTTCGGTCAATACGGTCGATGGCTTCCAGGGCCAGGAGCGTGACGTCATCCTGATCTCGATGGTGCGCGGCAACGACAAGGGTCGCATCGGCTTCCTGAACGACCTGCGCCGCATGAACGTGGCCATCACCCGTGCCCGTATGAAGCTCATCGTGTTGGGCGACACAACGACATTGGCCCACAACCCTTTCTACAAGAAACTCATCGAACACGTGGCCGAACACGGAAAGATGGTCGTCGTGGAACCGGAAAAAGAGGATTAAAAAAAGGAAGTGACAAGGAAGTGACAGGGACGATACGTGCGGCTGTCCGTAGAGACACGGCGTGCGGAGTTCCCAAGGAATAAGACAAGGGCAACACCTTTTTTGAGTGAAGAAATAAGAGTTGACAGACAAATCCACCGACCCTTATACTCCCCTTCAAAATAATATTTAATATTTGATTTATTACAACTTATCCATTAATTAATAACCCTTTTAAAATGAAGACAACAAAAACGTATGTGTTGATTGGTGCATTGTCTGCACTATCGGCTATCAGTACAGCCGCCACATCAACCTGGTCTTACAGCTTCAGTAAGACCATAAAAAACGGAGGAGAAGGCTTCCAAGCCTTAACGACCTCGGATTCCAATCCCGACACCCTCTCCACTACCATCAATTCGCTCCAGTGGAGCATCTACAGTGTAGGAACCAAGAAGTATGCCGTCACCGCCGGAGGTGGACAGACCATCGGCACAGGTGCCGATCAGGCATCAAGCTACACCTCGTTCTACACCTACGAGATGCCCGGCAAGATTCAATCCGTACGCATCAAGGCTCGTCGCAATGCCAATTCCGATGGGGCTGACCTGAAGATTTCGGTCAATGGTGTGCAGTATCTCTGCGAGGGGGCCGAGAGTGTCGCCTTGACAACCGACTCGTTGCTCTACGAGTTCAAGCCGGCCATCGAGGCCCAGGAGGGCAAGTTGGACATCGAACTCTTCCAGAACGCCGAGAAAAAAAGCGCCCTCTACATCAAGTCCATTGCCGTAGATTACGAGAAATCGGAGAAAACAGAGGTTGCCAATTGGGAATATTTCTTCTACCAGTTTATTTCCAAAGGCGGCGAAGGATTCCAAGCTATATCCAATTCGGAATCCAATCCTGATACACTTTCCACCACGATCAACAATTTGAAGTGGAGCATCTATAGCGAAGGAACCAAGAAATTCGGCGTTACCCCGACCAGCGGTCAAGCCATTGGTGCAGGCACAAACCAGACACCTTCCTTCGTCTCCTTCTTCACCTACGAGATTCCCGGCAAGATACGCGCCATTCGCGTCAATGCCCGTCGCCACGTCAACTCAGAAGGGGCTGACCTGAAAGTCTCGGTCAATGGTGTGCAATACCTCTGTAATGGTGCCGAGAGCGTTGCATTGGCCTCCGACACCGCCATTTACGAGTTCAAGCCGGGCACCGATGCCCAGGAGGGCAAATTGGACATCGAGCTCTTCCAGAATGTCGAGACCCGAGGCATCCTCTATATCCGTTCCGTCTCGGTCGATTACGAGGTTGAGGCATCGGGCATCCAGGCGCCGAAATTCTCTCTCCCCGAAGGTTCGTACGCCGAGGCTCAGACCGTATCCCTCCAGGTGGACGGATATGAGGAGGGCACCTACACCATCTATTATACCACCAACGGAGACAGCCCTGTATCGCCCGAAGGCAGCCGCAAGGTATATACCGAGCCAATCTCCATTGACCAGAGCATGACCATCTCGGCCGTCACCTGCGTCGATGGCAAGTACAGCCCTGTCGTCAAGGCCAAGTATGTCATCAAGGAGGACCCACGCCTCTCCTTCTCCAAGGATTCGGTAACACTGGAGGCTCCGGACAACGGCTATTCGCCCTACCTCAACAACCCGCGCCAGGTATCGCCCATCATCTACACGTCATCCAACAATGACGTCTGCGTCGTAAGCAAGAACTCCGGCGACCTCTTCACTGTCGCTCCGGGCGAATGTATCATCTCGGCCATCTTCGCCGGCAATGACGAGTACAAGAGCGACACTGCAAAGTACGTCCTGACCGTTCTAAAGAAAGAGCCGTTGAACAAGCCTGTCCTCTCTCCTATGGGCGGCACCTTCGACGGTCCTGTCGAGGTCAGCGTATCGGTCGAGGACGAGCGCGCCTACACCATCTGGTACTCCACCACCGCCCAGGATTCGGCCGAGTTGACCGAAGAACCGACCATCATCAAGGCCACCAGCGGCAAGATCAAGATCACGAAGAGCTGCCACCTCCTGGTATTGGCCGCCGGCTACAATGTCTTCAGCCCATTGGTTGAGGCCGATTTCATTATCAACGAGAAGGCTGCCGCCATGTTTGGGGCCGATGAGGCCAACAAGGCCTATTACAAGCAGGGCTTCGACAGCGCCGAGGACATGGATGGCTGGCTCCTCTACAACACCAGCACCAACTACACCTTCAAGCTGATGCCTACGCCGACGCTCAAGCCGAACACCGACTTCGCGACCATTGATCCCGACAGCAAGTATTCGCTCAACATCCGCTATACAAGCAGCGAGAAGCAGGACGAGCTGCTCCTGTCGCCCAAGATGACCATCCGTCCCAACACGACGATGGAGTTCTACTCCTTCTTCAGCGGCGTGTGGTTGGTTTATGCCAACTGGGGCGTCGGTGTCTATGATGTGGAGAAAGATGAATCGGAAATCCTTGTCGATGCCTTCCAGTGGGCACAGAAGAATGAATTCACCGGTCCTGCCTGGATTCGCTTCACGGCCGACCTCTCGGATTATGCCGGCCGCGACGTGCAGTTCTTCTTCTCCTATGTGGGCCAAGGCGGTGACGACGTCGCCTTCGACGGCTTCAAGCTCATGGAGCAGGACTATTCCGAGGCCGCTCAAATCACCATCAACGAGGGCGACAGCGTCCACTTCCACGACCTCTCGACCAGCATCAACCACTGGCAATGGGAGTTCCCCGGCGGTGTGTTGGCCAATGAGGATGAACAGAACCCCGTCGTGACCTATGCCGAGGCCGGCACCTACGACGTGAAGCTCATCGTCTGGAACGACAAGGAGGAGCGCGACACCCTGATCCGCAAGGACTATGTCGAGGTGAAGGCCGAGATGCCGAAAGCCATCGCCGGTCTG
>CACZAY010000117.1 GCA_902779265.1 uncultured Bacteroidales bacterium | reverse complement strand
GAACTTCTGCCGGAGGCCAACGTGCCAAAGCAATCATTGCTTACAATAAAGAGACCGGCGAAGTTCGCTCTGGGCAAGTGGATGCGCCCGAAGGATTCGACTATTACCTCATCAAACTGGATGGCGTATCGGCCAAAGCGGGATTCAAAGAGACAGAAAACTTCGGCCGATTGGAATACTCCTTCTATAAGCTGGCAAAAGCATGTGGCATCGAAATGACAGAATGTTCGCTCATCGAAGAAAACGGACGTGCCCACTTCCTGACCAAACGCTTCGACCGCAAGGAGGGCAAAAAAATCCACATGCAGACCCTCTGTGGCATCGCCCATTTCGATTACCGACTCCATCGCGCCTATTCCTACGAACAAGCCTTCAATGTGATGAGAGCCTTGCGGCTATCCTATTCCGAAGCCAAAGAGATGTTCCGTCGCTTGGTATTCAACGTTGTAGTACGAAATCAGGACGACCACACCAAGAACATCTCGTTTCTCATGGAAGAAGATGGCAAATGGCGATTGTCCCCTGCATACGACATGGGATATGCCTACAATCCCACAGGAGGTTGGACGGCTACACATCAGATGTCCATAAACGGGAAGTTTGACGACATAACCAAGCAAGACCTATTGACATTTGCCCGGCAAAACAATATCAAGGACGCTCCTCTGATTATTGACGAAATCATTGAAGCGGCGTCACATTGGCCAACTATCGCACAAGAATGCGGTGTCCCTAAAGAAATGATAGACGCCATTGTTCCTAATATGCTATTGCACCTGTAACCAAAGTACAAAAATAATCAAATCCTCCCAAAGCCAGACTTTCGTCCAACTTTGGGAGGATTCATTTTGCTGCGATAAGGAAATCACTTCTTCACAGGAATTGCCTCGATGCGCTGCTGATGGCGGCCACCGGCAAACTCCGTTGCAAAGAACTCGTCGAGGCACTTGCGGCAAGTCTCCTCGTCGATGAAACGGCCCGGGAAGACGATGACATTGGCGTCGTTGTGCTCGCGGATGAGGTGGGCAATTTCGGGCTGCCAGACGAGGCCGGCGCGGATGCTCTGGTGCTTGTTGAGCGTCATCGAGATGCCTTCGCCCGAGCCGCACATGGCAATGCCGGGATAGACCTCGCCGCGCTCAATTCCCTCGGCCAAAGCATGGCCAAAAGTCGCGTAGTTGCACGACTCTTCGGTCAGCGTGCCGTAGTCCTTGAACTGCATACCTTTCTCTTCAAGGTACTTCTTTACGAACTGCTTCAATGGCAAGGCGGCATGGTCGCTGGCCAATCCTACAATCTTAACATTCATTTTCTATAAGAATCAAAAATTTGCCCTCCCACTATCGGGAGGGCAATAATCGGTATATTTTTAGAGCTGGATAATCAGGTATGGAGAACCATCCCAGAACTTGGCCACATCGTTGATAATCAGTGTGGTTGTACCGTCGGTATTGTACTGCAGGGTGTAGCTGCCCTGTGGCTTGACGGTGATGAGTTTCGGGCTGCGGCTCTGGATGGTGACATTGGTGAACTCGCGGATGTCAACCTTCTCGAAGAGCGATGCGTCGAGGTTCTGATACTTGGCCTTCTTCTTGAAGACACCCTCGATGAGACCGGCAGCCTTGAGGGCCTTCTTGGTGTCAGCACGGTAGTAGCCGGTGTTCAGGGCGATGTCCTGGTTCTTGGCGACCTCGACGAAGTGGTCACGGTCGGCCTCAACCTCCTGCTTGGCGATGGTGATTTCGCGGACCTTGTTCTTCAGGTCTTCGATGCTGGCGTTCTTCTGTGAGAGCTCCTCCTGAAGTTCTGCGATCTGAGCATCCTTGGCCTCAATCTGGGCGTTCAACTCTTCGATGAGCTTCCTCAGGTTGGCATTGGCGCCGCGGCTGCCACTCAACTTCTTCTTAAGATCCTCGAGGTCCTTGCGCTGCTGGGCCATGTGATCGCGGAAGGTCTGCATACGGGTCAGGACAGCCTGCTTGTCCTTGAGGTCGTTGCCGTTGTCGTCGACGAAGATGAGGCCCTCGTCAACGGCCATTTCGTTCATCGTGTTGTGGATGGTCCCCAACATGTCGTTCATCTGGGCATTGGCGGCCTCGATTGAGTCCTTCTGGGCCTTCAATGCGTCATACTCTGCCTGTGGCACTTTCGGTGTGCAAGCTGCGAGCATTGCAACGCAGCCTACGAAAAACAAGATTTTTTTCATTGTTTTTTGTTGTTTTAATGGTTAATATTGTAGGTTTGTGAATAAATGGTCAATTTTCTCGGCCAATGACCTTGCGGCCATTCATCAGTACGACACCCTTGTCCGATGGTGTGGCCCGTCGGCCGTCGAGGGTCAGGATCGCGCCGTGGGGCGTGGTTGTGTCATTGGCCAATGTCGTCGTCGAAATTCCATCGGCCACAATCTCGCAGAACCGGAATGAGATGTAGCCGTCACCCTCACCGATGTCGGTGATTCCCATGATCGGGATGGAGTCGCCGTCAGCGTCGTCGTTGTACCAGAAGGCCTGCGGTGTGGTAGTGGCCGTAAAACTCGCGTTGAGCGATTTGCCGGGCCAGAGGTGTTCGCGGTATTTCGTTGTGGTGGAGCCGCCCACGCCGTTGGCATAGACAATGGACATGCCGGGATGGCTGGGAATGACATTCACCTCATTATTGTCAAAGGAATCCTCGTCGTAGTCCAGATGGTAAATCAACAGGCCGTGGGCCAGGTAGGGATAGGTGAACCAGCGCGTGTTCTGGCGATTCTCCAGGATATAGGCCTCGCTGGCATCGCCGTCGTTGCGCCAGAGATAGGCCTGCGGCTCGTCTCCGAGGCAAGGCATCTGACGCACATCCTGCTCTTCAGTCAGTTCGTTCCAATCCAACCAACCGCACAGCCAGCGTTCATAGGCCGTCATTCCGGCAGGCACCTCGCCGTTAAAATTCGGACCGTTGTAACTGCCGCCTGACATCAAGTCCCAATCCATCATATCGGGGACATCCTCATCGTTCGTGCAGTAGGTGTCGGGGAAACCCAGACAATGGGAGAACTCATGACACGCGGTGCCGATACCCGAAACTCTCGAGCCAGACGCTCCGGCCAGTTCACAGGAGCAGGCATAGGTGTCCACCTTCACTCCGTCGAACGAATACTCCGGCTCGCCGGTATGAAACCAGAGGTAGGCCTCGGAGAGCGAAAACTCATGCGGCCAGACGGTGTTCGGATCATTGTAAGCCGCATTCTCGCCATAACCGGCATAGAGCACATAGACCTGATCGACCGCGCCGTTATCATTCCAGACGTACTGCGTGAAATCGACCGCGTCATCGGCGGCCTTCAACGCCTCGGCGACCATCAGATGCGCACGGAAATCGTTATCATCCTTGTCATTCTTGCCATAGTAGGCGTAACCATTCTCCAGTTCGAAGGGACCCACGACATCGAAGTTGATGGTGAATCGGCCATAACTCTGGTCGTTGAAATAGTCGCGCACCGACCCGATGCTGTTGTGGGCCGAATAGCCCTTTTGGTTGAACATCGAGTCCACCTCTTCGCGTGTGCTGACGAACTTCTTGTCGCTGAAATTCACGAGAATAACCAGACCACGCTTCTCGCCTTCGTAAAGGCGACGTCGGCCAATGGAACTGTCCTCCTCGTCTGTGGCCGATGCCTTTGCAGCCACCCTGCGCACAACATTCATCCTGCGGGTCCGGCGTTCCTCGGTTGATGCGCGACGGACATTGGCCAATCTCATTTTTTCGGCCAATGCATCGGCCATCACAGGCTTATAAAAACCCGTGGCGGAATCGAGTGCGACCGCAGTGCCATCGGCCAAAGCCAGATAATGGAACCACTCGTCACCCACGATGCTAAGCGTCAACCGCGACCCGTCGGGCTGCGTCACTTCAAAAGGAACACGGCGGGCCGGCACTGCCTTGAGCGACAGTGCCAGCACTCCGATTGTCAGGATAGAAATGAATTTCTTTAATTGCATTTCAAGATTTCGTTTGCGAAGGTCAGCTTACTTCTTCAGCATCTTCTTCACCTGGTTATAGACGTTCTCGCCCGTGAAGCCGAGCTTCTCGTCCAAAACCTTGTAAGGAGCAGAGAATCCGAAGCTTGAGAGACCCCAGACTTCGCCGTCGGCACCTACAAGACCCTCCAGCGTGACAGGCAGACCTGCGGTCATACCGAACTTCGGCTTGCCGGCTGGGAGAATCTGGTTCTGGTAAGACTTGCTCTGACGACGGAACAGGCCCTCCGATGGAACGCTCACGATGCGGCACTTGATGCCATCGGCGCGCAGCTGCTCAGCACCGGCGACGAGGGTAGCGACCTCCGAACCGCTGGCCAACAGGATTACGTCGTAGTCGTCGTCGCTGCCTGCCACGATGTAGGCACCCTTCTCGGCCTGCGTGTAGTCTGTACCGGCAGGCAAGGTCTTGATGTTCTGACGTGAGAAGATGAGGCCGGTAGGACCATAGATGTTCTCCATTGCCATCTTCCAAGCCTGAGTGGTCTCATCGCTGTCGGCAGGACGGAGCACCAGCATAGAGTTGCGGCCCTTGTGGGTCTTCAGCTTCTCCATCAGGCGGATCTGAGCCTCCTGCTCAACTGGCTCGTGAGTTGGACCATCTTCGCCGACACGGAAGGCATCGTGCGTCCAGATGAACTTGACTGGGAGCTCCATCAAGGCAGCCATACGGACAGCCGGCTTCATGTAGTCGCTGAATACGAAGAACGTACCGCAAGCTGGGATTACACCACCGTGCAGTGCCATACCGATACAGCAGCAAGCCATTGTCAGCTCGGCCACACCAGCCTGGAAGAATGCGCCGCTGAAGTCGCCACGTACCATCGAGGTGGTCATCTTCAGGAAGCCGTCGGTCTTGTCCGAGTTCGAGAGGTCGGCCGATGCGCAGATCATGTTCGGAACCTGCTGGGCCAACTGGCTCAATACTGCGGCCGATGCGCTACGGGTAGCATCATCCGGCTTCTGCTGAACCTTGCTCCAGTCAATCTGAGGAGCCTTGCCGCTGAACCACTCCTTCAGGAGCTTGTCCTTTTCAGGATTCTTGGCAGCCCATTCAGCCTTCTTGGCATACTTCTCGTCCATAATCTTGCGGAGCTCGGCACGACGCTGTGCATAGAGCTTCTTGACCTCAGGGAAGATCTGGAACGGATTCTCCGGGTCACCGCCTAGGTTCTTGATGGTGTTGGTGAATGCATCGCCGCCCAATGGAGCACCGTGGGTCTTGCAGTTGCGCTCGTACGATGTGCCATCGGCCTTCAAAGCGCCCTTTCCCATGATACACTTGCCGATGATGAGGGTTGGCTTGCCCTTGGTGACCTTGGCGATGTTCAATGCGCCACGGATCTGCTCCACGTCGTTACCGTTGATTTCGATGACGTTCCAGCCCCAAGCACGATACTTGGCTGCGGTGTCTTCGGTCGTGACGACATTGCACTCGGTCGAGAGTTGGATGTCGTTCGAGTCGTAGAACATGATCAAGTTGTCGAGACCGAGAGTGCCGGCGATACGGCCAGTGCCCTGCGAAATCTCCTCCTGAATACCGCCGTCGGAGATGTAGGCATAGATCTTGTGGTTCATAACCTCCTCGCCCAACAGAGCAGCGAGGTGCTTCTCGGCGATGGCTGCGCCCACAGCGTAGGCATGACCCTGACCCAGAGGACCAGAGGTGTTTTCGATGCCGCGCTTAACTTCGAGTTCCGGGTGACCGGTCACAGGGCTGCCCCACTGACGGAGCGTCTGCAGCTCGTCGGTCGTGAACTTGCCGGCCAAGCAGAGCTGGGCGTAGAGCATTGGAGCCATGTGGCCTGGGTCGAGGAAGAAACGGTCGCGACCTTCGTAGGTCATGTTCTTTGGGTCGTACTCGAGGTACTCCGAGAAAAGAACGTTAATGAAATCGGCGCCGCCCATGGCTCCGCCAGGATGTCCGCTCTTAGCCTTCTCGACTGCTGCGGCTGCAAGGATACGGATATTGTCCGCTGCCTTGTTCATCAATGCGATTGAATTCATTGTTGGTTAATTAAAATTTATGATAATGGGTTAAGTTATTCTTCTTGTTTCTCAAATTTCACGATGACATACGGCCCTTTCCGCCCCACGATGACACCCTGATCAGCCTTGGGCACCTGCAGATGCGTCAGCCGCACTTTCAGGTCTTCGTATTGCTCTGCATTGGCCAACAACAAGGTGTTTGACAACCGATGTTGCACGAAGTCATCCACATCGGCCGCCTTCGGGTCTTCATGCAGATAGACATCCATATTGCTCATGCTCTGCAACTTGTAGGTATAGAAGCCTTTTGTTCCAAGTTCTCGGCCAATGCGGTTGGCGCGCCAGCACAAGTGACCGTAACAGCCCAGTTCGGCGTTGTAGCGGGTCACGAGACAACCAGTCAGGAATATGCCAATGAGGATGAACCGGCAGACCCACAGGATGCGCCACTGCCACTTGAGCGGCCATTGCCATTGGCCCATCTGCATCACACCCACATAAACCAGGAACGGGAAAACCGGCAGCAGACGCACGTCCATCTTGCCCGGAATGCACGAGAGCATGACCAATGTGCTGATCACCGTCATCGCAAAAAAGTTCTGGAGGGGTGTGGCCAATGCAAAGCGACGCAGGAACGGTTTATCGGGATTCTTCCGCCAACGGTTCAGCATCGAGCAGACCAGCATGACGAGACAGACAGGTCCCCACGGCAACGAATCCCACCAGACCGAGCCCCAATAATAGAACCATGGCCGACGGTGATGCACCACGCTGTAAAGCAGCGGCTGATAGACCCGCGCATCAGAGAAATGCTCAAAATAGCTCCAGCCGCCCTCCAGCCACAAGGCACCGAGCCACAGGCCGACGCCACCGCACAGAATCAACCATGTGCGCCAGCCCCACACGCGGATCCAGCTGCCCGAGCGGCCACTGACAAGCAGATAGAGCGTCGTCGAGAGGAAGACGATGGCCGGGCCCCACAATCCCTTGGTCATAAAGGCCAACAGCAACATCGCGCCGAAGCGGAACTGATAGCGCACCGTACCCCGTTCGCGAGGCTTTACGCCCGACTCCTCATTGGCCCCAAGCGGCTCATACAGGATTTTCCAGAAGTTGTACAAGGCCAATACGACCCACAACGTGTTCAGCATGTCCATGCGCACATAGAAGCTCATGAAGAACATCATGCCGCTCGTGAACAGCATCCACTGCGCAAGGTCGCGGCTCTGGCTACCATCGGCCAACCTCAATCCACCCATCTCGTAGCGCCACACCCAGCGGTGCATGATACGCACAATCATCAACGCAGGAATGAGCGAGAAGAGGCCGAGCTGGATCATGTACCAATGGCGGAAGATGACCTTCGACGCCATGAGCAGCCAGAAATACAGCGGCGGAAATTCCGTATAGGGCTCCCCCTGCAGCGTAAGTGCCACCCAATGATGCTCCTTCAGCGCCTCAAGCGCCACGGCGATATACTTCAGCTCGTTGTTGGGCGTAAAGTCGCGCAACAGCAATACTGGAATCAGCGCCAGTATAAAGGGATAGAATTGGTTCCAGAATTTCTTTATCATAACTCTGTTTATGGCCAATG
>CACZAY010000116.1 GCA_902779265.1 uncultured Bacteroidales bacterium | reverse complement strand
GCTGAAGCAGGACAACAAGGCTTGCTACTACCTCTACAGCCAGACGATGGGTGAGCGCACGCAGTTCGGTCTTGTGGTTGCGGCCAATGTGCAGGACTACGTGACCGGCGTCATCAAGAAGCACGAGCTGACCCGCGCCGACAAGGAGGAGGACCGCATGAAGCACGTCCGCTGCCTCAATGCCAACATGGAGCCGGTCTTCTTCGCATTCCCTGACAACGACGTCCTGGGCGAGGTGATTGCCAAGACCGCTGCCAAGCCGTCGGTCGAGAAGTTCACGTCGGCCGAAGGTTTCGGTCATGAGTTCTGGGTCATCGACGATGACGCCCTGATTCAGAAGATTACCGAGGCATTCGCCGCCATTCCGTACCTTTATATTGCCGATGGCCACCATCGCACCGCTGCCGCCGCCCGCGTCGGCCTCGAAAAGGCACAGAACAACCCGAACCACACGGGCGACGAGGAGTACAACTTCTTCCTTGCCGTCTGCTTCCCGGCTTCGCAGCTCAAGATTATGGACTACAACCGCGTAGTGAAGGACCTGAACGGCCTCACCGACGAGCAGTTCCTTGCTGCATTGGCCGAGAATTTCGATGTCGAACTGAAGGGTGCCGATGAATATCGTCCGAACAAGCTGCACAACTTCAGCCTTTATCTTTCTGGCCAATGGTACAGCCTGACCGCAAAGGCCGGCACATACGACGACAACGATCCGATCGGCGTGCTCGATGTTTCGGTTTCGTCCAACTTGATTCTGGACAAGATTCTGGGCATCAAGGATTTGCGCCGTGACAAGCGCATCGACTTCGTGGGCGGTCTGCGTGGCCTCGGCGAGTTGAAGCGTCGCGTTGACAGTGGCGAAATGAAGATGGCATTGGCTCTGTATCCGGTTTCGATGGATCAGTTGATGGCCATCGCAGACAGCGGCAACATCATGCCACCAAAGACGACATGGTTTGAGCCGAAACTGCGTTCGGGTCTCATCGTCCACAAGCTGGATGAATGAGAAGACGGACGAAGGAACAAAGAACTGAGAAATAAGGGTCATTGGCCAAAAACAGATATAAATGGAAGAATTGCGCTGCATCATTCACTATGTGAGGGGGCTGTTGGCCCACCCGACCGAGACGTGGAAGGAGCTGTCCGACCCCGAACAGCCCGCCGCGAACCTCGATTACATGCAGCGCAACTTCTATTATCCGCTATTGGGTGCTGGCACGCTGCTCATCTTCCTGCTGCACGGCAATGGCGTGATGTTGAGATCCCCTTTGCCGGCCGATGCGCCTTTCAGCCTCGAATTTGCCCTGCGCGGTGCGGTGGCCTTCGCGTTGAGTTATTTTGCGGGGCCGCGTCTGGCCAGCCTGCTCATTTCGCTGTTCTGCAGTCGGTTGGGTGGTCTGGAGCTGGACCGCAGGCGGCTGGAGGTCTTTGTCACATACAACATGGGCATCCTGATTCTGTGCGACATGTTCTGTGCCCTGTTGCCCAACTTCACGTTCCTGACGCTGATTTCGATGTACGTGCTGTACGTTGCGCTCGAGGGAGTCGATAACTTCATGCAGATCGGGCGGATGCGGGGTGTGCTCGCGGTCGTCTCGTGCCTGTCGATTTATCTCTCGCCGCACATCATCCTCTACATCTTCGGCCTGTTCCGTTGATGTGGGTTCATGGCCGATGTCCCGTCGTTGAACGCCATTGGCCAAAAAAATAATAATAATGAGTAACAAGCAAACGAAGAAAAATTCCGCGAATGCGGTCAATATCCGCAACAAGAGGGCCACGTTCGACTACGAGGTGCTCGATACCTACACGGCCGGACTGGTCCTGACGGGTACTGAGGTCAAGTCGCTGCGTGCCGGCAAGGCGGGTCTGACTGACACGTTCTGCATCTTCGACAAAGGGGAGCTGTGGGCCAAGAATGCCTACATCGCGGAATATTTCTACGGTACATATAATAATCACAACAGTCACCGCGACCGCAAGCTGCTCCTCAACCGGAAGGAATTGCGGAACTTGGCCAATGACAGCAAGGAGCCCGGCCTGACCATCGTGCCGCTGCGCCTGTTCTTCAATGAAAAGGGATTGGCCAAGATGGAAATCGCGCTCTGTAAGGGCAAGAAGCAGTACGACAAGCGCGACAGCATCAAGGAGCAGGAGTCGCGCCGTGAACTGGATCGCGCCAAAAAGGACTTCGGAAAGTATTGATGGAATATCCCAGCCAACTGCTCACCAATGCGGTGGACGAATTCTCGAAATTGCCCGGCGTCGGGCGGAAGACGGCCTTGCGGCTTGTCCTGCACCTGCTGCGACAGGAACCGGCCCGCGCGCTTCAGCTGGGCGAAAGCCTCATCCGCCTGCGCAACGAGGTCCACTATTGCCGCGTGTGCCACAACATCAGCGACAGCGAGGTGTGCAGCATCTGCGCCAATCCGCAGCGCGACGCGACGACGCTCTGTGTTGTCGAGAATGTCAAGGAGGTGATGATTGTCGAGTCCACGCGCCAGTTCGGTGGCCTGTACCATGTCTTGGGCGGCCTGATTTCGCCGATGGACGGCATTGGCCCCCAACAGCTCCAGATTGACAGCCTTGTGGAGCGCATCCGAAAGGCCTCGGCCGAGGGGAATCCTGTGCGTGAGGTCATTCTGGCACTCTCTACGACGATGGAGGGCGATACCACCAACTTCTACATCTTCAGGAAATTGGCCGAGTTCACAGACCTGCGCATCACCACACTCGCGCGCGGCGTGGCAGTGGGCGACGAGCTGGAATATGCTGACGAAATCACCCTCGGCAAGTCGATTCTCAACCGCACGCTATTTACTGACAGTTTTGCCAAACAACCGTAAAAACGCAATGAAACGATATATCACACTATTCGCCCTCGGGCTCTGCATGACGTGGCTTCCTGCGCAGGAGGTCACCCGCGTGCAGGTGGGCGATACGCAGAATACGGGCATCACCTACAACCTGCCGCTCACGATGGTCAGGGTTGTGGCCAATGCCTCTTGCACGATGGTCAAGGCGGGCATTTTTGCCCCATTTGCCGAGAAATATCTGGGTGTGAAGGATGCGCCGATGGAGGACCATGTCACGTGGAGCATCACATCGGTCACTGTCGCAGCCGAGGCATCGGCCGACACCTCACGCACCTACCACATCAACTTCGTGGATAAGGCCGCAGCGCCCACATTCTATCTCGCGCCGGGCAACCTGCTGGTCGGCATCAACCGAGAGCCGGAGCAGAAGTGTGGGGAAATGACATTGGCCAATGTCCCAGAAACGCCCCAGCCAGCCGTCCACGCCATCGACGTGATGACCGAAGAGCTGCTCAAGGCCGGTTCGCGTACCAAGCAGGCCGAAATCGCCGCACGACAGATCTTCCGCATCCGTGAGAGCCGATTGAACATCCTGACGGGCGACGTCGATAACCTGCCGGCCGATGGTGCATCGTTCCAGCTCGTGCTCGACAATCTTGCCGCCCAGGAGGCCGCCTACATGGAACTTTTCACGGGGACATCGGCCACAACCACCACCCAGCGCGAATTCCTCTACCGACCCGCGGCTGAGGGCAGCGAAGTGCTGTTCCGCTTCTCGCGCCATTTCGGTTTTGTCGATGCCGATGACCTTTCGGGCGAGGCCTACAACATCACCGTTCAGGTGACCGATGACAACCGTCAGGTACCCGTCGTGGCCGATGCCAAGGGAAAGGCCAAACCGCAGGCAACGGGTGTGGCATACGTCGTGCCGGGACGTGCGCGCATCACGATCGCCCAGCGGGGCAAGTCTTGGGCCGATGTTGAGTGGCCAATGGCGCAGTTCGGCCATGTCGAATTCCTGCCTGCCACCCAGTTTGTGAACAAGAAGGCGCCATCGGCCGCGACACTCTGCCCGCTCACGGGAGCTTTACAACTGTTTCAGAACGAAAAGTAACGTTCGGATTTTAAACCATTGGACATGAAAAAAGTCATATATCCATTGCTCTTTACATTGTGCCTGGCCATCTTCCTGCTGGTCGGCATCATGATAGGCGAACGCCGGGCCCAGTTCGTCAACGAATATTACGCGCCGGAGTCCGAGTCGTTCTCGCAGACCGGTGGCGGCATTTCGTCGAGTGAGGCATCG
This sequence comes from uncultured Bacteroidales bacterium, assembly GCA_902779265.1. Classification (GTDB taxonomy): domain Bacteria; phylum Bacteroidota; class Bacteroidia; order Bacteroidales; family UBA3663; genus Liminaster. The sequence goes on along the minus strand of CACZAY010000116.1, from coordinate 10,616 downwards.
GCCAAACTGACCTACCTCTTCGACCTCCTGCGTGACCGGTATGTCGATACGCTTGACCTGAAGAACCTGGTTGAGGATGCCATCCCCGTCATCGTCGAGGAGCTGGATCCGCACAGCAACTACATTCCGGCCAGCGACCTGGAGGAGGTGAACGAGCAGCTCGACGGCTCATTTTCGGGCATTGGCGTGCAGTTCAACATCCAGCAGGATACGGTGATGGTCATTCAGGTCATTGCGGGCGGCCCGTCGGAAAAGGCCGGTGTGATGGCCGGCGACCGCATCGTCACGGTCGATGACTCGACATTCTGCGGCAAGGGAATCACCAACGACAAGGTGGTCAAGACCCTGCGCGGACCGAAGGGTTCGAAAGTGAAGTTGGGCGTGCGTCGTACATCGGCCGATGAAACCCTGGAATTCGAGTTCACGCGCGATGACATTCCGGTGAAGAGCGTTGTGGCCAATTATCTGGTTGACAGCATCGGTTATATCCGCATTGACAACTTTGGCCGCAATACGTTCCAGGAGTTTTTCACCGCGCTGCTCACCCTGCGTAGTCGGGGCGCATCGGGCTTCCTCATCGACCTGCGCGGCAACAGCGGTGGCTATCTGGAGGTCTGCATCGCGATGGTCAATGAATTCCTGCCCAAGGGCTCGCTCATCGTCTATACCGAGGGTCGCAGCCAGAAGCGCTCGGACGTCTATGCCGACGGTCGCGGCAACTTCCAGCAGCTGCCGGTGGTCGTATTGATTGATGACTGGTCGGCATCGGCCTCGGAAATCTTCTCGGGAGCGATGCAGGACAACGATCGCGCCACCATCGTGGGGCGCCGTTCGTTCGGCAAGGGTCTGGTCCAGCAGCAGTATGACCTGAACGACGGTTCCGCCCTGCGTCTCACGGTTGCACGTTACTACACGCCATCGGGCCGCTGCATCCAGAAGCCTTACGAGATGGGCGAGCGCGAGAAATATCTGATGGACGTTGTGGAGCGCTACAACCACGGCGAGTTCTACAATCAGGACAGCATCCATCTGGCCGACTCGCTGCGCTACGAAACAGTGGGCGGTCGTGCGGTCTATGCCGGCGGCGGTGTCATGCCGGACATCTTCGTACCCATCGACACGAGCTACATCACGCCCTATTATAATAAGTGTGTGAACAGCGGCGTCATCTATTCGTTCGCTTTCCAGTACAGCGACAAGCACCGCAACGAACTGGGCCACTTCAAGTCGTTCGCCGAGATGGAGCGGTATCTGCGCCAACGGCAACTGCTCGACAAGTTTGTGGCTTTTGCCGATGCCAAGGTCAAGTCCGACGCCAGGTCATTGGCCCGCAGCGGCAAGGAAATCGAGAGTCTCATTATGGCCTATATCATGCGTCAGAGCGGCTACGAGGACTATTTCTACCAGATGTTCAACAGTAACGACAAGGCTTACCTGCGCGGCTTGCAGGTGTTGCGCAATGGGGAGGCTTGGCCGAAAACCCATTGAACGCGCTCAAGCCGTCGAGGAAACAAAGTCTGATGGACGCTTGACATTGGCCAATGAGAATCGATAAATTATAAATGTTAAAATCGTAAATTGCATTATGCCAAAGCAGGAACAACTTGACTACCGCTATCTGCGGATGGCCCGCATCTGGGCCGAGAACAGCTACTGCAAGCGTCGGCAGGTCGGAGCCCTATTGGTCAAAAACAACATGATCATCTCCGACGGCTACAACGGCACGCCCACGGGGTTTGAAAACGACTGCGAGACGCCGGAAAACACGTCGAAGCCCTATGTGCTTCATGCCGAGGCCAATGCCATTTCGAAGGTGGCCAAGTCGCACAACAGCAGCGACGGTTCGACGCTCTACGTGACCGCATCGCCCTGCATCGAGTGCGCCAAGCTCATCATCCAGTCGGGCATCAAACGCGTGGTCTATGCCGAGGAATACCGCATCACGGACGGCCTTGACCTCCTGCGTCGCGCTGGCATCGAGCTGGTCTATCTGCCAGAAGTCTCATCGGACAAAAATGAATGAACGGTAAAAAAAGAACGGTAATTTGTAATTAATAGTTAGAAATCAAGGAAATATGACATTGATTGACGGAAAAGCGACGGCTGCAGCCATCAAACAGGAAATTGCAGCTGAAGTACAGCAGATGGTTGCTGCTGGCAAACGTGCGCCACATCTGGCCGCCATCCTGGTGGGTCATGACGGCGGCAGCGAGACCTATGTGGCAGCCAAAGTGAAGGCTTGTGAAGAGTGTGGTTTTACCTCGACCCTGCTTCGTTTTGAGGCCGATATCACGGAGGCCCAATTGTTGGCCGAGGTCGATAAGTTGAACAAGAATCCCGAAGTGGACGGCTTTATCGTGCAGCTGCCATTGCCCAAGCACATCGACAGCCAGAAGGTCATCGAGGCCATCGACTACCGCAAGGATGTGGACGGCTTCCATCCGGTCAACGTCGGCCGACTTTCCATCGGTCTGCCATGCTTCGTCAGCGCTACGCCGATGGGCATCATGGACCTGCTGGAGCGTTACAAGATCGAGACCAAGGGCAAGCATTGCGTCGTCCTGGGCCGTTCGAACATCGTGGGCAAGCCTGTCGCTACGCTCATGATGCAGAAGGCCTATCCGGGCAATGCGACGGTGACGGTCTGCCACAGTGCATCGGACAACCTGAAGGAGATATGCGCATCGGCCGATATCCTGATTGCTGCCATTGGCCAACCTGAATTCGTTACGGCCGACATGGTCAAGGAGGGTGCCACGGTCATCGATGTGGGTACGACGCGAGTTCCGGATGCGACCAAGAAGAGCGGCTTCAAGCTGAAGGGTGACGTCAAGTTTGACGAGGTTGCACCAAAGTGCTCGTTCATTACGCCGGTGCCTGGAGGTGTGGGGCCAATGACCATCTGCAGCCTGATGAAGAATACGCTGAAGGCCGGCAAGGGAATCAACTGGTAAACCAAGCACAGTGAATGCTATATTAACCAAAATTTATTTGTTATTCTAAAACAAAATCTACAATGAATTACAAGAAAAGACTAAGCCCAGCCTATTGGATGCTGGCATCGATGCTGTTAGCAGCACCATTTTTTGCAAGTTGCGGAGGAAACAACGAGCAGCAGAGTGAAGATTATGTGGATCTCGGTCTACCCAGCGGTACGCTCTGGGCAACGGCCAATGTGGGTGCCAATGCGCCCGAAGAGTATGGAAACTACTATGCATGGGCCGAAACCAAGACCTACAGCGAGGTTGACGAGTCCAACACGATGAACTACAACTACGCCGGTTCATACATCAAGACCGCCTATAACTGGTTCACCTACAAGTATTGCCAGGGTTCGGAGACGACGATGACGAAATACTGCATGTCATCGGATTTCGGTACGGTTGACAGCCTCAACGTGCTCCAGCCTGTCGATGATGCCGCTACGGCCAATCTGGGTGAGGAGTGGCGTATGCCGACCATCGTCGAGTGGAAGGCTGCAATTGGGTCTGGACGCAGCGCAACAGCGTGAACGGCTATCAGGTGACGGGCCCCAACGGCAAGAGCATCTTCCTGCCTGCCTCGGGCGCACGTTTCAGCAAGGGCCGCCTGAATGATGTGGGTGTCTATGGCTACTATTGGTCAAGCAGCCTCGGCAAGTCCAATTCCTACAACGCCTATTGTGTGCGTTTCTATGCCGAGCTCGTTGAGAGCAGCGCCATCCATCGTGGTTATGGCCGCTCAATCCGCCCTGTCCGCACGGTCAAGAAGTAATCTTTCAAGGCATATATGAAAATGACGCAGATTCATCAGAGTCTGCGTCATTTTTTTGTCTCCATGAGGGGAGGAGTGGGGAACATTGGCCTCAATAATAATAAATCTTGCCGTCGCCGCCCACGCCGCATACGGACACTTTCAGGTGGGACGGACGTGCGCCGTTGAAGAACTGGATGTCCAGATTGCCCTCGGCGTCGGTGTGGGCGTTCGGGTTCCAGTAGAGCGTGCGCCGGTAGTCGGTCGAGTCGGGCAGGGCTGCGCCGGAATAGTCGCGGTTGTAGAACTGCTCGGGATAGGCAAAGCCGTCAATCACGAGACGGCGGTCGCGGCGCATGGCACGTCGGCCATCATGCGGTATCGGGATGACTTCGAACAGAACGTCGGGAGCTCCGCGATTTTCTTCTTTGCCAATGCCGTTGCGCATGTCATAGTCCGTAAAGACGCGTACCTGAAGGATGTTGCGTGGGTCGAGCTTTTTCTGTAGGGTGGCCGGCGTCATGGGAAGGCCGACGCTGCTGGCGACCGATGTGCGGAAGGATTGCAGGAAGATGTGCTTGTCAACTTCGGCGCGGATGCCGATGCCCTGGTACGGGTCGTTCATGTTGCCGAAGAGCGTGCGTGCGGCCTCGGCCCAGAAGGCGATGCTGTTGAAGTAGTTGTAGTGCAGGCCGCGGTCGGTCGCATCGTTCAGGAGTGTCGCGAAGTCGATGACGAATGCCGGCCTGTTGCGGTCGAAATTGCGCATCGGACGGCGGCGGCGGCGCTTGACCGTGATGTTGTCGAGCACGTGGTCGGCTCCCAGTGCGTCCAGGCTGGCGGGATTATCACCATCGGCCAAAAAGTCCTCATCTTCGGGCGAATGGTTCTGTAGCCAGGCGTAGGGTTGGCTGAAGATCGGGTAGAAGGTCTCCTGCCGCACGTAGTAGTCGGGCGAGACGAACGGATCCATCTTCTTTTTGTCGGTCGTGCTCGTCATGCTTTTTTTGGTTGAGTCCTTGGCAGCATAGGCCGTCATGAAAAGTATCGCCTTGTCGTAGAATGGCGGCATCTGGAAGATGAAGGCGCCTGTGCTGTCGGCCTCGACAACCACGCCGGCCACGTCTTTCCCCTTGTTGAGTTCGGCTTCGACCAATACGTTGTCTATCAGTCGTCTGGCCTTGCGCATCCTGCGGCTTCCGTGCAGGTCCTCGCGGGCGGCGGCGTTCTCCTGTTTCTCGTCATAATCCACGCCGGCGATGCCTGTGTCTTCGGCCGTCTCCGTTTCGTCAATGACGAGTCCGACAGGTACATTGGCCTCAATCATGTCGCTTATTTTCAGAGACTTGACCTGCCCCTCGCCGTCGATGGTGAAGCATGGGTTTCCGTCCAACGCGCCCGACGGATTCTCGCGAGTCATTTCGTCAATCAGGTTGTATTCGTCCTGCATGTCGGCGTCGAGTTTGAAGACCTCGCCTTCGACGGCGAAACTGGTTTCGGGATTGTATCGGATTGTGGCCAATGGCGCATACTTCCGCCAGCCCTGGATCATCATGAGCCGGTCGAGCTGTGCGCGGTGCAGGCTGTCGTCGGCCTCAAAATAGCGTGCCGGATGTGCCACGAAACCGCGCAGGTCGCCCGATAAGAGCAAGTCCGTCAGAATGTTACCGTCGTCGTAGGTCGGTTCGTCGCCGCGTCTGTCGCAGATGGCGACGCTGAACGTGCGGGCGTCCGGGTGGGCAATCTGCGAGTGAAGGCCGAGCTGCTGGAACGGTGCCACGGCCTCGACATCGCTCTGTCGTTTCCCGTCGGGCGTAGCGAGGGCGAAGTCGATTTTCTGGCCCATGTCGTTGTGGTTCACGAATATTTGTCTTGTGGCCAATGGCCTTGCCTCCGCATCGTAGGCCGTGATTTCGTTCACGCCCGTCGGAAACTCCTTGGTATCAATGGATTGCGTATCGCGCAGGAAGGCGACCAGTCTGCCTCGGCAGGAGACCGCGATGGCGGCGACGTTTACGCCATTGGCCACAATCCCAGCTTTTTGGCCGATGGCATCGTAGGCAATCACTGCGCCCGTCTCCAGCACCTCGGGCAGCCGCACGGAGTGGCTCTTCCCGTCGTAGTCGAATTTGGCGGTAATTGTCTGTGTACCATCGGGTTGGACAGAGAACAGGCCGCGGCCCTCGGCGTCGGTTTCCAGTCTGGTGCCATTGGCCAATGAACCACGCACCTTCAACGGCTGGCCGTAGGCATCGAGCACCTCGAATGCCACGCGGCTCTTCACGCCGGCGACGAGCGAGCCGCCCTCGGGGAAGAACTTGACGTCGAGGCCCTCCTGCTCCTTGGCAAGTCGGCGTTTCGGGCGGTCGATGATGCGTTTGTCGGCATAGTCTCCGGCCTGCTCCGGCTTTTCGTAGATGGGGAAGACGCGGCTGTAAAGCCCTTCATAATCACGGAAATAGTCCTTGGCCAACTGCTTGCTGAAGAACCATCGGTCGTCGAACTTGCTGTGCGGACGTTCCGTCACGTTGAAGTTCATCTGCCAACGCGTGTAGGCGCGCAGTTCGTAGTAGCCCGAATAGATGGTGTCGGGCAAGGCGAATTGGCCATAACTCTGCGTGTTGTGGTCCGCGATGATGCGTTGGCGCTCAACGACATAGCCATCGGGCGAGAGCAGTTCGACGTAGAGGATCTTGCTCATCGCGGCGGGACGCAGGTCGTTGGCGCGCAGCAGGTAGGCCTTGAACCAGATCGTGTCGCCCACGAAATAGCTGTTGTTGTCCGTGTGGATGTAGATTTTTTCCTGGATTCTCCGGTCGCTACGCAACTGGTTTTCAAGCGAATCGATGGCGTTGGCCAATGCCGTTTGCGACAGGAACAGGGCCAGCAGCGGCAGCATGTTTTTCAAGTGATTCTTCATTGTTTTGGGGTGTTTTTGATTGGATACGGTCTGCAAATGTAACGATTTAATTCAAATCTGTCAAGAAATCGGCCGAAAAAATACAAAAAAACACAGACCTGCAGCTTTCCCCGCCAGTCTGTGCCCCTTTCTTTGTGTCTGTTTTTGGCCAATGTCCATCGGCCATTATCACATTTTCTTCTTCTTCTCCTTCTTTTTCTTCTGACCCGGAGCCTTCTTCTGCTTCTGCAGTTCCGAAATCTTCTTCTGCTCCGCAAACTCGGTTCGGGCGCGTTCCAGATATTGCTGGTACAGGCTGTCGGCCATCAGGCGCGCCATGCCCAGGCTCGCTGCGAGCATACCCGCCTCCACGTCGCTCTGGTAGTGATAGCCCAGGACCACGCGGCTGTGGCAGATGTCGTAGCCCACGCGCGCAATCTCCTCGCCGTGTTTCGGGTCAATGCTTGTCAGCAGGATGGCCAATGCCCATGCGCGCACCGAGTGGCCCGACGGGTAGGACGCATTCGGGCTGTAGGCCTCGTTGACGGGGTCGGGCGTCGGCTCGTTGAAGTGCACATAGGGACGCGGCCGCGCAAACTGCGCCTTGGCCGAGGCGATACTGGCGCGCACGTCGTTCAGCGTCCCCGCCATCAGTTCGGCCAGCGCCGGATACTTCTGGGTCGAGAGCTTGCAGTGCATCGCCCCGCTGAAGCGCGTCATGTAATAGGCCACATCGGTCCTGACGTCGGCCAATGCCGTGTCCAGCCTCGCCGTCCCGCGTTCGGCCTTGCCCCGCACGTAGAGGATGCTGTCGCGCGCAAATGCCGGGTCCGACGGCTCCGGCGGTGCCGGCAGGAAGACCGAGGCCTGGGGCATCTTCTTCTTCTCGACGAACGAAATGCCGCGCTCCTGGCTGCCCGACTGCGATTTCTTCTCATTGGCCGATGCCTTGTCCTGACCCAGCGCAATTGCGCCCAGCGCCGCGAGCCAGAGGGTGAGTACGAGCCTTGATTTTACCGAAAAATACTGCATGAAATGAAGTCTTGTTTGAAAATTCGTGCGAAGATAGTCATTTTCGGCCAATGTCGCAAGGTTTGCCCGCCCCGTCTCGCTTGTCAGTTGTGTTTCATTGGCCAATGTCTCTGAATTGGCAACCGCGATGCGCAAAAATCCGGCGGCAGAGTCGGATTGCGCAAACGATGGCATTTTCTTGCGCCGGCGTGTGCACAAACTTGCGCAAAATACAATAAGTGATGGTAAATCCATGCAACCATGTGGCAGATTTCGGGCGGCAAACGTAAAACATTGGCAAAAAAGCATAAAAATAGTGAAATTTTGAGCAAAAAATTTGCATTTTAAGTCGGAAACGACTATTTTTGCAGCGGAAAATGAACATTTAACCATTGCTATCTATTATCTTTTTGCATCATGAAAGAACATTTCTTTTTGTGGATTGCGTTCATTGTGACGCTTCCGCTATTAGCATTGGTCGGAGTAGCCACCTTTGCTGAACATTGAGTGAAGGCTGCCGCGTGCAGCGAGTGTTAAAACATCATTGGGTCTATTAAAATGAACGGTGCTGTCCCTCATTTCGGGGCGGCGCTGTTATTTTTGTCCGATTGGATTTGTAGAGACCCTGAAGAAACTTGGACGAAAAACATGGCACGTATTTCCCGAAGGCTCTATGAACCTTCTATGAAGGTATTATCAGCGTATTATGGCCGATGCTTTTTCAAAAATTCCTGCTACACGCTATAGTGCTACAGTTGTTTTGGAAGCCGATACGCACGCCGACCTTCTCCAGAAATCTGTCAACTGTCATCTGTCATTAAGAAATTGGAAAATCAAGCGTCGAGAATAACCGTATTTTCGTTAATGACAGTTTTGACAGATGACAGCATTTTCCCCTTGATATTTTCGTTTCCCCATAATTTTATCACAAGCAAAGCCTTGCTTTTTAACTGTAGCACTGTAGCTCGTAGCAGAATTTCCCGCAAAAAATGCGGAAATATTTGCATTATTTTCAGACATTGTGTATCTTTGCGCCGCAATTTCGTGTAGAATCTCGTTTGTAGGAGGCAACGGAACTGCATTTTTATTAATGGAGAAATCACACCCTTTTTTGCCTTCAAGGACAGTATTGGCAGTATCTTTGAAAATGCCTTGGCCTTTAATAGGCTACTAATATCTTAAGACTTATGAATGCGAATAGAATTCATCTTTCAAGACGTATTATATTTCTTCTTCTGATTTTTCTCCTTTTCTGTTCTTGTAACAATGACGGAAAAGAGAACTATGATGTAGAAAAGCCACTCCAAGAGCCGATGATATATACCTTGGTTGATAAATTTAAGGCTCATAAAGCAGAGCAATATAAGGATTATCCGCAATGGTATCCATTAAACAAAGATTCGCTATATTTCAATATTGTTATATACATTGAAGGCAATGATACGTTATTAACAATTTCTGGTTCTCCGTATGAGGAATATTGTTGTATGTATGATGTGCTGAACTACCCACAGAGTACTGAATTCGTAGTGAAAAAAGATAGCGTTTTTTTGATTAAAAGAGGGAAAGAGTCCATTATTCTGTACATGACAGAACCCGAGCAGAGACCATTCTTGGATTTGCTGATAAGACCCTCCATTCCAACAGACATCAGAGATTATGTGATAAATTATTATCCAGATGAGTATATTGACTGGAATGCATGCACTTATATTTATCATCAAGATAGTATATTTGAATTATTGAGGCCTACGAATTAAATTGGCTTCAGCAATATGAATGCCATTGGCCAAAATAACCCTTGGCATCAACCTAAATTCATTCCGCCGCCATCCCATTCATCGCGAGTTGGCGGCGGAATTGCGTTTATATGCCATTGGCCATGATTCAAAAAATTGATTTCAATTGATGGAGAGATTCTTCACTTCGTTCAGAATGACATATTGCATTGATGGCGTGGGATTCATTCGCATAGCTGAATGACATGCCGAAGTCCATTGGCCCCAAAAATGAAAAGCTCGCAACGTGGTTGGGTTCACGCTGCGAGCTGATTATTTTGGTGGGGAGGGCTTAGTAGCAGGGCACATCCGTGATGGTTCCCGTTTTTCCACCCATGGCTATGACCGAAGCGCCGATGATGACGTCCTCCTCGTCGGAGACCGTACCCTGGATCGTTACGTTCTGAGCCAATGACTGCATAGGGATGCCCGCCACGAAACACGCCAGCAGGCATAGCTTAACCAGTGATTTTTTCATAAAACAACATTAAAGGTTAAAAAAAATAGATAGCATTGCCGCCCCTTCTGCCAATCATACGATTACATTTTGTTGGCCAATGGCACCCTCCCGCACCCACAATAGACGGCCTGGCAGAAAATCATGCTGCAAAATATTTTATTCTGGAATGATTTTCCATTTATGGCCGATTTTGTTGGATGATTTTTCCAATGTGCACTATCTTTGCGCCGTGAAAATCAAGTGAACGTAATTATCAGTTATGAAGAAGACAACATTATCTATTGACACAAAATTCCCACGCAGGGATGCGTATGGAGCAATCGGGATGCCGGTCTATCACACGGCAGCCTACGAATTTGAGACGGCTCGGGATATGGCCGATGCCTTTTGCGGACGGGTGCTTGCACCGGACTACTCGCGGGTGATGAACCCCACCGTGATGCACTTCGAGGATACGGTCAAGGCACTGACGGGTGCGGCCAATGTCTTCGCCTTCTGTTCCGGTATGGCCGCCATCTCCAATGCCCTGCTGGCCGTCGTCGAAAGCGGGAAGAACATCGTCACGTCGCGCCACCTGTTCGGCAATACGGTGGCCCTGATGAACAAGACATTGGCCCGCCTGGGCATCTCGACAAGGGCCGTTGACCTGCTGGACTTGGAGGCCGTGCGCCAGGCGGTCAGCGGCGAGACCGGCAAGATGATCGCCTTCGAGCGCGAGTACATCGACGGGAAGTAT
>CACZAY010000115.1 GCA_902779265.1 uncultured Bacteroidales bacterium | reverse complement strand
CCATGATTAACAGTCATGTGCTCTAACCAACTGAGCTATTGGAGCAAAAAAATTCCCGCACTGTTGCTTTCAGCATTGCGGGAACTCTCTATAAGTAGTGACTCCCGCGGGATTCAAACCCACAACCTTCTGATCCGTAGTCAGATGCTCTATTCAGTTGAGCTAGGGAGCCATTGTTATTTTCGCAATGTCCTATCAAAGATCGTTGTCGAGGAATTTCCTCTTGTTTGTCGGGGTACCAGGATTCGAACCTGGGACCCCCTGCTCCCAAAGCAGGTGCGCTAACCGGACTGCGCTACACCCCGAACTTTGCTTCTCGAAGGAAGGAAGTTCTATTTCCAAGGAGCTCTCAGAGCCTGTTCCTTTCGTTTAGCGGGTGCAAAGATAGCGGGTTTTCTGGAGCATTCCAAATTTTTTCGTGACTTTTTTCAAAAAATCTTCTTTTCACGTATTTCAGTGCTCCGTTTTAGCCAATTTTCAAAAGTCCAGATTGCAAAATCAACCATTTCGACCCATAAAATAGTCCACAAGAAGCATCATCGCCGTCCGACAATCGTTGTTTGGGCAGGTCGAAAGGAGCTGTTTGGCCTCAAAAGCGAAGTTTTTCATGCGAGCCTGAGCGTATTCGATGCCTCCCATCTGCTTCGCGAAGTCGGTCAAGGCCAAAACATCGTGTTCGGAAAGGGTATCATTGGCAAAAAGCAGGTTCTGCATACGCTGGCTCTGTTCGGCGGGAGCATGCTGTAAGGCGTAGAGCAAAGGAAGCGTGACCTTGCCTTCCACAATATCATGGCCCGTGGGCTTGCCGACAGCATCGTTGGTCGGGAAATAGTCGAAGATGTCATCGCGAATCTGGAAAATGAGGCCGATTTTTGTCCCGACCTCACGCATGAGCGCCACTTCATCGGCCGAAGCCCCCACAGAAAGTGCGCCAATCTGAAGGCAGGCGGCAAAGAGCGACGCTGTCTTGCCCTCGATGACGCTGAAATAGGCCTCCTCACTCAACATCTGACTGCGAGCATTGGACATCTGCTCCAATTCTCCCTCGGTCAAGGCCGATGTCATGTCGGTCAAGGTCCGGATGATGGCCAATGACCCGGTCTCGCAACTGCACGAAAGACACTTGGACAAGAAGAAGTCGCCCATCAGCACGGCCACATGGTTATCCCAGATGCGGTTGATGGTCTCCACGCCGCGCCGTTCGTCGCTCTTGTCGATGACATCGTCGTGCATGAGCGAGGCATTGTGCAACAGTTCGACGGCGACGGCGCCCTGAATGGTGGCCGATGAGACCTCGCCGCGCAGCATCTTGGCCGAAAGCAGCGTCATAATGGGGCGCAGCTGCTTGCCCCGACGGTCGAGGAAGTAGTGGATTACATTATCGGCCAATGGCACACGTGTGCGCAAAGATTGGGTGAAGGCCTCACGGAACCGGGTCAATTCGCCTTCGATACATTGCAGAGGTAGTTCCATATATAATATTGTACGCGAGAGAAATTATTTACGTGGTATCCAGACGTAGCCGACCGAAAGGCTGATCAGACTCGGGCCGGAGAAACAGGAGGAATCCCAATTCTGATATTTGTAACTCAAGTCCATGAACAGACGGCCACGACGCAACTTGCCGGCCAGACCGATGCCGCATTGGACAAAAGGACCGAGATTGAAATCCTCTTCGCGAGGCATGTAATAGCACCCACCAATTCCATCGATGTAATAATACGACTCATCGTAATCGCCATGGCCCAACGTATAGCCGACCTGCCCAAGCAGATAGGGTGTGACCAACGACTGCGTCAAATCATAACGGACCTGATAGAAGACAGGCACACCGAACGTATAGACATCGTCATCATAGAAGTTGTGCCACTGGAGACCGACTCCCGGGCCCATCTTGATGCGTTCTCCGACCTGAATACCCAGGACAAACTCCATTCCGCCACCGCCATCGACATGGCCTACATGCGGGTCAAACAATGCACGGATTTCGGGACGGAAATTGCTGTCATAATAGTTGTCGGACACAATCGGCCGGTCGGAGGAATCAGGGTCTTGGCCAATGGGCTTCGCCACGGAGAAAGTCTCCTGTGTACCATTTTCATAGGCAACGGAAAGGACATTGGCCTTCAAAGTCACATAGAGGGGCCCTTCCAGGTTGTCAGAACGGCGATATTTAATGGCATCGGCCGTAATCTCCACGACCTTGCCCTTGATGATTTCGCCCGAGCGCAGGACGACGACATCCTCGGCCGAGGCGGAGAGGCAAGAAATCAGAGCTGAAACAATGATGAAATTTTTTTTCATGAGTTGTAAATGATTTGTGCGCGCAAAGATACGAATAAAATTTGAAAATCGAAAATCATACGGCAAAAAGTAAGATTTTGTGTTTCGGCCAATGGGATCAGATGCGGCACAGAAGGAACATTGGCCATAACCTGAAAAAAAATGGGGGCGAAATGTTGCAGGTCTCGAAAAAAGCATTTATCTTTGCGGCCGCAAAAACAGAATTAGTCGTCAGTTCTGGACGACGTGGGGTGCTGGATGCAAAGACCGTCCGGCTGAGATCAGACCCATTGAACCTGGGCAGGTAATGCTGCCAAGGAAAGGTACTTCCCCCATTATAGTTATGTCTTATTGTTTAATCAAAAACATTTTTCAGGTATGAAAAAGGTATTGTTTTTGTCGGCAATGAGTGTGTTCAATGTTGCAGCCGTGCAGGCTGCCGTTGCCGACGCGCAGGATACGCTGCGCATGGAGGAGTTAAATGAAGTATCGGTATCGGCCACACGAGCCAGCGAAAAGACGCCTATGGCGTTCACCAACATCGGCCGCGAGGAAATCAGCAAGCGCAACACGGGTGCCGACATTCCGTTCCTGCTTTCACTTACGCCATCGGTCACCATCACGAGCGACGCAGGCAACGGCATCGGCTACACAACGCTGCGTGTGCGCGGCACTGCCCCTGAACGTATCAACATTACGGCCAATGGCATTCCGATGAACGATGCAGAGAGTGCCCAGCTCTTCTGGGTGAATATGGCCGATTTCGCATCGTCGGTCGAGAACATGCAGATCCAGCGCGGTGTAGGCACATCGACCAATGGTGCAGGCGCTTTTGGTGCATCGATCAACATGCAGACGGAGAACATCGGCGCAACGCCATACGCCGGAATTGACGCAAGTTTCGGCTCGTACGGCACACACAAGGAGACCGTCCGTTTCAGCACCGGTCTGGTGGGCGACCACTGGGGACTGCAGGGACGCATCTCAGACATCGGCAGCGACGGCTACATCGACCGCGCATCGACCAAATTGAACAGCTACTTCCTGCAAGCCGGATTCTACAGCGAAAACACGGCGGTGAAGTTCATCACGTTCAATGGCGTCGAAAAGACATATCACGCATGGGACTACACCTCGAAATATGAGCAGGAGACCTACGGCCGCACGTTCAACCCCTGCGGCGCAATGGATTGGGAGTACAGCAAGTTCTACGACAACCAGACGGACAACTACCGCCAGCAGAACTACCAGCTGCTGTGGAACCAGATTCTGACATCGGAACTGAACCTCAACGTCGGCCTGCACTACACCAAGGGCAAGGGCTACTATGAGCAGTACAAGATTGAGGCCAAGTGGGGCGACTATGGTCTGTGGAGTGCCGTGGACGGTGACATACAGACGAAGGACGGCCTCGAATACAAGCCTATCGTGAAGGGCGACCTCATCCGCCAGAAGAAGATGGACAACGACTTCTACGGAGCCATCGCATCGCTGCGCTACAACAACGACGACAACCTGGAGGCAACCATCGGCGGCGGCTGGAACAAGTACGACGGCGACCACTTCGGACGCATCATCTGGACATCGGCCATGCCCTACAAGTATTACTACAACAAGGCCAATGACGCAAAATGGAAGGATGCCGAAGGCAACAAGTACTTCTATGCGTTCGACGATGCCCGCGTGACGACACCCGACTTCGAGTACTACCGCAACAATGCCGAAAAGACCGACCTCAACGTCTATGGCAAGGTCAACTATACGATTGTGGAGGGTCTGAGCGGCTACGTCGATTTGCAGTATCGCCAGATCAACTACCGTATGCAGAATCCGGGCGACTGGTATGGCGCCAACACCGATGACAAGTACATCATCGACGACACGTTCAACTTCTTCAACCCGAAGTTCGGCATCAACTACCAGATCAACGACAACAACCGCGTCTATGCGTCGTATGCCATCGCACACAAGGAACCGACCCGCAACGACTACGAGGCCAACCTCGGACTGAAGATGAAGGCTGAACGTATGAACGACCTGGAGGCAGGCTACAAGTTCCTGTCGGAGACCTTCTCGGCCGGCGCCAACCTCTATTGGATGGACTACGAGGACCAGTTCGTGCTTACCGGTGAGCTGAATGAAATCGGCGAGGCCGTTGCCATCAACGTGCCGGAAAGCTTCCGCATGGGCATCGAACTCGAAGCCGCATGGCAGCCCGTCAAGTGGTTCCGCTGGGATGCCAACGCCACCCTGTCGCGCAACCGTGTGAAGGATGTCAAAGTGGCTCTGAACGATGGCACGGAGGCCTCGTTGGGCGACCAGCCACTCTCCTTCTCGCCCGACGTGATTGCCAACAGCATCTTCACGTTCCAGCACAAGGGCCTGAGCGCAACCCTTTCCGGCCGATACATTGGCCAACAATACCTCACCAATTCGGGCTTCGAAAAGATGACCTGCTGGGAGGCCGATGGAACAACCGAGACGCAGGAAAGCATCGTGCTTGACGGCCACTTCACCAGCGACCTCGACCTGTCGTACAGCTTCGTCCTGCCACACTACGGCGTGAAGAAGGCATCGGTCGGCATCACGCTCTACAACCTGTTCAGCGCCAAGTACGACACGGGCGGCTGGGCAGCACCAAGCTACCGCATGAACAACGGCAAGGTCGAGGCCTACAACGCATCATGCCTGACCGACTATGCTGTTCGTGACCAATGGGGTGTCGGCTTCGCACCGGCTGCGCCATTCCACTGCATGGCACATCTGAGCGTATTGTTCTAATCTAAGAAAGGGAGTAAAAAAGGAGTGAAAGGGTAGTAAAAGAGGAGTGAAAGGGACGATAGAAACAATCCCTAAAAAATCTTGGCCATTGTTCAAAACAAATAGCAAAGGCAGCAGACATTCCTTTTACTACTCTTTTACTTCACTATTTTAAAATATCTTTTCAATGAGTCTCTTCACACTTTTGGGCTACATCGGCCTCGTAGTCAGCTTCATCTATCTGGTGCTCGAGTTCAAGCAGCGGCAGTCGATGTGGTTCTGGTCGATTCTGTGTTCGTGCATCTACCTGTTCATCTACGTCAGCAAGCAGCTCTATGCCGACGCCGGATTCTCGTGCTTCAACATCTGCGTCTCGTTCTGGGGACTGTGGCAGTGGCACAAACGCGTGGTGCGCAACCAGAAACGTATGGGCGAAGACCCGGAGAAAAAGGGACTCATCGAATATCAGACCCTCGGGCTACGCGACTGGACAAACGTATTGGCCATCACCGCAGGCGTCTATCTTGCCATCTTCGCCATCCTGAAGTTCTGGACCGATTCACCGGTGCCGCATCGCGACGCCTTCAACACCACACTCAACATCGTCGGCACGTGGCTCTTGGGGCGCAAGGTCATCGAGGTTTGGGGTTTCTGGCTCTTGGCCAATGTCGCCTCCGTCTATCTCTACATCGTGCGTAGCGCCACCGATGCCTCGGTCTATGAGCATCTGGCCGGTTCGATGCCCGACTGGTTGGCCACAATGCTCGCGCAGGATATGCTATCGACCATCGTGCTCTACCTGTTCTATTCGGGCGCGTCGGTCTATGGCTATTGGAAATGGCGCAGCAAAGGCATACATTTAGGACGAAAGTGACCATGCATACCATCATCTATCCCGAAAGATACGAGCCGGAAGCCGTCATCTTGTGCAGCGGAGACTATCCGTCGCACCCGATTCCGTCGGCCATACTGCACGATGCGACCCGCGTAGTGTGCTGCGACAGTGCCGCCTTTGAGTACGTCCGTCGCGAAGGGCTCCCGTGGTGCATCGTGGGCGACTGCGACTCCATTCTCTCCCCCACGGCCGACGACGAACGGCTCATTCTGGAGCGTTGCCGGCATCTCATAATCCACGTAGCGGAGCAGGACAGCAACGACCTGACCAAAGCCGTGCGTCACTGCAAAGAGATGGGAATAAGCCGATTGGCCATCGTCGGAGCCACCGGCAAGCGCGAAGACCACACATTGGGCAACATCTCACTGACCATCGAATATATGCGCATGGGCATGGAGGTCCGCATCTACACCGACCACGGCATCTTCATCCCGTGTCGGGGCGACATCGAGTGCCACGTGCCCATCCCCGAGGGTTTTATGGCCGATGATGACCGCAACGCCCGCCGCATGAAATCGACGCAGATCAGCATCTTCAACATCTCGACCAACCACTACGCGACCTGCGGCCTCCGCTATCCGTTCGCGCACCTCGGCAACTGGTGGGAAGGCACGCTCAACGAGGCCGTCACATCGCCCTTCATCATTCAGGCCGACGGCGAATTCATCCTCTACGTGAACTACGCCTGAGGCGGCGATGCACCATCGGCCATAAAAAAAATAAACCATAAAACACACAAGTTTGCGAAATAATCCGTATATTTGCGACGGATTTTTCGCAATCTACCTCCAAAAACACGAACAACAAACACACCCGAAATCATGAAAACAATCAAATCACTCAGCAAGATCACTCTCGCCGTGCTGTGTCTTGTCGTGTCGTTTATGGCCGATGGCAATGCAAAATCAACCGTCTGGGAACAGCCATACTACGCCAAAGGCCGCTGGTGGCAATTCCGCATCACAAGAATCGAGTTTTCGGCCGATGAAACCGTCGTCACCACCGAATTTGCCCAACGCAAGGGCTCTACCTACAGATTCGACTCGACCACCGTGCTGATTGCCGACAGCGTCCGCTACGCACTGCGCAGCATCGACGAATTCGGCATTGGACAAACAGCCACTGTGCAGACCACCGAACCCTCCATTGCACACCTGCATTTTGCGCCCGTGCCATCCGACGTGAAAAAGGTCGATTTCTACTCGAAGGATGGCATCCGCGTGTGGGGGCTACGCGACCACCGCACGCCCGACCTACCGCTTTTCCCTTCCCATTGGCGCAACACGAAGACGGGCGACTGGGAGCTTGGACTGATGCCCGAATGTGCTATCTATGCCAACCGATTCTGGGACTACGTCGAGCGAGAAGAAAAAGGTGACGGCCAATGCACCTTGCGGCTCCGTTGCGACGGCGAGGAATTGGTCATCACCATCGGCCCCGAAAACAAGGGCAACGTGCGCCAGATTCAGATTGGCCAACAGAAAGCCATTGCCTGCAACCGCATCCTGGGCCGCACGCTGGGCGAATATCCATCGGCCGACACCCGCACCAAGTTCGTCGACACAGGCTACCGCAGCGACACCGTCACAGTACGCGGCTGGGTGCGAAGCAAGTCAAAAGACCAATGGAAAACGTCGCCGCAATTCGACGTGGAGGTTTCAGACATTCTGAACAATTCCCGACCAAAGACTTACGCTGCCGACCTCGACTCGCTGGGCCGATTCACTCTGCAGATTCCACTGCGCAACAG
>CACZAY010000114.1 GCA_902779265.1 uncultured Bacteroidales bacterium | reverse complement strand
ACGGATTGCCGATGCCCGATTCGCTGACGAGGAGCGGAGCTTCATCGGCCGACAAACCGAGGGCGCGCACCGAACGCTGCATCCGCGCTGCGATGTCGAACGAATGCTGCACGTCGGTCACGAAGGTGCCCAACGAACGGTTGTTGACACCGAGCATGTCGGGCACGCCGGCCTGCAGATAGCTCAGTTCGGCCTCGTCGTGCACCTCAAGCAGTACCTCAAGACCAAGGTCGTGCGCCGTATGGAGCAGTTCACCGTACTGTTCGGGCAAGAGGTCGGCCGCGATGAGCAGAACGGCATCGGCCCCAACCAGACGCGCCTCGTAGAGCTGATAGGCATCGATGATGAATTCCTTGCGCAGCAGTGGCAGGTCGGGCACGAGGTCGCGCACCCGCTGGATGAATTCCAATCGGCCGCCGAAATACTTCTCGTCGGTCAGGATGCTGCTCGCGGCGGCGCCACCTTCGGCATAGAGCGGAACGACCTGCTCGGGTTCGACGTCGGCATGAATCCAGCCTCGGCTGGGGCTCTTGCGCTTGAACTCGGCGATGATGCCGCTCGCAGAGTTAGCCAACGACTGCTTCATGGAACGCAGTTTCAGGCGGCCGTCGCGGTCGATGCGCTGCTGGGTGAGCCTCTGCAACACGTCGAGCGGCATCTCGTTCATGGCGATGGCCAATTCGGTCCGCTTGTTGGCCACGATTTCTTCAAGGATATCTTTCATATTTTAAAGGGGAATGAAAGGGGAGTGAAAAAGGAGTAAAAGGGAAGTGAAAGGGACGATACCATTGGATGTTATGAAACACGAGTTGACGGCCGGAGCAAACGTCTTTTTCTCTCCCTTTTAACTCCACTTTCCCTACATTTAACTGCCCTTCCGAGATTACGAGTTGATTTCGACGAACTTCTTGAATGCAGCGAGAGCCTTGCCACTTTCGAGCGATTCGCGGGCGATGGCGATTGACTCTTCGATGGACTTGTTGCGGTCCATGACCGAGATTCCGCACGCTGCATTGGCCATAATCACCTGCTTCTGAGCCTCGGTTGCAGTGCCCTGGAGCACGTTGTCGAAGATTTTCATGGCATCGGCCGCAGTCTCACCGCCGTAGATGTCGTTCTGTTCGACGTAATCGAGGCCAAGTTCCTTCGGCGTATAGACCTTCTCGAAGTAGTTGGTGACGAACTTGAAGCCGCTGGTGAGCGAAATCTCGTCGTAGCCGTCGTAGCTCGTGATGACGCCGAAGTTGTCGCCGATTTTCTGGTGCGCATTCACGTAGAGGCGCATCTGGTCCTGGTTGGCCGTGCCGTGGAGCGAGTTTTTCGGGCGACAAGGGTTGACCAATGGGCCGAGCAGGTTGAAGCAGGTGGGGACGGCCAATGCCTTACGGGTCGGTCCGACGAACTTCATGCCCGTGGCGAAGAGCGGAGCGTGCAGGTAGCAGATGCCGGCCTCGTCCAATGAGCGGCGCAGGACATCCATATCGGCCGTAAACTTCACGCCATGACCCTGCAGCACGTTCGATGCGCCAGACACCGAGGTCGAGCCGCCGTTGCCGTGCTTCGTCACCTTGTAGCCCGCACCCGCAATGACGAAGGCCGAGCAGGTCGAGATGTTGAACGTGTTCTTGCCGTCGCCGCCCGTGCCTACGATGTCGAGCGTGTCGTAGTCGTCCAGATTGACGCGCTTGCCCGTTTCGAGCAGGCCGTCGCGGAAGCCGAGCAGTTCGTCAACCGTCACGCCGCGCGTCTGGAGTGCCATCAGCAGGGCAGCGATCTGACAGTCGTTATATTTTTCGGCCACAATGCCGAGCATGATTTCATGCGTGTCTTCGCGGCTCAGGATTTCGCCGTCGATGAGTTTGGTCAGGTAAGATTTCATTTTTAAAAGGTATTTAAATGGAGTGAAAGGGTTGTTAAACGAAGTGAAAGGGACGAAAGGGACGATAGCGCCATCGGCCATAACCTTATTTTTTTCGTTTTTACGGCCGATGGAGTTAGAATCAGACGTGCAGTAACCAGTTCTGAATCATCCGCTTGCCGTCGGGCGTGAGCACCGATTCGGGGTGGAACTGGATGCCGCGCACGTCGTATTCCTTGTGACGCAAGGCCATCACCTGACCCTCGTCGCTCGTGGCCGTCACCTCAAGGCATTCGGGCAACGATGCAGCATCGACCACCCACGAGTGATAGCGGCCGACGAGGATGTCGCGGTGCATTCCACGGAACAGATAGTCGCATTCGCGTTGGCCGTTGCGCTCAAACTCGCAGACGTGCGCCGGAGTCTGTACGCCGTGAAAGACATCGGCCAAGTTCACCAACGTGCCGCCAAAGCACTCGCCGATGGCCTGTTCGCCAAGGCAGACGCCCAGAATCGGCTTCTCACCCGCGTAGCGACGGATGACGTCGAGCAGTTTGCCGGCCTCCGACGGGATGCCCGGACCGGGCGACAGCATTATCTTATCGTAGTCCGACAACTCATCCAGCTCAAACTGGTCGTTGCGATAGACGGTTATGTCGGCTCCGAGTTCCTTCACAAGATGCACCAGATTGTAGGTGAAGGAATCGTAATTGTCAATCATTGCAATTTTCATATGTTTCAATATATTTTTAACCACGAAAAACACGAAAGACACGAAAAACTCATTGGTCATAAAAAAATAATTGTTGCAGACCAATGCCCTTGTCCTCCGCTGCTATTCACTCCCCCTCCCTACCTAACGGGAGGGGGCAAGGGGGGTGGGTCTTTATATCTCTGCGGCCAATTCGATTGCCTTGCGGAGGGCACCGAGCTTGTTGTTGACCTCCTGCAGTTCGTACTCCTCGTTGCTCTTGGCCACGATGCCGCCGCCAGCCTGGAACCACAATTCGTTGTTGCGGCTCACGAACGTGCGGATGGTGATGGCCTGATTCAGACTGCCGTCGAAGCAGATGCTGCCCACGCAGCCGCCGTATGCGCCACGGTTGTGCGGCTCATATTCGCTGATGAGCTGCATGGCGCGAACCTTCGGCGCACCGCTCAGCGTGCCGGCCGGGAAGGTGTCGATGAAGGTCTTGATGGGGTCGGCATGGCTGTCCAATGTACCACTCACGCGGCTCACGAGGTGGATGACGTGGCTGTAATACTGCAACTCCTTGTAGAAATCGACCTTCACGCCGTGGCAGTTGCGGCTCAAGTCGTTGCGAGCCAGATCGACCAGCATGACGTGTTCGGCATTCTCCTTCGGGTCGTTGCGCAGATAGTTGGCATTCTTGGCGTCCTGCACATCGTCGCCGGTGCGCTTCGTGGTGCCGGCAATCGGGTCGATGTAAGCCTTGCCGTCTTCGATGCGGCAGTGCGTCTCGGGCGACGAACCGAACAAGCGGAATCCGCCGAAGTCCATATAGAAGAGGTATGGCGACGGGTTGATGCTGCGCAGGGCACGGTAGAGCTTGAAGTCGTCGCCCTCATAACGCTGCACGAAACGGCGCGACAGCACAATCTGGAACACGTCGCCGCGCTTGCAGTGAGCGATGCCTCGGCGGATGTTGGCCTTGTGCTCCTCATCGGTCAACGGGCTTGACACCTCGCCCACCGGATGGAACGAATAGAGGCTGACGTTCGGTCGGTTCAGACGCTTCTCGATGTCGCCGATGCCGTCGGACGTCTCGCCTTCGGGCACAAGTGCATGGATGCACAACTTATTGTTAAAGTGGTCGAACTCAAGCACATACTTAAAAAGCACGTAGAGCATGTCGGGTGCGTCGTTCTTGGCCAATGTCTCGTCCTTCACGGCGATATTCTCGAAATAGCGGACGGCATTGAACGAGGTGTAGCCCCACAGCGCACAGACCCTCCGCTGATGCGCATCGCCCTGAATGTCAAACCCGCCCATGAAGTGGTTGATGATGGCATCCGAGCGATAGCTGCCGTCGATGACGTGTTCGAAGGTCGTTCCGTCGGGCATGGTGCATTGGCCAATGCCGTGTGCTACAGAGACTTGCGCGATGGGCTGGACGGCGATGAACGAACGGGCATTCTTGCCGCTGTGGTAGTCCGACGACTCCATCAGCACCGACTGCGTCGAAAGGTCGCGCAGGCGCAAGTAGGCGCTCACCGGCGTCAGCATGTCGCCCAACATCGACTTTGAGTGTATTTTATAGCTGTATTTCATTTTGACAAAATTACAAATTACGAATTACAAATTACTTTTGGCCAATTTTGACGGACGCGGCACGCCTCGTCCCTACATCCGCCAATGGTAATCACTCCCCTCCCCTGTGGAGGGGCCGGGGGGTGGGGCCTTCAGTTATCAATTACTGAAGCCTTGTGCGCCAGATAGGTGTCCAAATCCTTGTCGCCACGGCCCGAGACGGTCAGCACGACGACATCCGTCGGCTTGAACTGGTCTTTCACCTTGGGCAGCAGGGCCAATGCATGTGCGCTTTCGAGGGCTGGAATGATGCCCTCCAAGCGGGTCAGTTCGAAGGCGGCACGCAGAGCCTCGTCGTCGTTGGCCGGCAACACCTGCGCACGTCCGGTCTCGTACAGATTGCAGTGAATCGGACCCGTGCCGGGATAGTCCAGACCGGCCGAAATGCTGTATGGCTCAATGATTTGGCCGTCTTCGGTCTGCATCAGCTTGATACGGCTTCCGTGCAGGATGCCCAACGTACCGATCTGCATCGAGGCGGCCGTCATGTTCGTATCGACACCAAGTCCGCCGGCCTCGCCCAACACGATTTTCACGCGCTCGTCGTCGATGTAGTGGTAGATGGTACCAGCCGCATTCGAGCCGCCACCCACACACGCCATCAGGTAGTCCGGATAGTCGCGGCCGATTTTCTCCTTCAGCTGCCACTTGATTTCCTCGCTGATGACCGACTGCAGACGTGCCACCATGTCGGGATAAGGATGTGGGCCTACGGTCGAGCCGATGATGTAGAACGTGTCGGCCGGATGGCAGCACCAGTCGCGGATTGCCTCATTGGTCGCATCCTTCAGCGTCTTGTTGCCGCTCTCGACAGGAAAGACCTCGGCACCCAGCATCTTCATACGCTCCACATTGACGTGCTGGCGCTTCACATCGGTCGCACCCATATACACGCGGCACGGCATGTTCATCAGCGCACAGACGGTTGCTGTGGCCACACCATGCTGTCCGGCACCGGTCTCGGCCACGATGCGCTTCTTGCCCATCTTCTTGGCAATCAGGATTTGGCCGATGGCGTTGTTGATCTTGTGTGCGCCGGTGTGGTTCAGGTCCTCGCGCTTGAGGTAGAGCTGGCAACCGTACTTCTCGCTCATGCGCTTGGCCAGATAAAGCGGCGACGGACGACCCACATAGTCGCGTAGCAGGGCGCGATATTCATCCTGAAACTCCTTGCTCTCGATGATGGGCAGATATGCCTTCTTCAAGTCCTCGACGGTCTTGTAGAGAATTTCCGGCACGTATGCGCCACCGAATTGGCCGTAGTAGCCATTTTCATCAACTTGATACGTTTTCATATATGTAGCTTTTTTGTTATTTGTATTCGATTTCGAATTGAACTGATTTCACAAAAAAAAAGGCTTGCAAGACGTTGTGTCCCGCAAGCCCCCTTATTCTGCTTTATGCTCTATTTTCTGTGCACAGGGTTGCAACCCACAACGTTTAAGTCATGAGAGTCGCCACCACCAATATGCACGATTGTTCATCATTTTTGTTCAATTTTTGATTTTGACGGGTGCAAAGATAATGATTATTTCATTACCGCCAACAAAATTCAACTTTTTTTTCATTTTTTCTGGCAAAAAACTCGATTTTCACCGTTTTCGGTTGTTTTTTGGCCGATGTTCATTGGCCACAACCCTAAAAAGTGCGCACCTTGATACTCTTCGTCGCCGCGTCGCACTCGAAATTCACGTAGCAGTAGCCTTCGCCCTCGATGCCGTAGCTGCACCCCACGTGCCACCCTGTGTGATGCTTCAAGAAGTTACGCACGGCCTTCTCCAGATTAGGAGCCTTGGCATCGGACTTCAGCTGCAGATCCTCGATTTCGCCACCCCGCGTGACCAGAAACTTTGTCTTGATTGTGGCCGACTCCTTCTTGGCCAATGCCTTTTCGGGATAGGTCAGTTCCTCGTCCACCAGCCGCTGCAAGGCCTCGTCGCCCGCCGCCCAATAGGGCTTGTAGCTGTACGGCAGACAGAAAGTGATGACCGGCTTGAGCGCCTCCAGTTCGGCCGAGCGCAACTGCTGCATCAGGCCATCGACGTTGCCGTAGCCGTGCACCTCCTCGACATCGCCCTTCTTCACCTCGTAGGTCACCGTCACGCGCATCTGCATATCGACCGCCTTGCCGCCCACCTTGGCCGGAATCCACTTTCCCATATTGCGGATGGCCATGTTGATGCGCACGCGGAACATCTCGGACGGCTCGCTGGCAATCTCTATCACACGCGCCTTGCCCGTGGAATCGACCTCGAAACGCGCCTCGACCTTCGCACCCAGCCGGCGCGAGAATGCCTCCTCGGGATAGTTCACATATTTATATATATGCGCATAGAGGGCGTCAAATCCGGCGGCATACTGCGGGTAGCTGTCGACCTGCATCGTGGCGCTGTCCAACAAAAAAGCAGCAGGAGCAGCCACGTCAAGTACGGCGTGACGGTCCTGCGTATGATAAGTGATGTGTTGCGCTGCGGCATTGGCCATAAAAATCAAGCCCAAAGTGACGAGCGCGCATTTTTTATATGTTTTTGTCCAATGTTTCATGTTCTGTCTGTCCACTTATTTTTTCGCCTTCTTGCACTTCGGATAATATTCCTTGACAGGTGAAATCGCATCGGCATTACCCTTGCGCATGATGTCCTCGACGATGCTGTTCATATAGACCTCCAGGTTGGTGTACCAGCCCTTGCGGTCGATGGTGTACAGTTTGCCGTCATGCGGATTTTTCGGGTCGAGGTTGTTGGCCGATTCCCATCGGTCGGGCATTCCGTCGCCATCCGTATCGAAATCCGACGGACGCCACTCGGTGACCAGTTCGGGGAACGAAGGACAGGTGCGTGACGGGAAGGCGCCGATGGCATTGACCGAATCGACAATGCCGGCCGTACGCGAACGAACGCCCGTATAGGTCACCGTGCCGGTGCGCGCCTCCTCAACATAACGCTTGTCCACATCGTCACGCCACAGGGAGGCACCGCCATAGGCCAAAACCTTCTCGAAAGCGACTTCGGCCTTGTGGGTTGTCACCTCACCGTATTCGACAGGCTCATCCAGACGCAGGCGCACGCAGTCACGGCCACGCTCATCCTTGACATACTGGACATTCTTGCCATGATAGTGCTTCACGTCGGGAATGTAATACTCGTCGTTGATGTACGACAGGCCGTTTTCATAGATGACGCCATACCAGTCGTAATTGACCGGATTGAGTGCGTGGGTCACATAGTTGCCGTTGACGTAATAACGCGAAGCATAGCCGTAGTAGGTTGAATCCTTGCCCGAATTCTTGCTGTGGGCTACCATGACCGAAGTCACACAGACCTTGTTGTAGGTACCCGGACCGGCCTTGTAATAGTTGTTGACGATGTTGATCGTTCCACCGCCAGGGCCGCCGTAGCAGCCACCCTTGCCCCAGTTGTAAATCACGCAGTTGCGGAAATCCACATGCTCGGCCTGAAGGCAGTTCTCGTAGCGCGACGAGTCCAGATTCTCCCTGAAGTTGTAGC
>CACZAY010000113.1 GCA_902779265.1 uncultured Bacteroidales bacterium | reverse complement strand
TACGTGGGCGAAGACATCGAAAGCATCCTGACGCGTCTGTTGCAGGCCTGCGACTACGACGTGAAGAAGGCCGAGCGCGGCATCGTCTTCATCGATGAAATCGACAAGATTGCACGCAAGGGCGACAATCCGAGCATCACGCGCGACGTGTCGGGCGAGGGTGTGCAGCAGGGTCTGCTCAAACTGCTCGAAGGAAGCCGCGTAGGTGTGCCGCCGCAGGGTGGCCGCAAGCATCCGGAGCAGAAGCTCATCGAGGTCGATACGAAAAACATCCTGTTCATCTGCGGTGGTGCGTTCGATGGCATCGAACAGAAGATTGCAGCCCGTCTGAACACGCGTAGCGTCGGCTTCAACACCGATGACAAGCGCGTAGAGGTGGACCGCAACAACCTGCTGCAATACATCACGCCGGCCGACCTGAAGAAGTTCGGTCTGATTCCGGAAATCATCGGCCGTCTGCCAATCCTGACCTATCTGGAGCCGCTCGATGCCGAGGCTCTCAAACGTATCCTCACCGAACCGAAGAACGCCATCATCAAGCAGTATCAGAAGCTGTTCAAGATGGACGGCATCGAGGTGACAATCGATCCGGAAGTCTATCAGCTCATCGTCGATAAGGCCATCGAATAACATGCCGTCGGACGAAACGAAAAAGCTGCACGTCACGCTCGAATATGCCAAGGAGGAATTGCGGAAATCGAACCTCGAACGGATGCGTGTGGCTTGAAAAAGAACAAATTGAAATCCCCTTATACAAATGAAAAATATATCTGTTCAACCAGCAGGCGGCCGTCTCGGAGTCCTGGTAGTGGGTTTGAGCGGTGCCGTGAGCACCACTTTCATCATCGGAACATTGGCTGCGCGCAAAGGTCTTGCCAAGCCAATCGGCTCAATCACACAGTTGTCATACCTCAAGGTCGGCAAGGGCGAAGACAAGCGCGAAGGCCTCATCAAGGATCTCGTGCCATTGGCCAAGCTCGACCAGCTCGTCTTCGGCGGATGGGACATCTTCCCCGATTCGGTCTATGACGGAGCCGTCCACGCGCAGGTGCTGAACGAAAAGGATATCAATCTTGTGGCCGATGAGATTAAGGCCATCAAGCCGATGAAGGGTTGTTTCGACCCCGACTTCATTACGCGACTTAACGGCACGTGGGTGAAGGACAATTCGGCCACAAAATGGGAACTGATGGAGCAGCTGCGCGCCGACATCCGCCAGTTCAAGGCCGACAACAAGTGCGACCGCATCGTGGTCATCTGGGCCGCATCGACCGAGGCTTATCTGCCAATGGGCGACGTGCACATGTCATTGGACAAATTCGTGGCCGAGATGAAGAAGCCCGGCACGAAACTGGTCGCCCCGTCGATGTGCTATGCCTATGCCGCGATGATGGAGGGCGCTCCGTTCATCAATGGTGCGCCTGCATTGACCGTCGATTTCCCGGCGATGTGGGAGTTGGCCGACAAGACCGGCTGCCCAATCTGCGGCAAGGACTACAAGAGCGGCCAGACGATGATGAAGACGGTATTGGCGCCGGCCTTCCACACCCGTATGCTGGGCTTGGCCGGATGGTTCTCGACCAACATCCTGGGCAACCGCGACGGTGAGGTGCTCGACGATCCGGCATCGTTCAAGACAAAGGAGGTGTCGAAGCTGTCGGTCATCGACTCCATCCTCGAACCCGAGAAGTATCCAGACCTCTACGGCGACGTCTATCACAAGGTACGCATCAACTACTATCCGCCGCGCAACGACAACAAGGAGGCATGGGACAACATCGACATCTTCGGCTGGATGGGCTATCCGATGCAGATCAAGGTCAACTTCCTGTGCCGCGACTCGATTCTGGCTGCGCCATTGGCTCTCGACCTTGTCCTGTTGGCCGACCTCGCAAGACGCTGCGGCATGAAGGGCATCCAGAAGTGGCTGTCGTTCTACTTCAAGTCGCCGATGCACAAGCTCGATGAAGTGCCTGTCCACTCGCTGTTCGAGCAGGATGCGATGTTCCGCAACAAACTGCGCGAAATCATCGGCGAAGAGCCTTACGACTATTCAGAGTAAAAATGTACCATCATAAATGATTTTTGCAATAGAGTTCGCCGAGAGGTGCGCTCTATTTTTTTGATTTCCAGACATCTGACACAAAAAAAAAGCGACGGAAACCCATTTGTTCCCGTCGTTTTTGTATTTCATTGGCCAATGCCTCTCAAATCAGGATCATTCCCGCATCGTGGCAGCGCTTGCGCATATCCTCTGGCCAGATGCTGGACTGAGTTTCGCCGATGTGCGCCTTGTGCAGCAGGACGAGGCAGAGCCGTGATTGGCCGATGCCGCCGCCAATGCTGAGCGGCAACGAACCGTCGAGCAGGCGCTTGTGGAAGTAGAGTTCCTTGCGGTCCTCCTTGCCGGTGAGCTTGAGCTGACGCAGCAAGGCCTCCTTGTCCACACGAATACCCATCGACGAAAGCTCGATGCTGCGGTTCAAGACAGGATACCAGATGAGCAGGTCACCGTTCAGGCCCTTGTAGCCCTCTTCGTTGGGCGTTGTCCAATCGTCATAGTCTGGGGCACGCAGGTCATGCTCCTCACCGTTGCTCAGCTTGCCACCAATGCCCATGATGAACACGGCACCATACTTCTTGCAGATGGCATCCTCGCGCTCCTTCGGCGTAAGGTTGGGGTACATCTGGAGCAGTTCCTCGCTGTGGATGAAGAAGACCTCTTCGGGCAGAAAACGCTCGATGGCGGGATAAGTCTCACAGATCTTGAACTCCGTGCGCAGGATGGCGCCATAGATCTTGTTGACAATCTTCTTGAGGAAGGCGATATTGCGCTCCTCGGCCGTCATCACGCGACACCAGTCCCATTGGTCCACATAAAGCGAGTGGATGTTGTCCAATTCCTCATCGGCGCGGATGGCGTTCATGTCGGTCACGATGCCATAGCCCGGCTCGATGCCGTATTCGGCCAATGTATAGCGCTTCCACTTGGCCAAGGAATGGACCACCTCGGCCCTCGCCTCGTTCATGTCTTTGATGGGGAAGTTCACGGCGCGCTCCACGCCATTCAGGTCGTCATTCATACCGAGGCCGCGCAGGACGAAAAGTGGAGCAGTGACGCGACGCAGGCGCAGTTCGGTCGAGAGGGTTTCGAGAAAGAAATCTTTGATGCACTTGATGGCCTGTTCTGTCTGTTTCAAGTTCAGGGCCGACACATAGTGCTCTGGGACAATCAATTGACTCATTGTATGTTCTGGATGATTTTTTTGCACTTTTTTATGGCCAATGCCCCAATCCTACCGCAATTTGCAAACAAGAGCATCTCACGGGTGATTGACGGAAAGCATTGGCCAATACCGCTTTTTAAAGCGCCGCAAAGTTACAACAAAAATCGCAAAGTGCCAAATATTTTCCATATTTTCGCACTTTACGATTGCAAATTTCTTTATTTTGCTATAAAATTGCAAACAAATGTATCAAAGAAACATCTTCAGGAGATTGTCCCATGCCGCTGTATTGGCCTTAACATTATAGAAATCCATACCTACCGGACGGGCACTTTCGCCGTCGGTGTCCTCGCGGTCGCCCACATAGAGCGTCGTGGCGGCATCGAGCCCGAATTGAGCCATCAGACGCTGCATGGATTGCTGGCAAGGCTTCAATCCGCCCATCTTTGCGGCCGATACGATGCCGTCGAACATGTCGCGCGACAGGCCGAGAGCCTCAATCTTCTCGACCTCATGGCCGTAATCGCTGTAGAGGATGATTTTCAGGCCGCGCGCACGCATCGCCTCAAGCAACTCTTTGGTCAACGGGCGCAGCAGGAAGTACAGGTGTAACAGCGAGACCTGCAATGGCATATACCGCTCCTGATACCATTTGCGGGCCTTATCGACGGTCAGGCTGCGCTTCACGCGAGCCATTTCGGCAAACAATGCGTCATAAACACCGGCCGCATCGCCATAGTCATGCCCCTTGATATGCTTGCGGGCCAGTCGCTCGGCTCCCAAAACCCACATGTTCGGAATGTCGGCCAACACCAGTTTCAACGGCAGTCCCTTATTGTCGTAGAGCGTGCCGTCGAGGTCAAAAATGACGGCCTTGTATTTCTCAATATTCATGTCACTCTTTCACAAGAATTTAAGCAAAAAAATCTCAAGAATTTGAGATTTGGGAGAAATACGATTCTCACAATCCCCAATCCTTGAACATTTTCTTTCAGTTTTTCTCAAGAATTCGAGAATCAAAAGAAAAAATAATTCTTCCAATTCCCTAATTCTTGAGACATTTATTGTTTATTACTTGACCAATGCCTTGAACTTGGCATGACGTTTTTCGTCCTGCATCAGGAGGTTCATCTTGAACTGGCCATCACGCGCACCCTCAGCGATGCAGGCTGCCTTGAACTTCTCGAAGCTGTTTTCGACAAGACAGTAGCCCACAGGGTCGTGTACGCGCATCGAATCGCGCTTGGCGACATATTCGACGTTCTGTTGGCGCAGATATTTGTCAACGAGCTTGGTGAACTCGTCGCACTGCTGCTGCGTAGCATCCTGATTCTCAAACTCGTAATAGAAACGGTAGAGCGACGACTCAAGATCGGCAAATCCGACGAAGAACTTCACTGCCTGACCGCTTTCGGCAGCAGCCTGGTTGACGGCTTCGATGAACTGACGCTCGTGCAGCTTTTCGCCTGTCATGGTGACGATGCCGTTCACCTTCTGCAACATGAAGACGCGTGGGGTGTTGTAGAACGGTGTTCCGACCTCGACCAGATCGTTCATATTGTAGCGGTACAGGCCTGAGCATGTCGTCACAAACGGACAGTAGCGCTTGCCCTGTTCCAACTCGTGCAACTGGTAGAACTTGGCCGACTTCAGCGCCTCCGGGTCGTTGAGCTTGTCAACATCCTCCTCGGCCATGAACTCGTAGAAATGGTAGTGCGGGAACATGGTGCTGTAGTTCGTATCGTCCATAACCAGACCAAAACGGCACTCCGACGAGAAATAGCCGAACTCCTGGTGCAGGCAAGTGTCGGGGAAGAATCCCTTGATCTTGTCGAGATAGACATGGGTGTTGCCGCACTTCCAGGTGTTGAGAATTTGCATATTCGGCCAATAGTGCTTGGGCAGGACGCGGCCGTACTTCTTCTTCAACTCGCGTAGTTCAGCGGCGCGCTTCGGATTGGGCGAAATCTGAGCCTCAACCTCCTTGCGGATGTCGTCCGGAATGTCGAAATCGTGGCTCAAAGTGCCCTTTTCGATGTCGTCACAGTATTGGTCATAATACTTATCGACGTTCTTCTGCACCTCGACGAGCGTAGATGGATTGGCCGTAATGAAAATCGTGGCGTCGCACTCGATCGAGAGGCGCATGATGGTGTAGTAGCGCGCGTTGTAGTCCTTGATTCCATAGACTCCGCCGGGCACGGCATACATCTCCTTGACGAACGACGGCGCATCGCGACGCGTCACACCCGACACCGATCCGGCCACAGTGCCATCGGGCGCATAGCCTTCGACATCCTTGCCGACGATGGTGACGAGATAGCCGTAGAACGACTTCGGACGGTTCTGGATGTAATTGTAGAGCCACACCTTGGTCATCTTGCCGTAGACGGTCTTCAGATAGACATCGGTGATGGGAATCCACTTCGGCTCTTTGGTCGTGCCCGATGTGGTGGCATACATCACAGGCTTGCCGGGCACGAGCACATTGGCCTCGCCCTGCTTGTGGCGGTCGATGTATGGGCGATAGTCCTCGTAGTCGCTCGGGGCAATCACCTCAGTGTAGCGCTTGTAGAGCTCATCGCCATTGGCCGCAGCCAGAATATAGTCGAAACGGTGGGTACGGCCGAATTCGGTGTCCTTGCCGAGCTCCAGGATGTTGCGGAGCGTCTGTTCGCTGGCCTGTTTCGGATTTTTGCTGGCCTTGACCAACTTGCGGTAGTTGATTCCGCCTGCCACACGGAGCAGGAACGTGGTCAGCCATGCTGGTGTTGATTTCTTTTTCATTTGATATTCAGTATTTTGGGCTAAAATTTTCTGGTTATTGGCCAATGGCGCCATATTGTATCATTGGCCATAAATGGAATTGACTGCCGATGGGCCGCAACGGGCCAAAATTCGTGCAAATCTAACAAAAATTGCGCAACCGAGCAAATATTTGCGCCGATTAGAGACACCAAGAGAGGAAATAGTTGGCGAAAAAACCTTTTATGCGCGTCCAACGTGGCAAATTTTCATAGTATTCGTCAGTCAGACGGCGCGATTTCCGCTGATTCTCAAGGAAACGGGCGTCAAGCCATTGGGCCGATGCCGTGTCGATGACAAGCGCGGCCACCTCTTCGTTCCAGCGCAGGGCGCGGCTGTCGAGATTGACCGAGCCGACCAAGGACCATTGGCCATCAACAGAAAGAATCTTACTGTGCTGGAAAGCGTCACGGTAGAGCCAGACCTCGGCCCCACGGCGATGCAGGCGGTGCGCGTAGTTGAGGTTGCCGACGTCGAAGAGCGGCGTGTCGCCTGCCTCGCTGAAGAGGATTTCGACATGCACTCCACGTCTTTGGGCGCGACGGATGGCACGGCGCACGCTCGGGATGGGCAGCAGGTAGGGCGAGGTGATGTGCAGGCTGTCATGGGCCGAATCGATGAGCTTGACCACCGTGCGGCGCATCTCCTGCTTCTTCAGATAATAATGGTGGCTGCGCTCGACGATGGCGACTCGTCTGCCGTGGCGAATGTCATGCTGGGCGTCGGTATAAGGATAATAGGCCGCACCGTCAAAGCCCCGGCCGCCGGAACGCTCGAAGTGGTTGGCAAAGAGGAATTGCAGACCCTCAACGACCTGACCTTCGAGCCGCACGTGCGTATCGACGTAGCCGCCATAGATGCCGGGCTTACCCTTGATGTTATAGTCGGCCACATTGAAGCCGCCGGTGTAGCCGATGCGCCCGTCGATGACGACAATCTTGCGGTGGTCGCGCAGGACGCGGTGGGCATACGGGAACTCGTAGGGCGCATAGACACAGGTCTCGATACCGTGCATCCGCAGCAGTTTGAGGCGCTTGTCGTAGCGGTAGCCACGCTTCTTGTCATAGTATCCATCGACCAGCAGGCGACATTCAACGCCCTCGCGCGCTTTCCGTTTCATCATTTCGATGACGCGTTGGCCGATGCTGTCATTGGCAAAAATGAAATATTCGCAATGGATGTGGTGTTTGGCCGATGCCATGTCCCGCAACAACGACTCGAACTTCTCGGCACCCGATTGGAAGAACTGCACCGAATCGACGTCGTAGCACGGGATTGCCCTATCGGCCAGGAAACACTCGATGGGTGGCACGTCCGGCGATTTTGGGGCATTGTCCAATGAATCCCTCCTCCCCGACCACGGCCACCCCCACGCCGAAGCGGATGCCGTACACAGCATCGCAAAAGACAATATAATCAGGCGAAGAGACATAGCTATAAAGAAAGGGTGACCGGGAGGGGGCCAATCTCACTCCTTGAAATAGACACGCTTGACGCGCGTGCTGACCGTGCTGAGCACCTCGTAGGTAATCGTACCCAGCCGGTCGCTCAGTTCGTTGAGGGGCAGATTCGGGCCGAAAATCTCGACCGTATCACCCTCGCGCGCCTCTGGACAGTCGGTCACGTCGAGGAAGGTCACATCCATGCAGACATTGCCCACCGTCGGACAGCGTCGGCCGCAGACAAGCATCTCGGCGTGGCCGTTGCCCAGACGTCGGTCATAGCCGTCGGCATAGCCAATCGGAACCATGGCGATGCGTGAGTCGCGCGTCAGACGTCCGTTGCGCATATAGCCGACGGTCTCGCTGGCCGGGATGTCCTTGATTTGCAGGATGGTGCTCTTCAGTGCGGCGACAGGTTCGAGGTTCATCTTTATCTCCGATGCCTCAAATCCGTACAGGCCGATGCCCAGACGGCACATTTCCATCTGATATTGCGGATATTTCTCGATGCCGGCCGAGTTGCAGATGTGGCGCAAGATGTGATACGGGAAGGCGGCGCGGATGCGGTCGGCACAATCGTCGAAGCGTCGTTTCTGCTCGTGGACGAAAGCCTCCTGTGCCGGGTCATCGGCCGTAGCGAAATGACTGAACACACTGCGCACGGTGAGCGAAGTCTGACGTTTCAGCCGGCCGATGAGTTCGTCGATTTCGTGCGGCTGGAAGCCCAGACGGTGCATTCCGGAGTCGATCTTGACATGGACGGGATAGTTCGTCACGCCCATGCGCTGCGTCTCGTCCATAAAGGCATCCATCGGATTCGGCTCATCGGCCTTAACCTTTACCGGAACTCCTTTCTTATTGCTTCCTGCAAGAGAATCAGAAGCGCCGTTCAGTACG
>CACZAY010000112.1 GCA_902779265.1 uncultured Bacteroidales bacterium | reverse complement strand
ATTCCTTTTAATAGCCCTTCAAAGCCCTTCTTAGTTACACTTGTATTCGTACTTCAGCTCGGCCACCTCGGCATTGGCCTTGACAATCTTCTGCGCGAGGTTCTTCTTATATTCGACGAACTTCTTGGCCAATGCCTCATCGCCCACCGACAGAATCTGCACGGCGAGGATGCCGGCGTTCATCGCGCCATTGAGCGCAACCGTGGCGACTGGGATTCCGGGAGGCATCTGAATCATGGCCAACATCGCATCGAGACCCTCCAAACTGCCCGTGAGCGGTACGCCGATGACGGGAACCGGTGTCTGGGCGGCAACAACTCCGGCCAGATGTGCGGCCATGCCGGCGCCGGCGATGATGACCTTGATGCCACGGCCAGCGGCCTGGGTTGAGAACTCCTCGACCTCCTTCGGTGTGCGGTGGGCCGAGAGCGCGTGCATTTCAAACGGAATCTGGAACTCGTTGAGCAGGTCGGCGGCCTTCTTCATGACTGGCAGGTCGCTCGTGCTGCCCATAATGATGCTAACAATTGGTTTCATAACTGATTTATATTTAGATAATTATTTGCTTCAATCTGTATGGTCAAAGAATCTCATTGGCCAATATAATACAAGCCGCGCCCGCCAGCATTCCGATGAAGACCTGCGCCATGGTGTGACGGCCCAAATAGAGCCGCGCTGAGGCCACAGCTCCGGTCAGGACAATCCAGACCACTGGAATCAGGAGCGGGAAAATGGCAGGAAAGAGATAGTGCATGAAGAGCGAAGCCACGGCAATCGAGGCATTGCCCGCCGCATGTCCGCTGATTTTCCACCAGATGGTGACGAGCACGAAGACCGATGCCAGGAATGCGCCGCCGAAATAATAGATCATCGCCCATTGCGGCAGTCCCTGGTTGGCCAACAGAATCGTCAGCACGAAACATAGCATCATGTAGATGAAGAGCGGGAAAACCCGGTCCTGACGGTCTCTCAAGGTGACACCATTCTTCACGATGCCGACCTTGGACAGCAACAGAAAAATCAGTGCGGGCAGCAGACAAGTACACAGGAACACCTCGCCGACCAGCAGCAGTCGTGTCGGTGTGGGGAGGATGGCCAATGGCGTGAATCCGACCATCAGCAGCGTGGCCCATGTCAGGCTGAGCAGCGGATGGAAAGCATTGGAAAAAAGCTGTACAAGTGTCTGTTTCATATCTCCTTACGTTCTCTAGCCGATGGATAGCCCAATTGTTCGCGATATTTGGCCACGGTGCGGCGCGCCACGGGACAGCCCCGCTCCTTCAGCCGGTCGGACAGCGCATCGTCGCTCAATGGAGCGTGCTTGTCCTCCTGTTCGATGAGTTCGCGCAGGGTCTCCTTGACCGCCTCGTTGCTGATAGCACCGTCGGCCGACTGGATTCCCGTGCTGAACAGGTCCTTGACCGCAATGATGCCGAAATCGGTGTCGATATATTTGCTGTTGCTCACGCGCGAGATGGTCGAGACGTCGTAGTGCGCCAGGTCGGCCACATCCTGCAACTTCATGGGACGCAGCTCGTTACGGTCGCCGTACGAGAGGAAAAACTCGCGTTGGAGATTGGCCAAGACCGTTATCACATCGTGCAGCGTGTTGCGGCGTCGTTCGAGCGCGCTGATGAATTTTTCGGCCGATGACATGTTCTCGCGTATCATGCGGATGGCCTTCTGGTCGTCCTCGCGCTGGCTGCCCGACTGCTGGATGCGCTCCAACATCTGCTGATAGTCGCCGCTGATGCGTACCTCGGGCAGATTGCCATGATGCAGGCCGGCGATGAGCTTGTCGTCCTGCGTCGGGTCGCGATGGATGTAGAAGTCGGCGCGGATGTGGTCCGCACGGTCGGCGATCTGGCCGGCATTGGCCTCCTGCAACCCCGGATGCGGCACGAGATGATGGATGACCCGCTGCGCAGCGGCGAGTTCCGTCCCCGTGATGTCGAATCGCTTGTAGAGCCGATCATACCGCTTGTTGGCATAGTCATCAAAGGCCTGGTCCACAATGTTGTAGGCCAATATCGTTGCAGGCGTACCCCGTTTCTCCTGCAACTGCAAGAGCAGGCACTCGCGCATGTCGCGGGCGGCGATGCCGGTCGGTTCGAGCTGCTGGACAATGTCCACGAGCACATGTTCCAAGGCCTCGACCGTGGTTTCGTGCATCTCGTTCAGTTCGAGGTCCTCGGCCAGATCGACGAGGTCGCGCGACAGGTAGCCCTTGCTGTCCAGGCTGTTGACGATATAGCGCGCCAGATACAGTTCCTCGTCCGTCAGCTCCATCATGTTGAGCTGTTCCAGCAGGTCTTCGGTCAGGCTCTTCTCACTGCGCAGGTTGATGAGCGGGTCATAGTCGCTCTTTTCGGGATTTTGGCCGATGGTTCCCTCGCCGTCATCGTCGTCCGGGTCGCGGTCGGAGCGCCCATCGGCGGTATCGTCCTGCGGAGTCCCGTCGTTTTCTTCCGGTTCATTGGCCAATGCCCCATCATCGTCGCCCGGATTACCGCCCTCCTCGCCCGATGGCTCTCCGTCGCTTTCGCCGGCATTGCCATTGGCCACAGAAAAATCCACCTCGAGGACGGGATTCTTCTCGCTCTCGGCCGTAATGAGCTGCGTGAGTTCGTCGTCGGTGGCCTCAATCATCTTGGCGATCTGCACAAGCTGCGGGGCGGCGGTGGCAGCAAGTTTCTGTTCTGCGACGAGTTGCATGATTTATGTACGGTTATGAGGTTCTAAGGTTTTGAGGTTTTCTTTACAACCCCAGCGTTGCGACACCGAGCAGGCGGTCATATCGGCTGCCGAATGGACGGTAATAGACGTAAATCTGGTATTCGTTGGGCGTCTCGTAGTGATTGCCCTCGACATAGGCGGTTGTGAGCGGGCTTTTGGCCGATGTCCCTGCCGGCACGAGATACTGGTAGTTGTACGCGCCCTGCTTCAGGAGCACCTCCTTGTAATAGAGACCTTGGCCCATGTCATATTCCATCCGCGTCGATTCGTCGATGACCTGGTCCGTGAGGTCGCCCACGAGATAGATTCCCTTGTTGGCCAATGTCGCTGGTGCATCGAGCGTGAACATGGCGCGGAAGTATTCGGCCTCGGTCGCCTCGTCATCGACGTGCAGGGCATGGACCTTGTATCGGCCATGCTGGTCCTGATCGTAGTGGAAATTGTCGGTGTTGCGCGTACGGTCTCGGTTCAGGTAGGCGTAATAGAGCGGCGCGTGATAGCGAACCCGGTCAATGCCGATGCCGGGATAACGCTCGTCGGTAAATTCAAAGCGCCGCCACGTGTTGCCCGCCTCAAAGATGAGCTGCCGTTCGTGTTCGTAGATGGCGCGTCCCGCCTGCATCCGCGACGGATGGTCAAGCCAACGCTGGCTGTCACGGCGGCGGTTCTGCTGGACGAGCACCTTCAGGTCGGTCGCTGGTTCGAGATGCAGCAGTCGGGCCTCGCTCCACGCGATGGACATTGTGAGCTGCTGGTGCATCGACTGGAAATCGACATCGGTGTTGCCGCTCACCTCGCCCGTCACGAAGGCCATCTGCTCGCTCACCATGAAACAGGCTACGGCCAACAGGCTGTCCGGCTCGTCCTGCAGGTGGAACAGCATCGCATAGTTGCCCGAAACCGTCGGCCGCACTCCCTCGTTGGGGAACTCCACCTCGTAGTGGTAATATTGCAGGAAGGTGTTGAACGACGGTGCGACACTCTCGACGTGCATGGGCAGATAGCTGTATTCGAGACAGTCCATCGGACTCAGGTCGTCGGGCTGCCATCGGGCATCGCAGTGGACAATCGTGTAGTCGA
The DNA here is from genome assembly GCA_902779265.1 of uncultured Bacteroidales bacterium. Classification (GTDB taxonomy): domain Bacteria; phylum Bacteroidota; class Bacteroidia; order Bacteroidales; family UBA3663; genus Liminaster. Next base: position 4,002 of record CACZAY010000112.1, on the reverse strand, counting down.
TCCAGGGCTGCTCATCGGCCAAGAAGTCGAAACTGATGTTGAGCGAACTGCCGCCCGCGAGGTCGATGACGGGCAGACGCGAGAAATCTCCATTGGCCAAAACCTGGACCGTCTTGACCTGCGCGTGCCGACTGCCTGTATAGAGCGTTTGTGCCTCCAATGACCCTGCAAGAGCCACTAGAAGCACAAAAAAGATTCGTTTCAATGCAATGCCGTTCATGGCCAATGCGAATTAACGAAGTTGCTGCAAGATCTTCTGAATCTTCTCGAACGTCGTGATTCGGGTGGGGACCAATGGCAGTCGCAACACATTCTCGCAATAGCCCATCGCGCTCAGCATCGCCTTGACGCCGGCCGGATTGCCATCGACGAAGAGCAGGCTGTAAAGCTCCTTGAAGCGGTGATGAATTTCACGCGCGTTGTCGTAGTCGCCGGACAGGGCCAGGCGCACCATGCGGCTGAACTCCTTGGGCAGTGCATTGCCGATGACCGAGATGACGCCCGTTGCGCCCAATGTGATGAGCGGGAAGGTGATGCCGTCGTCGCCCGACAGGACGCTGAACCGGGCCGGCTTGTTCTTGATGATGTCGTCAATCTGGTCAAAGTTGCCCGAGGCCTCCTTGATGGCGATGACGTTTTCGCAGTCGTTGGCCAACCGCAAGGTCGTCTCGGCCGTCATGTTGACGCCGACGCGTCCCGGCACGTTGTAGAGGATGACCGGCACGGGCGATGCGGCTGCAATGGCCTTGAAGTGCTGGTAGAGTCCCTCCTGCGAGGGTTTGTTGTAGTATGGGACGACGCTCAAGATGGCATCAATGCCGCGCCAGTCGCCCGTTTTCAGCTCGTTGACAACAGCTGCAGTGTTGTTGCCGCCACAGCCGATGACGATGGGCACGCGTCCGCGAACGACATCGGCCACAACCTTACGCACCTTCGCGCGTTCGTCGGGGGTCAGAGTCGGCGTCTCGGCCGTCGTGCAGAGGATTGCGAGGAAATCTGCACCCGATGATACCTGGAATTCAACGAGGCGTTCGAGTGCTTCATAATCGACCGACATGTCGGCCTTGAAAGGAGTGATTAGGGCGATGCCCATTCCCTGTATTTTTGCCATAGATTTGAGCTGAAATTTCGTAAAAATTGCGGTAGTCTCGTTTAGACCGCCGCAAATATACAAATTTTTATTAAATGATGGTCATTGGCCAATGAAAAAAATCAAATTTTCAATGCTCCAACTATTTCAGAAACGTTTTTGCAACCGTGACGCTCCAAATAGTCGTCGATTCCGTCGATAATCTTCATCGTGATGGTCGGGTCGATGAAATTGGCCGTTCCGACCTCGATGGCGCGTGCTCCGCAAAGCATCATCTCGATGGCGTCGGTCGCGTTCATGATGCCGCCCAGGCCGACAATCGGAATCTGCACGGCGTTATAGACCTGCCAGACGCAGCGTAGGGCAATCGGTTTGACCGCAGCACCGCTCATGCCGCCCGTCACGGTGCTCAGCACTGGACGCTGTTTTTCGGCATCGACGGCCATCGCAAGCACGGTGTTGATGAGGCTCACGCTGTCGGCTCCGGCCGCCTCGACCGCCTTGGCAATTTCGGCAATGCTGGTGACGTTCGGGGTCAGTTTGACGATGAGGGGCTTATTGTACACTGAGCGCACTTTGGAAACGACCTCTTCGGCCATCTTCGGCTGCGTTCCGAAACCCATGCCGCCGGCCTTCACGTTCGGGCAGCTGATGTTGAGTTCGATGCAAGGAATCTTGTCCAGCAGGTTCAGCATCTCGGCTCCGGTCACGTAGTCATCGACACACGAGCCGGAGAGGTTGACGATGACGTTCGTGTCATAGTCCTTCAGCTTCGGATAGATATGGTCGATGAAATACTGCACGCCCTTGTTTTGCAGGCCGACGGCGTTGATCATGCCGCTCGGTGTCTCGGCCAGGCGCGGATAGGCATTTCCCTCACGCGGATGCAGAGTGGTTCCCTTGACGATGAATCCACCCAGTCGGTTCAAGTCGATGAGGTCGGCGAATTCGACGCCGTAGCCGAACGTTCCGCTGGCCGTAAGCACGGGGTTCTTGAACTCCACTCCCGCAATGTTTGTCTTCAAATCTGCCATAGCTTTACCACTTTAATTCTTTCACATCAAACACAGGTCCGTCGCTGCACACGCAACGGTGTCCTGACTGTGTATTTTCAACACAACACAAGCAAACTCCCAAGCCGCAGGCCATCTTGTTTTCGAGGCTCACTTCGCAGTAGTGCGGCATAGCCATTTCCGGCCATTCGGCAATTGTTTTGGCCAACGCCTTCATCATCGGGCCAGGGCCGCACACGCGGATGGCATCGAACGCACCCGAGCGCAAACGGCTGTGGTTGGTGACAAATCCCTTCTGGCAGTCGAGTCCTTCAATCGTGCTGCCGTCCTCGGTCGTGACGAGCACTTCGCCGATTTCGCGGTACTGCCCCAGTTCGACCAAATCGCGCGCGCTACGCGAACCTAATAAGAAGGTGACGGTCGCTCCATTGGCCTTCAGGACGGCTCCCGTTTCGAGCAAAGGCGCAATTCCTACGCCGCCGCCAACGAGCAGAACCCGTCCTCCTGTCAACGTGTATCCATTGCCGAGGGGATAGACGAGGTTCAACTTTTCGCCCTCCTTCAACGTAGCGAGCCGATTCGTTCCATTTCCTGCCTTTTGTACAAGAAGCCATAGCTGGTTTTCATTGGCCAAAACACGATGAATAGAGATGGGCCTACGCAGGAAGACCTTGGGTTCGTTGTCTACGCGGACCTCGACGAACTGGCCGGGTCGCGTCTCCTGGATCGGCGAACCATCGGCCGGAGTCAACTTGAGTAGAAACAGTCGGTCGGTGAGAGTCTGGTTCTCGATCACCAGAAAATCTGTCATGTTCTTTTTCATACAATACAATTTTGCTTGGAATATAACGCACACGCTCTTTTTTTATTGTGTGAGTATAAATCTCCCATCGGGTAGGAGATCGTCGAAAATAGGAGCCTTTCCGCGAGGTTTAACTTTTCTGAATTTATGGCCAATGGCGTGCATGACAAAATATGCGACCGCATTGTATTCATCGTATTCTGTATAGCCATTGGCCAATGGCGTATATTGGCAAAATTAACCCTAAAATCAAAATACTGATTTTGTAACATAAACGGCTGATATAATTGCAGTTAATATATTATAAAAACGATGAATATTGGTCAAAATAGCATTTATGCAAATACCACAGATACATATCTTGTAAACCCATTTATATATATGCGTGTAAATTGCTGATTTTCTACTATTTACATTCTGTATTCATTTATGTATATTTTGTAAAATATTATTATACAAAATATATTCATTATGCAAAATTGAATTGCATATTCATTTTAAATGATTGCATAAATAGTGAATTTGCATTTGTTAAAAAGGGGCTGGAAGGGCCTGAAAATGTACCATTGGCCACAACCCTACCTATAAAAATAATTGCCAAAAATTTTGGTAGATTTCAGCCAATTCATTACCTTTGCCGAACAAACCTGAAACCTGTTATACAAGATGACTTATACTGAATTCACAGATTATTTTCTGCCTACATTGGCCATCTCCTACCGCAGCGGAAAATTCAATTTCCATGCGCTGGTTGACTTCGACCTCTGGAAGAAAGTCTTTCCCGACGAAGGAAATCGGAATGACGAAGTACAATGGAGCGAAATATCGTTCAACGCATTTACCTTGAACGATAAAGAAAAATCGCTGTTTGTTGTCTTTGCCATGCCGGAGAGGATTGTGCCCAATGAGGCCAAATTTGTTGGATTCCGTTTGGACAATAACCGCAAGCGCATTGCATGCTATTCGCTGCGCCGTCCGAAGTATCATGATGATCCATGGAAAGTCTTCCTTTACGACTATAAGGACAAGAAAAACTTCTTCATCACCGAGCTGATGGGCAGGGCGGCGAACGTAGTCCTCGTCGGGGCGGACGGGCG
>CACZAY010000111.1 GCA_902779265.1 uncultured Bacteroidales bacterium | reverse complement strand
GTGAACGACGACGCCGAGATGCAGGTCCCCAAGGCATCGGAGAGCGCCATCATCGCCCAGATCAAGGCCGATTGTGAGGCCGCTCTTGCCACGGGTGCCGCCAAGGGAACCTATGAGGAGGATTGGCAGACCAAATGCCGCGCCACGAAGTGGGCACTCTATGCCTTGATGGCCGATATCTGCCTCTGGAATCACGAGTATGACGAGTGTATCCTCTATGCCAACATGATTCTGGAAGCTACCGATGCGCTGCGTCCTGCCTTCATCGCCGAGACCGACCATTGGTTCGACATCTTCTGTCCGGGTTTGAGCAACGAGTCCATCTTCGAGCTCTACTGGAGCCATGCCGTCGAGGACAAGAACAACAATTTCGCCTCGCTGTTCCCTCCGTCAGGCACCACTCTCGCCGGAACGAAGACCGGCGCGTTCAACTTCACGAAAAAACTGCATGAGAAGGTCTTGTCGGAAACGGCCAAGGTCATCTCCAATAATTCAGGTATGGCCCTGGACGGCCGCATCGGCCGCATGTATCTCGCAACCTGCTGTGCCAATTCGTTTATGTCATCAGGTGTGATAGTGTCGATGAGCACGCCGTACTTGTGGAAATATCGCGGTACGGAGGTGGCCGATGCCAATACCGTACGCACCAGCACGAACAACGACGCCGACTTCATTCTCTATCGCGTGGCCGATGTCATTCTGATGAAGGCCGAGGCCCTTGTCATGAAGGGCGAGTCGTCGTGGCCCGCCGCCATCGCATTGGTCAACCAGATACGCCGCCGCGCCGCCTTGCCGGACTACATCGACCTCACGTCGGCCACAGCCAGCGATGAAATAGCTTCGCTCGACCAGCTCACCCTGCTCAGCGAGGTGATTGCCCAGCGTGACATGGAGTTCATCGGCGAGGGCAAGCGCTGGTACGACCTGCTCCGCATGGCCCGCTACGACAGCAAGTTCGCCCCCGAGGGAACGGTCGAAGACAGTGGGGACGGCACCTACGAGGCGTACAAGACGCAGGGCATGGGCCGCAATGAGTTCGAATACAAGAAGTTGGTCATCGATATGATTGTTGAGGCCAATGAGACAACCTCGGACGCCCAGCTGAAGTCCGTGCTCCAGAACTCGTGGGCATGGTACCTGCCGCTGCCCGAAGGAGACATCGAATGCAACAACAAGCTGAAACAAAATCCTTATTACAAAAAATAATTGATTATGAGAGTATTATTTGACAATTTCGGCAAGACTCTGGTCGCGGTAGCCATGCCATTGGCCATCATGACGCTTGCCTCGTGTGATGAGGATCTCATGAAGTTGAAGGACGAGTCGAAGGGCGCCTACGTCCAGACCGAGGACAAGCCCATCGCCAGCACCCTGGAGGATTATGAAGAGTTTTCCGAGTGGGTCAATGTCCTGAATTATTCCGAGACCTACAGCGTGCTCAACGCGCGCAACGGCTCGGCATCGGCCCATACCTTCACCCTCTTTGCCCCGACCAACGAGGCCATGCAGCGGTTCTACCAGAAGCGCGGCGTGAGCCGTGTCGAGGAGCTGGGCGTGACCTATGCCGCCGCGCTCGTCAAGACGATGACGACCGACGTCGATTCGCTGAAGCTGACCGAGCTCTTTTCGGCCGATGTCGTGGTTTACAACCGCGAGGGCAAGCTTGTCAACGAGGCCGGCGAGAACATCTACCTGAGCGTCGATTCGATTGATGGCTTTGACCTGTGGAGCAAGTCATCGGCCGATACCGTAGGCATCTCGCGCGAATATATCAAGTGTTCGAACGGCTTCATCTATAAGGCCGATGGCGCGCTCGCCCCGCTCGTCGAGACCGTTTTTGACCGTGTGGTGGCCAATGGCGCATCGCACATCATGGTCGAGGCACTTCGGGCAACGGGCTACGACAAGGTGCTTTCGACGGTGGCCGATACGACCTATGTGCTCGGCGCACAGCGCATCACGAACTATTACTACACCCTGCTCAACGTGAGCGACGAGGCATTCGGCCGTGCGGGAATCGGTTCATTGGCCGACCTCAAGAACGCACTCGCCGCGCACGACGATGACCCATCGGCCACGACCGATGAACTGCTGAAGCGCTATGTCGAGTACCACCTGTTCGACGCCAGTTACAGCCTGGGTGAGCTGCAGGAGATGATCGGCACGGACACAGTGCGCATCTGGCAGCCTATAGCCAATGATCAGATCATGATGATCAGCCAGTCGGCCGCCTACGTCAGCCAGCCGGCCGGCGAGGGCGGGGAAACGGCATTGGACACCATATACACCTATTTCCTGAATGTGGATGACATCGAGGGCCAGTCCATCGACGACGCGTCGAGCAACGTGATGGCCAAGAACGGCTATGTACACGAACTGACGGGCTGGCTGCCGGTCTATATGCCCAAGCAATCGACCGTCGTCTGGGATCTGGCCGACTATTCGGAAATCCGCAACGCCTGCCAGAAGGAGGGTTACGTCTTCCAGCCGGCCGAGGCCGTCGCAAACGAGTCCAAGCTGAGCGTCTCATCGGCCAAATGCTATACCGTCGAGACCGGTCCCGAGGATTCCAAGAACTCGTCCTACGGCTCGTTGACCTACGTCACCTGCAAGAGCAACCTGAAGGATTGCCTGAACCACGACCGTCTGGTCTTCAACATGGGCTACATGGGCTATGTCTCGATGAAGACGCCCACATTGGTCAAAGGCAAATACAAGGTGTCCATCAAGATGGCCTATCTCGTCGAGCAGGCCTTCATCCGCAACTGCAACGGCAGCAAGGGTGGCATGATGCGTATCTGGGTCGACCTGCCGGAACCGGCCTACAAGCCGGCTGACGACGAGTGGGAGACCTACCACAAGCTGGATTGTGCCCCCTACACGACCATCACGAAATCGACACCAGGTGTCTATGAGACGGTGCTTTACGACGAAATCGAGTTCACCGAGACCGCCAGCCACACCTTCAAGTTCATCATGATGGATCCGGCCGCATCGACCAATGCCAAGTTCAGCCTGCAGTTCGACGCGATTACATTCACTCCAATTACAGAATAAGACATGAACAAGCTACTATATTTAGGCATCGCAGCCCTGCTGGTGGCAGGTTGCGGCAACCTGGAGGACGATGACTACTACAGCTCCAACACGGTGCGCAACGAGAATGCCGACATCCTTTCGACCGACCTTTCGGTCATGCAGTATATCCGGAGTCGTTCCGACCTGTCGCAGATGAGCTCCCTGTTCGAAGCGCAGGGCATCTACGCCCAGATGCCCAACTCGGGCGAGAAGCATACGGTACTGGTTGTGGCCAATGACAATTTTCAGGCACCCGAGGCCGATGAGGCCGAGAAGGTCGCCAAGAGCCACGTGACCAACATCGAGGTCTCGCCGTCGAAGTTGAATGACGGCAACCGCCTGCTCATGTGGCACGACAAGTATGTCACCGTCTCGCTCGACGAAGAGGCATTGTCCGGCAATATCATTGGCCACATGCTCTTCAATACCTCGACGCTGCAGGAGGTCATCAAGGCCAATGACGGTTTTATCTATGTCATCAGCGACATGATTGTCACCCCGACCTCGTTGCAGGACTTCATCAACGGCCTGGACGATACGAAGTACAGCCGTTTCAAGAACATGGTGCTCTCGTCGGGCGGCAAGGAGTTCGACAAGGCCCACTCGAAGGCCATCAGCATCGACGAGTCGGGTCGCACCGTCTACGACTCGGTGTTCATCTACACCAACACCTTCTTCGACGCCAAGAACTTCAACCTCTCCAGCGAGGCCATCAAGGCCACGATGCTCTTCTTCAGCGACGAGGTGATAGAAAAGGCATTGGCCGAAGCCAAAAACAAGCTGAAGTCATGGGGTTATGACCACAAGATCCAGCTGTTGCGTAACGGCAGCCTTGACAGCGTCTATGTGGGCTACACGAGCGATGAGGACCTCGAACGTTGGATTCTGGAGGCCGCCTTCTACAAGAAGACCTACACGGCCGATGACCTGCGCAGCGAGGACAACGTGAGCATCAAGTCAATCTACGACCGTATCTGGCGCAACGACATCCAGACCATCGACCTCGACAATCCGATTGCTTTGTCCAATGGCGTGGCCTACGAGGTCAAGGATTTCCGCATCCCGAACAACCGTCTGATCTACCGCCTACACGAGGAGTTCAACCTCTATGCCAAGTGTGACGCCGACCAGAAGGAGCTCTACTTCAAGTGCGAAAACCTGGGCAACTTCAATGTCTCGAACAATGAGGTCGCGCCGTGGACTCCACTTTCGGGCGTATGGGCACCTCATGGCGACAGCCCTTTGACTTGTAAGGTGGCCGACAACACGACCGCACACTTCCAGATGGACTTCACGCCCCTCTTCTCTCGTCCGAATGCCGAAGGCGGCAACGATGTCCACGTGCTGATGGTGCCACCCGGAACCTACCGCATGGCGATGGGCTTCAAGCAGAACATGACCGCCATGAGCATCCAGCTGATTGCCGTCGATGAGGCCGGCGACCAGTTCGAGTGTGCCGACAAGGTGGACCTGCCGTTGTCCGACGGTTCGACGACCTATCACTACGACCGTGGCGCCACGCTCTCGAACAGCCTGCCGGAATATTACGACAAGACCGACAGCCGCTTCGACGAGGGATTGAAGAACAAATACGCCTACTATTGGACCGATGGCGGCCCCGTCTATACCGAGGTCGAAGTGCCCGCCGTCAATGGCGAGGGCAAGGCCGTCCAGCTGCTCATCCGCATGACGAGCGAGAACGGAACATCGGCCGGAACCCTGACATTCAATCACTGGTGTCTGCGTCCAACAGAGAATAATTATTGATTGAGGTTGTAAGGTTATAAGGTTGTGAGGTTTGGTGCATTGGCCAAGACTCACCTTAAAACCTGAGACCCTTAAAACCTCATAACCTGAGAATACAAATCGTATGAATACATTAAAATATATTTTATGCAGCGCTGCTATCTGTTCTTCTGTCGCCGTGGCGCAGGAGACCTATACAGTGAGGGGTGTGGTCCTGAATGACCAGAAGGAGCCTGTGGCCGATGCTGTTGTCTCGGCCCTGGGTCACGGTATGGTCCGCACCGAAAGCGACGGCTCTTTTGAGATGCAGAACTTGGCCAAGTGGACTACGGTCCGCGTGCAGGCCAAGGGATTCTACACCAAGGAAATCCACGTGCAGAACGATGTGGAGAATGCCTCGGTCTTCTTGATTCCGCTGGACCGCCGCAACTATAACCAGACGGTGCTCAACGGCATGGCCGAGAACGGCGAGGGCGTGGAAAACACCTTCGGCGTGCAGAATGTGGCCAAGAAGGATCTCTCACTCGGGGCCGTCACATTGGACAAAGCCCTGCAAGACAAGTTCACGGGCCTGAACGTCGTCCAGAAGGGCGGCATGACGGGCGAGGGCTCGACCCTTTCCGTGCGCGGTATCCGCAGCCTTGTGGCCGAGACCAATCCGCTCATCGTCATCAACGGTGTGCCCTACATGCCCGACCTGAAGGAATCGAAGCTCATCCGCGGCTACAACCGCAGCATCTTCCAGACCATCAATCCGCAGGATATTGCCAATGTCACCCTGCTCACCGGTGCCGAGGCCTCGGCCTGGGGTTCGTTGGGCTCCAACGGCGTCCTGCTCATCGAGACCGATGGCGCCAAGAGTGACAACGTCGATACGCGTGTGACCTTCGCGGGAAGCATTGGCCTCAACTGGCAGAACAACCGCCTGCCGCTGATGAATGCCAGCGAATACAAGTCGTACCTGAGCGACATCGCCATGGATTACTACAACAACGACATGGGCTCGTTCTTCTCCGACTTTGGTTTTATGTCAAGTCCATCGGCCAACATGGCTCACCTCTATACGTTCGACACCAACTGGCAGGACAAGATTTACGAGAACTCGGCCACGCACGACTATCTCTTCCGCGTGGAGGGTGGTGACGCCATTGCCAAATATGACATTTCGTTGGGCTATACGGGCGACCAGGGTGTCCTGAAGGAGACCAAGAGCGACCGTTTCCACGCGCAGATCAATGCCAACGTCCTCGTCAGCAAGCGTTGGGAGATGAATGCCAATGTCAATCTCGCTTATCTGAACGGCCAATATCTGGAGCAGGGCTACAGCCTGGAGACCAATCCGCTCTTGGCCGCCTACCGCCGCGCGCCCATCCTGTCGCCCTACCAGAGTAGCAAGATTCCGTCGGCCGATGGCACTTACGCCCTCATCAACCGCTATTCGAGCTACTATATGGGCTCGATCACGAATACTGACTTCATCGTCTCGAACCCTGTTTCGATTGTGAATACGGCCGATGGCTCTGTGCGCCAGTACGACATGAACGCCCGTGCGCAGGTCCTGTACCGTCCATTGGCCGACCTCTCGATTGCGATGACCATTGGCCTCTATACCAACTTCGACAAGGAGAAGCTCTTCACGCCGGGTGTTAACAACAGCGACATCGTGCCGCGTTTCGACAACTACGGCGAGGCCGACAATACCATCCAGGTGGGCGAGGGCACGGTCTATAATTTCTATTATGGGGCCAATGCGCAGTACAAGCACACGTGGTCGCGTGTCCATGCGCTCGATGCCCGCGCCGGATTCCAGGTCATGAAGTCGCAGACCGAATATGACATGGCCACCGGCCGCAACACGCCTAAAGACTTCTATCAGACGATGGGCGACGCGCAGGCCATCGGCCTCTATTTCAGCGGCTACAACAACCAGTGGAACTGGCTGAACGGCTACGCGCAGGCCACCTATACCTACGGTACTTGGGCTCGTGCGGGCGTTGCAGCCTCGTTCGACGGCGCAAGTTCGGTGGGTGCCGATTCCGACCGCATCGCCCTCTATCCGGGTGCCGATGCTGCCGTGATGTTGGCCAATATGCCTTTTATGGCCAATGAGACATCGTGGCTCGACAAGTTGGACGTCTTTGCCGACTGGAGCGTGACGGGCAACAGCCGCTACGCCTCGAAGCTGGGCCAATACTACTACACGTCGCAGCCTTACCAGACCATCGCCGGCATCGTGCGCGCCAATGTGCCGAACACGAAGCTGGAGCCTGAACGTGACTTCACCACGCAGTTCGGCGTCGATTTCTCGGCCCTGCAGAACCGCATCGGCCTCCGTGTCGACTACTACAATGCATTGGCCAAGAACGTCCTGATGCTGGGCAGCAACAGTTCGGCCCTGGGCACCTCGCCCTACTATTGCAACGATGCCGAAATCAAGAACAACGGCATCGAGCTGGGAGTGAATGCCGTGCCGTTCCAGAACAAGGATTGGCGCTGGACCATTGGCCTCAATGCCACCACACTGAAGAGTGAGGTCAAGTCGTTGGGCAACATGTCCTCGTATGTGACAGGCCTGAGCGACGGCGGCGAGATCATCACCCGCGTGGGCGAGAATCCGTACGCCTTCTACGGCTACCGTACCAACGGCGTGTATAGCACATCGGCCGATGCCAAGGCTGCCAACCTCAAGAACCGCAACGGTGTGGCCTATGTGGCCGGTGACGTGTATTTCGAAGACCAGAATGGTGACGGCATCATCAACGACGATGACAAGGTTGTCCTGGGCAGCTCAACGCCCGACCTCTACGGCTCGATTTTCACCAGCGTGGAGTATAAGGGCTTCGCTCTTGACCTGAATTTCGTGTTCAGCCAGGGTAACGAGGCATATAACGCTGTGCGCCGCATCACTGAATCGTCGAGCGACTTTGCCAACCAGTCGAAGTCCGTCCTGCGCCGCTGGCAGAACGAGGGCGACATCACCACCATGCCGCGAGCCAACTATGGCGACGTAGTGGGCAACAACAGCATGAGCGACCGCTTCATCGAGGATGCCTCCTATCTGAAACT
>CACZAY010000110.1 GCA_902779265.1 uncultured Bacteroidales bacterium | reverse complement strand
TGGATTGTCCGGCCAGCAGAACCAGCAGTCGAGCGGCAATGCCGGTATCATCTTCAACGCTGGCAGTAGTGGTCCTCAGACCTCCGACCTGGAGTTTGTCAACGCCGGCTACTATTCCGAGGACGGAGAATTGCTGGGCGTAGTTCCTGTATCTACAGGCATCAACTCCATCTATGCCAACAACAATCCAATCATCGTGTTGGATGGACTGATTATCGAAAACAGCGAGTTCGGTACCTCGATGATCGAGGGCCAGATTTCGACTCCGTTCGGCTGTATCGATATCAAGGATATTGATCAGATTGTTGTGTTGAAGGACGCCACCTCCATCTATGGAGCGAAGGGTGCCAATGGTGCTATCCTCATCCGTACGAAGCATACCACCGACCAGGCCACCCACATTGACGTGACCGCCTTGATGGGCGTCAACATGCAGCCCAAGAAGATTCCTATGTTGGGTGCGGCCGATAGCAAGCGCCTGCTCACCGAGGTCGCCCAGACCAGTGGTTTGTCGGCCAATGAGGTGGGCCAGCTCGTCTGGGTCAATCCGACGCAGCCACAGATGCAGCCCGATGGCTCGTATCTCTACGGCTCCTACTACAAGTACAATCAGGAGACTGACTGGCAGGATGAGATTTTCCAGAGCGGCTTTAAGCAGCAGTATTCTTTGGGTGTGACCGGAGGTGACGATGTTGCCATCTATGGTGTCTCGGTCGGCTTCCAGAACAAGGAGGGCGTTGTAAAGGGCTCTGACTTCCAGCGCTACAATGCGCGTGTCAACGCCGACATCAACTTCACGAAGAACATCCGCCTGAACACGAACATGAACTTCGTCTATGGTCGTAAGAATTTGTCCAATGAGGGCTCGGCCTCCAATCTCAATCCGATTTACACGGCATTGGCCAAGACCCCATTCACAACGTCTAGGAGCGTGGACGAGAACAACCGCTTCTCCAAGGCGTGGGAGGATGTCGATGCTTTGGGTGCGGCCAATCCCGCTGCCGTCGTCGGCGATATGAAGGCCCTGAATTCTTTCTACCGCTTCATGGGCTCGTATATCGTGGAGGTTGACCTGCCGCATGGATTGACCCTGCGCGACAACTTCGGTCTCGACTTCAACAAGGAGCGTGAGGAAATTTTCCATCCGACCATCGGTGTTCCGTACGAGAGTCTGCCTACGACCGAGGTCAGCAACGAGGCAATCCACCGCGTGGAGCGTCTTTTCAACATCTACGAGGATGTCCAGCTGAACTTCCATCACAAGGTGGCCGGCCATTCCATCGACGCTACGGTGGGCCAGCGCGTCTTCTTCTATCGCGTGGAAGATGACTACGGCAAGGGCTACAACTCGGCCAGCAACGCCTATCAGACCATCGGCGCCGGTGATCCGAACCTGCACGAAATCGGTGGTCATATCGGTACGGCCAATTGGCTTGCCAACTACGGTCATGTCGATTACAATTGGCAGAACCGCTATTTCGCCGAGGTTACACTTTCGGCCGATGCCTCAAGCCGTTATGGCGACAATGTCGATGCCTTCCTGCTCTATCCCGGCGTCAATGCCGGCTGGCTCGTCAGCAGCGAGGAGTTCGCAAAATCGGCCACATGGCTGAACCTCTTCAAGTTGCGTGCCGGATTCAACGTCTCGGGCAACGACGACATCACCAACTACAGCAACCGCCGTTACTATGTCTCGACACGTTTCCTGACGAGCAACGGACTTGCCCTGGGCGGCGGTACGATCAAGAATGAAGACCTCAAGCCCGAGCGTATGCAGAAGATGAATGTCGGCTTCGACGCCGCGTTCCTCGACAACAGGCTTCATGTTTCGGCCGATGTCTATAAGTCGCGCATCAGCGACCTGCTGATCTATTCCCAGATGCCTTCATACGTCGGCAAGGACAAGTTCCTGACCAATGGCGGTGAGATGGAGAACTCTGGCTTCGAACTCACCGTCGGCGGCCGCGTTTACAGCAACCGTCATTTCAGTTGGGATTTGATGGCCAATGTCGCTCACAACACGAACGAGGTCACAAAACTCGAGACCGGCGCCTTCCAGAGCACGGTAGGCGATGGTACAGTGCTGACGCGCGTAGGCTCATCGGCCGGCGTCTTCTACGGCTACAAGACTCGTGGCGTCTATAGCACATCGGCCGATGCCGCAGCTGAAGGACTCACAACGATGGTCGGTGCCTCGGCTGTGCCGTTCGAGGCTGGTGATGTCCGTTTTGTGAACATGGACGGCCGTACGCTCATCGACGAGGGCGATATGGTCGAAATCGGCAATCCGAATCCGAAACTCTTCGGTGGTCTGTCATCGACCATCAAGTCTTATGGCTTCACCTTGCAGGCCGACTTCACCTTCTCACTCGGCAATGACATCTACAACTACACCCGTTCGCAGTTGGAGTCCATGTCAAGCTACGTCAACCAGACCAAGAACACCTTGCTGCGTTGGCGCACTGAGGGCGATGTGACTGCCTATCCGCGTGCCTCCTACGGCGACAAGATGCGCAACAACCGCTTCTCCGACCGATGGATTGAAGATGGCTCGTTCCTCAAGTGCAAGGCCATCACCCTGTCATACGACTTCAATCTCGAGACCGATGTCATCACGGGCCTCACCGTCTATGGCACTTGCGAGAATGTCTTCTGCGCCACGAAGTATTCGGGCTACGATCCCGAAATCTGCTCTTCGTCGTCGAGCAATCCGCTCTTCCAGGGCGTAGATGCCTTCACGACCCCCACGGCGCGCTCGTTCTACATTGGCCTCAAACTCGGTCTGTAAGTGTCGAAAAGTCTTAAACTTATGAATTCTATGAAAAAGAAATATTTCCCGATTCTGTCGTTAATCGCACTCGGTACGTTCAGCGCCTGTGTCGATACCGAGATTGAAGATGCGCTCTCGTACGATGACACCTACACCAATTCCGAGGATGCAGACTACCACATCCTGGGCATCTACTCGCAGTTCATGAACCTGTCCGAGCAGATGATTGTCCTCAACGAGCTGCGCGGCGACTTGATGTCGATTACGGCCAATGCCAATGACTATCTCCAGCAGGTCGAGGCCAACCAGTATAATGCGGCCAATCCCTATTTCTCGACCCAGCCATATTATTCCATCATTGCCAACTGCAACGACGCGCTTTACAACTTCGACAAGATGCTGCAGCGCCGTGACCTGTCGAAAGATGAATACGCCGAACGATACAGTGACGTGCAGGCCATCCGATGCTACGTCTATCTGCAGCTGGCCGCCCAGTTCGGCCGGGTCTATTATATTGACAAGCCATTCGAATCGGTGGCCGAGCTGAACGAGTATCAGAAGTCGGTTCAGACCATTGGCCTCGATGAACTCCTCCCGAAACTGATCGGTTGCATGGAGAGTGTGCCCACACTCGAGGATTACGAGCTGTCGCCGCTGGTCATCGACGGATCGAGCAGTGTCACGCTCAACGGTCAGGTCCTGAAGCACTACTTCATCAACAAGAAGTTGCTGTTGGCCGATCTCTACCTTTGGGCCGGCCGTTCGCAGGATGATTTCCGCAAGGCAGCCTACTATTACAAGGAGGTCATGAATAAGGATGCCGAAGGTTCGGAGACCGAAAACTCGCTCTACTACCGCTGCAACACGTTCACCTATACCGGCGGTTCGCTGCCGACATCGGCCTCGCAGACCAGCTACAACTATTGCGCCGGCACTCTGCGCTACCTGGAGCAGGACGAACGCTCGTTCTTCACCACGTGGCCTTACATGTTCTCTGACGAGGTTTCGACGCGTCCCGGTATGTATGAGTGGATCTGGACAATGACCTTTACGGCCGATGGTGAGCCCAAATATCCCTTCATCGACCTGTTTGAATCGACCGCATGGGGCGGCAGCTACCAGCTGCGTCCATCGGCCAACTTCATCGCCGAGACCCAGCGCGCCGACATCCTGCGTAACAACAGCGCACCTTACGACCCGCGAGGCTTCGGTGCCTTTGTGCCCGGTTCGACCGACTACGCCGGTGCCACCTTCCGCGTGGACGAGGGCGATACTGTCTGCGCCAAGTACCTCTTCCTGTACAATCATGACGAGCCGAAGAACCGCAAGGGCCGCCTGTGGCTCTATCGTGCGGCCGGTCTGCACCTCCGTTTCGCCGAGGCGCTCAACCGCGCGGGCTATCCCGATATGGCCTATGGTTTCCTGATGGGTGGTCCCGCCGGCTACTACGGTACGACCTATCCGGGCAAGGATCGCAACGGAAAGGCCACCACAACGGCGAGCAAGCCTGCCGATTACGCCGGCCTGAACTCGTCGGGCAACTACGTCGGCATGACACGCAACCTGTTCGGCCTGCGTTATCCGATCAGCACCGGTATCTGTGACAACGAGACCGACTCGGCGTTGCTCTATTTCGACACGCGCTATTATACCACGGCGACGAGCAATGCCTTCGAGGGTATCGTGGTTCGTGGCCCATGGCGTAGCGCATCGGGTCTGCGCGGCCGTCAGCTGATGGCCTACAAGACCACGTCGAACTTCAGCACGAAGAGTCTGTCCGACTGCGCGACAAAGGCCGATTCGATCTACCTCGTCGAGAAAATCATCATGGACGAGGCTGCACTCGAGCTGGGCCATGAGGGACAGCGTTTCCCCGACCTTGTGCGTGTCGCCCGCCGCATGAACCGCAGCGAGTCGATTACGGTCAACGGCCAGACCTACTCGCTGACCAACGACGGTATGTCGGGCAACGATTACCTGAAGACGGTCATCGGCCAAAAGGATGCCTCGACCATCAACGTCCTGGGTACGGCGCAGTACAGCGACGAGTCATCGTGGTTCATCCAGGGTGAATAATAGTTGACAATGATGAAAAAGACAATTCTGGTCCTCTTCATCATTGCGACGGTCGTGTTCGCATTGCAGATCTGGATGTATGTCTCGCGACGGGAAATCCTACCCTTCCTGATCAGTTGCGGATGGTGGGTGTCGTCGGTAATCCTATATTGGTTGGCCTATAAACAGAAGCCGAACAATTGAAAAATCGAGGCTGTCTCATGGGAGGCAGCCTCGATTCGTTTTTTTCTCGTGGGGCGGGATAAGGGCATTGGCCAATGTCACAATCCCTCAACATAGATGGCTTTCGGCCGCGCGGGGCAGTAGAATTCGCAGGCGCCGCAGCCCGTACATAGTCGGGTGTTGATGCGCGGGATTTTCAGTCCGTTCTTTTCGACCGGCGTGATGGCCTTGTGCGGACAGTGGCGGGTGCAGGCATCGCAGGGCACGTGGTCGGTCTGGGTGATGCAGGTGCGGCTGTTGAACTGTGCCCAGCCTGTGCGGACGGCCCGTTTCTGCACCAGGTCGAGCAGGGGGATGGCTCCCGTCTCGCACACCTCGGCGCAGCGGTGGCAGTTCGGCCGGCAGTAGCCCAACTCGAAACTGGCGGTCGCCTTGCCAGCCGCATCGTGGATGTCATAGACTTCATATTCGCGGTGGGCTGCCTTCAGAATCTTTTCGGGACAGGCCTCGATGCACTTGCCGCAGCCGGTGCATGCCTTCAGAAAATCGGGATATTGCAGCGTCGTGGGCGGCAGGATAGGGTAGAGGCGTGCGGCGGCCGGCGAGCCGTCGGGCATCTGTGTGCGGATCTGCTTCTCGAACCGTTCGCCTTGCAGGACGGCGTTCACGCTGCCGTCGGGCGCCTGTGACGCTTCGAGCACCTTGACTTTTGTGGAGTCTTGGCCAATGTACCGCTGCAGCGGGTCTGTGTCATGCCAATGTGCCATCGTCTTTCACTTTTTGAATCAATGCCTCCATCTGGCGCAGGGCCATGGGGATGTCCACATGCTGCTCGCAGGTGCCCTGGCAGCGTAGGCAGCTGACGCATCGGTCGGCTTGGGCCAGGCGTGGGATGCGGTTGAGCCGCTTGATGAAGCGTTCGCTCTCGCGCCGGTAGTTGTCGGTCATCCCCTCGCGTGGGTCGGGCAGTCGGCCGGCGCGCGCCTCGTCATTGTAGAGGGTGAGATTGGCCGCGATGTCAACGCCGTAGGGGCAATGGCATTGGCCACAACCATTACAACGGTTGCAGAGTACGTGCTGGTCGGGATGCGTGGGGGTGGGACTGCAGCCGATGGGGAGCGTCGTGAGCAGGCCGAGGCCGATGAGCCCCAAGCCCATGCGCTGTAGTGCCTCGCGGCGGGTAATTTCGTCGTTTTTCATGCCGCAAAGATAACGTTATTTTCATTTTCGGCCAATTTTTTTGCCCCGAATCGCGCCTTTCGGTGGAAATCTTTTGCCGTCCGCGCAAAAATGCGTATCTTCGCGGCTCGAAACACGAATAACCTTGAATTTTGGTAATTTAGCACAGATTCCTTTATGAAGAAAATCTACATCTTTGCAGTTTTGATGGCGTGCGCTTCGGGCATTTTTGCGCAGCGTCAGATGGAAAATTTGGATCGGGGCCTGGTCGCAGTGAAGACCTCGACTGGCGTCTTTGTCTCGTGGCGTATCACGGGAGACGAGTTTTACGGAACCAAGTATAACCTGTACCGCGACGGTGTCCTCATCGCCGAGGGATTGAACGTGTCCAACTATCAGGACGCGGCGGGAACATCGGCCAATGCCTATACGGTGGCGGCTGTGACGGCCAATGGCATCGGCCAACAATGCGATGCCGCATCCGTGTGGTCGCAGCAGTACAAGGAAATTGCATTGGCCAAGGTCATTGACCCGAAGACGGGCCGCGACGTGACGTCGGTCATGCAGATTACTGATGCCTCGGTGGCCGATCTGGATGGTGACGGCCAATACGAACTCGTCATCGAACGTCAGAACACCGACTTTACCGTCGGCAACGACTCGGCTTACACCCGTTTTGAGGCCTACGAGTTTACCGGAAAGAAGCTGTGGGAGGTCAACCTCGGCCCGAACATGAAGGACGGCAACGGCTCGGAAAATGCCTGCTTTGCCTTCGACTTCGACCTTGACGGCAAGGCTGAAATCATCTTCCGTGGCGGCGACGGCACGATTCTGCCCGACGGAACAGTGTTGGGCAACGCATCGGCCAACTACCGCACCGACTACTCCGGTTCGCAGGCCTTCATGGAGCAGGGCAACGAATACATCGTCATGCTCGACGGCGCAACCGGCACCACGCTCGACTACCAGATTTTCGACTCTAATTGCGGCACCTACAATACCTCGACGACCAACAGCGGCAATCCCGCATCGGGCGTTTACGAGCCAGGCACGTCGGCTCCGGGCAACAACCTCGCACGCCGTTCAGTGGCCTTCTGGTATGGCGGCAGCAGCAAGAGCGACGGCGGCCACCGCGCCACCAAGTTCCACTTCGGTGCTCCGTATCTTGACGGCGTGCATCCGTCGGTATTCATCGGCCGTGGCTGCTACACGAACTATCATGCCGCTACGTGGGATGTCGTCAACAAGAAACTGCAGCTCCGTTGGGCCTGCGCCGTGGACGATTGGACCAATGAATTCTACGGACAGGGCTACCACAACTTCACCATTTGTGACGTGGATGGCGACGGCCGCGACGAAATCTGCCACGGCAACATGGTGGTCGATGAGTTCGGCAAGTTCCAGTCGAGCGCACAGCTCGGACACGGCGACGCGCAGCACTACGGTGACCTCGACCCATATCGCGACGGCGTTGAGGCTTTCCGCTGCCTTGAGGACAATCCGGGTTGCGTCTATGTCGATGCCAGCACCAACGAAATCCTGTTCCGCTGGAAGCGCGGCAGTGATTGCGGCCGATGCATCGCGGGCAACTTCACGAACGATTTCCCGGGCGCAGAGCTCTGGACCGTCGATGGCAACCTGTGGAGTGCGACAACGACCCGTTCGTCCGACGATCGCGTAGCGTCTTCCGCTCCGGGTGTCTGCATGAACTTCCGCATCTATTGGGACGGCGACGTGCTTGACGAGTGCTTCGACGGTGTCTCGACCGTGAACTATCAGGTC